>NZ_FPHO01000003.1:1082500-1438807 GCF_900117455.1 Hyphomicrobium sp. CS1GBMeth3
AAGCGAAACGGAAGCCGCCGCAGAGCCCGAGCTGCTCGCCACCAGCACGCCACCCGAGTCCGAGTTTGGCTTCGGGGGTCACGAGGAGGTCGTGCCGCCGAACACCACTGTGCTCGCCAAGGCTGGCGACGAGGGAGGCTCGAGCGACATCGACCTCCTGAAGCCTGTCGTGAAAACGGTGCGCGAGGGCCAGACGTTGAATCAGGTGCTCGCCGACGCCGGCGCTAACACCTGGCAGATTCGCGAAATGATCGAGGCCATGAAGCCGGTACTCGCGGAAAAGGCCGTGCTGCCTGGCCAGGAGGTGCACATCGCGCTTCAGCCCTCGCTAACGCAAAACCGCATGGAGCCGGTACGCTTCTCGGTCTTCGACGAGGGTCACGCCCACAAGGTCACCGTGTCACGCAGCCCCTCCGGCGAGTTCACGGCAAGCGCCAAGCCGATCGACGATGACACGCTGGTGCGCCTCGCCATGAGCGACAGCGGCGCACCGCAGACCTCGAGCCTCTACGCCGCGCTCTACCACGCCTCGCTGGCCGAGAGCGTACCCGACGAGACCATCCAGCAGCTCCTCCGCATCCACGCTTACGAGACGGATTTCCGCCGGCGTCTTCGCGCGGGAGACACTTGCGAGATGTTCTTTGATTTGAAGGATGAAGGCGGCGCCGAAGGGCCTCCGGGCGAGTTGCTGTACACGTCCATCGCCACCGGCGACGAGGTCCGACGCTACTATCGCTTCCGCACGGTTGACGGGCAGATCGACTACTACGACGCCCGCGGTAACAACGCGAAGAAGTTCCTAAACAGACGCCCCGTTCGCGGCGACAACGTGCGCCTCACCTCCGGTTTCGGCACTCGCCGCCATCCGCTGCTCGGCGAGTACAAGATGCACACCGGCATCGATTGGGCCGCGCCCACCGGAACGCCGATCATGGCCGCCGCCAACGGCACCATCGAGGAGGCCGGCCGCAAGGGCTACAATGGCAATTACATCCGCATCCGTCACGCAAACGGCTATCAGACCGCCTACAGCCATATGTCGCGCTTCGCCCCAGGCGCATCACCCGGCGTCAAGGTGCGCCAGGGTCAGGTCATCGGCTACATCGGCACCACGGGCCTCTCGTCCGGCCCGCACTTGCACTTCGAGATCCTGGTCAACAACCAGTTCGTCAATCCGCTTTCGATCGAAGTGCCGCGCGAGCGTCAGCTCGCAGGCAAAGAGCTTCTGGAGTTCCAGAAGGAGCGCAACCGCATCGACGAGCTGATGCGCCGCACCCCGGTCATGACGGCCAGCAAATAAAAAAATCCCTCTCCCCGCTACCCACGGGGAGAGGGATTTATTGCTTCTACCGCAGAGATTTACGCCGCCGCTTTCGTCTGCACGCCATTGAACGTCAGAGCACCGTCCTTGACCGAGACACGCACCGTGTCGCCGTCCTTGATCGTCCCGCGCAGGATCTCTTCCGCGAGCGGATCCTGCACGTTTTTCTGAATCACGCGCTTCAAAGGCCGCGCGCCGTAGATCGGATCGTAGCCCTTGTTGGCAATCCAGGTCCGCGCCTGATCGTCGAGCTCGATTCCGATCTTGCGATCGGCGAGAAGCGCCTGCAGCCGCTTCATCTGGATGTCGACAATCCCCGCCATGGCCTCACGCGGCAGACGGTGGAACACGACAATCTCGTCGATGCGGTTGATGAACTCGGGTCGGAAATGGCGTCGCACGGCATCCATGACGAGACCGTACGCCTCCTCCTCGCTCATCACCCGGTCCTTGTCTTCCGGGGCTCCGAAGCCCATCGGCTGCCGCGGATCGGCGAGATACTCGGCCCCGAGGTTAGACGTCATGATGATCAGCGTGTTCTTGAAGTCGACCGTGCGGCCCTGGCCATCCGTCAGGCGCCCGTCGTCGAGCACCTGCAGCAACACGTTGAACACGTCCGGGTGCGCCTTCTCGATCTCGTCGAAAAGGATCACCTGATACGGCCGCCGCCGCACCGCCTCGGTGAGCGCGCCGCCCTCCTCGTATCCGACATAGCCCGGCGGCGCGCCGATGAGCCGCGACACGGAGTGCTTCTCCATGTATTCGCTCATGTCGATGCGCACCATTGCCGTCTCGTCGTCGAACAGGAACGCCGCGAGCGCCTTGGTCAGCTCCGTCTTGCCGACGCCGGTCGGCCCGAGGAACATGAACGACCCGATCGGACGGTTGGGATCCTGCAAGCCCGCTCGCGCACGCCGAACGGCGGTTGCAACGGCCTTCACAGCCTCGTTTTGGCCGATCACGCGCTTCTCGAGCGCCTCTTCCATCTTGAGAAGCTTGTCACGCTCGCCTTCGAGCATCTTGTCGACGGGCACGCCCGTCCAGCGCGACACGACCGCCGCGATCTGGTCCGGCGTTACGGCCTCCTCGACCATGACACCCATGGCGCCTTCGCTCTCCTCGATGGCTTTCAGCTTGCGCTCGAGCTCGGGGATGACAGCATGCGCAAGTTCACCCGCGCGCCCGTAGTCGCCCTTGCGCTGCGATTGCACGAGTTCTGTCCGCGCCTTGTCGAGCTCTTCCTTGACCTTCTGTGCCGAGCCGAGCTTGTCCTTTTCGGATTGCCACCGTTCCGTCAGAGCGCGCGACTTCTCCTCGAGGTTGGCGATCACACCCTCGAGTTTCTCGAGCCGGTCTTTCGACGCCGCATCGGTTTCCTTTTTGAGCGCCTCACGCTCGATCTTCGCCTGCATGAGGTCGCGATCGATCGCATCGAGCTCCTCGGGCTTCGAGTCGACCTGCATGCGCAGGCGCGAAGCGGCCTCGTCGACAAGGTCGATGGCCTTATCCGGCAGGAAGCGGTCCGTGATGTAGCGGTTGGAGAGCATCGCCGCCGAAACGAGCGCCGAATCCGTGATCCGCACGCCGTGATGCAGCTCGTATTTCTCCTTCAACCCGCGCAGGATCGAGATGGTGTCCTGAACCGAGGGCTGGTCCACGAACACGGGCTGGAAGCGCCGCGCGAGCGCCGCATCCTTCTCGATGTGCTTCTTGTACTCGTCGAGCGTGGTCGCGCCGATGCAATGCAGCTCGCCGCGCGCGAGCGCAGGCTTCAGTAAGTTGCCGGCGTCCATCGCACCCTCGGCCTTACCGGCGCCGACGATGGTGTGCAGCTCGTCGATGAACAGGATGATGCGGCCTTCCTCAGCCTGCACCTCGTTGAGCACGCTCTTCAGGCGCTCCTCAAACTCGCCGCGGAACTTCGCGCCAGCGATCAGCGAGCCCATGTCGAGCGACAGAAGCTTCTTATCCTTGAGGCTTTCCGGCACGTCGCCCTGCACGATGCGCTGCGCCAAGCCTTCCACGATCGCCGTCTTGCCGACGCCGGGCTCACCGATCAGCACAGGATTGTTCTTCGTGCGCCGCGAGAGCACCTGGATGGTGCGCCGGATCTCCTCGTCACGGCCGATGACCGGATCGAGCTTGCCGTTGGCCGCCGCCTCCGTAAAGTCGCGCGCATAGCGCTTCAGGGCCTCGAAGCTCTGCTCAGCGCTCGCCGTATCGGCCGTGCGGCCCTTGCGAATCTCGTTGATCGCCGCGTTGAGCTTCTCCGGCGTAACGCCCGCTTCCGACAGGATGCGGCCCGCTTCCGAGCTCTTCTCAAGAGCCAGCGCGAGCAAGAGCCGCTCGACCGTCACATAGCGGTCACCGGCCTTCTCGGCGATCTTCTCAGCGTTATCGAAAACGCGCGCGAACTCAGGCGCGAGGTAAAGCTGCCCCGCCCCGCCACCGCTAACCTTCGGCCGGCGCGCTAGCGCCCGCTCCACCGCTTCAAGCGCCTGCTGAGCGTTCCCGCCCGCACGCGCGATCAGCCCGGAGGCGGCGCCTTCGTTGTCCTCGAGCAGCACCTTGAGCAGATGCTCGGTCGTGAACTGCTGGTGTCCCTCGCGCAGAGCGAGCCCCTGTGCCGATTGCACGAAGCCTTTGGCGCGATCGGTATATCTTTCGAAATCCATGGGTTAACCTCCAAGCGCGCCCCACCGCCCTGCTTTCGGCACGGATCGGAGCGCCGTCATGAACCAGATTGCGGCCACAACCGAGCCCAAGACGGCACCCGGCAGCGACCGACTGGACGAGATATAGGGCTGCCTAACGTCGTATAAAGGGGACCGCATTGCGCCATATCAAAAAGCCGATCGTCACCCGAAGGGAGCTGGAATGACGGGCGTGGTTACGGGACTCTTTCGCTATCCGGTCAAAGGCCTCTCGCCCGACCCTCTCGAACGCGCCGAAGTGCAGCCGGACGGAGCGCTTCCCTTCGACCGCGCTTGGGCCATCGAGAACGGCCCGAGCCGCTTCGATCCCGCAGACCCGCGCCCCGTGCCGGATATCAGCTTTCTGATTCTGATGCGCGACGAACGGCTCGCGGCACTCGAAGCCCACTTCGAGGAGGAAACCGAGCGCCTCGTGCTGTTGCGCGCCGGGCGTCAGGTCGCGAGCGGCCAGCTCTCGGCCTCATCGGGCCGCCAGATCCTCGAGCAGTTCATCGCCGCCTTCATGGGCGACAGGATGCGTGGACGCCCCAAGATCGTCGGCGGCAAGGAGTACTTCATCACCGAAGGCGGCGTGCGCTGCGTTCACATCATCAATCTCGCGACGTTGCGCGACCTCGAGCGCGTCATGGGCCGCCCCATCGATCCGATTCGCTTCCGGCCGAACATCATCGTCGACGGCCTCGAGCCCTGGAGCGAGCTGTCCTGGATCGATAGGGAGGTCTCCGCCGGCCACGTTCGCCTCAACGTCGTCGAGCGCACGGCGCGATGCGCCGCGACCAACGTCGATCCGAAAACCGGCAACCGCGATATGGACATCCCCGCCTTCCTGAAACGCGAGTACGGCCACGAGGATTTTGGCGTCTACGCCACGATCGCGTCCGAAGGCACCCTCGCCGTCGGCGACGCCCTCACGCCACCCTGACGCACGCCAGCAGCCCAAAACAAAGGCCGCGGAGATCATCCGCGGCCTTGTCGATAATGAGACTTATGAAGCGAGCCTATTACTCGCCGCTGCCTTCCACGGCCGGCGTCGGAGCCGGGGCCCCTTCGCCCTCGGCGGCGGCACTGGTCTCACGCCGTGGCCGACGCACCGGACGGCGCAGGAACTCGGGCTGTTCGTGATGCGGCACCGCCTGGCGCTCACGCCGAGGCGTCTCCACGGCGATGTCGGGCTGCGGCGCACGATCCGGGCGATCCGCACGCTCGATGCGCTCGGGGCGCTCAGGCCGGTCACGCGCAAAGCGATCACCCCGATCCCGGTCTCTATCGCGGTCGCGATCTCCCCGGTCCCGGTCACCATACCCACGATCACGATCGCCACCATGCCGGTCGCGATCTCGGTCACGGTTCTGGAACGAACGCCCGCCTTCGTAGCGCGGCTGGCCCTCATGCTGGCGCGACTGGTGGCTGCCACCCTCGCGGAGCTGAGGCACGTAAGGCTGCTGCGGCTGATCCGGGCCGAACTCGCCGTCGTCGTCATGGAAATCGTCGTTGAGCGAAACCGGCTCGCCGAAGCCGGGATGCCGCGGCCGGCCAGCGCCGTTCTGCATCTCACCGCCGCCCTGCGCCATCTGCTGCTCGCGGTAGGCCATGATGATGCGGTTATAGTGCTCAGCGTGCTGCAGATAGTTCTCTGCCAGCACCGGATCGCCCGAGGACTGCGCGTCGCGCGCAAGCGCGATGTATTTCTCGGCGATATGGGCGGGCGTGCCGCGTAGCTTGACGTCGGGCCCCGTGCTTTCGAAGCTGCGCGTCAGCGGATTCTGACCTTTGCGGCCCTGATTGTTATTATTGTTGTTGTTGTTGCGGCCGCGACCTCTGCGGTTCTGCTGTCCCTGCCTCATGGGCTCCATTCTCAACAAGTTGCGAAATCAAAATCCCTGCACGCACGCGCGTGTTGCAGCTTTACGCTCAAACCCTCGTTGCGCTCGTCGACAAATAACGAATCCCGTTGGCCGCACCGAAGGCCTTGCACCGGTTTCCCAGCGCGCAGTGTCCCCGCCACACCAGCTACGGACCCGTTCCGGCCCAAAGCGTGCTCATAGTGAGCGGCGCAATGCGAACCCCCGCGTCCGCCATTCAGATCCGTCTTTATTCCCGTGCTCGATCGACAGCAGCATGTCCATTAGGGAGGAGCGAAAGTGCGATCGGCTCTCTGGCCCGCCGCCGGGCGCCTGCATCTGCGGCACCACTGACAGCACTCATCGGCCTGTCTCGCACCACTTCATGCGCCAAATAATGACAGCCGGCCTAGCGGGCGAACCGCGGTCATAAACGAGCTGCGCATGAAGCTAAACTTTCTTCCCATACAATAGCCCCGCTGCGGACCAAATCCAAGAGTTTTTAGCGCCATGGCTAACAATGTGTCCGCACAGCCACACAGCGTTCGTGATGCCCTAAATCCTTCCAAATCTTGATCTCTGGCGGGGCAGCGGCCCCTGCGGCACTGCGAAGCATCTGAGCCACTGCCTTAGCTTGCCCCGCACCGACCTCGAAAACGGCCCACCCCTCAGGGACTGCGCTCTGAAGACCATGCGCAAGCGCGCGATAGATATCGAGACCATCCGCGCCGCCATCAAGCGCTGTGAAAGGATCGTACTCCCGCACCTCCAGATCGAGGGCCGCGATCTCACGCGTCGGAATGTAGGGCGGGTTGGAAACCAGGAGATGGAACGTCCCCTCGATCCCGTCAAGGGTCCGCCGAGTGAGAAACGTTGCGCGCCCCGCCACGCCGAGCATGCTCGCGTTCTCGCGCGCCACCGCGAGGGCCGCTTCACTGATGTCCGTGCCGACGCCCGTCGCCTTCGGCAGCTCCGCGAGCAGCGTGAGGAGCAGCGCGCCCGTGCCCGTGCCGACATCGAGAATGCGGATCGGCGTTTCGCGCCAGCCCTCCCGGTCGGCGATTTCGAGCGCCGCCTCGACCACCGTCTCGGTACAAGGCCGTGGATCGAGCGTCGCAGGCGTGATCTTGAACGTGCGCCCGTAGAAGCCGCGCGTACCGACGATCCGCGACACAGGCTCGTGCGCGCCGCGGCGGCGCGCAAACGCCGCGAGCCGCGCAGCCTCGTCGACTGATAGACGCCGCTCCGGGTCGCGCAGGAGATCCGTCGCCGCGATCCCAAGCGCTTCGAGCACCAACAGCCGCGCGTCGCGCACCGCCCCATCGATGCCTGACGCCTCGAGCGACCGCGCAACCGCCGCCATGGCGTCGCGCACGGACACGCCGGCGAGCTGCAAACCGGCGGCGTACGCCTTAGGCGCCATGGCTTTCCATGGCCGCCAATGCCTCGGCCTGATGCTCCGCGATGAGCCGGTCGATGATCTCGTCGAGGCCGACGCCTTCCATGATGCGATCGATCGAGTGCAGCGTCATATTGATGCGGTGATCGGTGACGCGCCCCTGCGGAAAGTTGTAGGTCCGGATGCGCTGCGAGCGATCGCCGGAGCCGACCTGGCTCTTGCGCGCCTCGCTGCGCTGGCTGTCGGCGCGCTCACGCTCCAGCTCGAACAGTCGCGAGCGCAGCACCTGCATGGCGAGCCTGCGGTTCTGATGCTGCGACTTCTCGGCCGAGACCACGACAAGCCCCGTCGGCAGATGCGTGATGCGCACGGCGCTGTCCGTCTTGTTGACGTGCTGGCCGCCCGCGCCGCCCGCACGCATCGTATCGATGCGAATGTCCTGATCCTTGATATCGATATCGATATCCTCGGCCTCGGGCAGCACGGCGACGGTTGCCGCCGACGTATGGATGCGCCCGCCGCTCTCTGTCGCCGGGATGCGCTGCACCCGGTGCACGCCGCTCTCGTATTTGAGCCGCGCGAACACGCCCTTGCCGGTGATCGAGGCGATGATCTCCTTGTAACCGCCGAGATCGTTCTCCGACATGGAGATGATCTCCGTCTTCCAGCCCTTGGAATCCGCATAGCGTTGATACATGCGATAGAGATCGGCCGCGAACAGTGCGGCCTCGTCGCCGCCGGTGCCGGCGCGTACCTCCAGGATGGCGCTCTTCTCGTCGGCCGAATCCTTCGGCAACAGCAGCACGCGCAGCTGGTGCTCGATCTCCTCGATGCGCGGATCGATCTGCCCGAGCTCTTCGCGCGCCATCTCGACCATGTCCTTGTCCTGCGACGGATCGCGGATCAAAGCCTCGAGATCGCGCTTCTCCTGCTCCGCGGCCTCGAGTTCCCGCACCGTGCGGATCAGAGGCTCGAGCTCGGCAAGCTCCTTGGTGAGCTTCACATAGGTCGCCTGCGGCGCGCCCTGGTTGAGCTCGGCCTGGATGGTCTCGTAGCGCTCGACCAGTCGGGCCAGCTTTTCTTTCGGAATGACGCTCATGGGTCTTCGGATGAGGGGCGTTTGCCCGTTTATATTTCAATGCCGTGGTGCGCGGCAAAGTCCTCGAGATCTTTTCTCAGGCTGCCGGTGCGCCCGGCAAGCAACTGGTCGATCAGGGTCGTGATCGCCTCCGCATTGAGCGCCCGGATCATCGTCTTGACCGGCCCGATCGAAGCCGGCGCCATCGACAGCGTCCGGAAGCCAAGCCCGATCAGCGCCATGGCCTCGATCGGGCGTCCAGCCATCTCGCCGCACAGCGTCAGCGGTACCTGATGACGCCGGCAAGCCCGCGCCAACTGCTTCAGCGCCCGCAGCGACGCCACCGACAGCGAGTCGAACCGGTTGACGACGCGCGCGTTCGAGCGGTCGGCCGCGAACAGGAACTGCAGCAGGTCGTTGCTGCCGACGGATACGAAATCGACGCGGGTCAGAAGCTCGTCGAGCTCGAACAGCACGCTCGGCACCTCGATCATGGCGCCGATCAGCATCTTCTCGGGCAATTTGGCGCCCCGCGCGGCCGCGAGCTGCCGCTCCTTCTCGATCAGCTCGCGGATCTGATCCATCTCGGTCGCAACCGAGACCATCGGGATCATAACCCGCAGCTCCCGCCCCACACTCGCGCGGATGAGCGCACGGATCTGAATACGGAATAGCGACGGCCGGTCGAGCGACATCCGCACCGCCCGCCAACCGATGGCGGGGTTCTCTTCCGGCACATGCGGCAGATAGGGCAGAATCTTGTCGCCGCCGATGTCGAGCGAGCGAAACACCACAGGCTTGCCCTGCGCCTCGTCCAGGATCGCCTGATAGGCCGCCGTCTGCCGGCCGACGCGCGGCAGGCTGTGCGACAGCATGAACATCAGCTCGGTGCGGAACAGGCCGATGCCGTCGCTGCCCGACTCCGCGAGGTGCGGCATGTCGGCGAGCAGACCGGCGTTGATCTGCAGCGCAATCTTCTCGCCGTCCGCCGTCTCCGCCGCCAGATCGCGCAACGCTTCGTACTGCTTCTGCCGCCGCGCGCGGAAACGCACCTTGTCGGTGTAGGCAGACACCACCTCCGCCGAGGGCCGCACGTGCACCTCGCCGATCACGCCGTCGACGATAATTGCATCGCCGGCCGTCACTCGCTCGACGATGCCCTCGGCCTGCCCGACCGCCGGAATGCCCAGCGCCTTGGCGACGATCGCCACGTGGCTCTGCCCGCTGCCATCCTCGATGACGAGACCGCGCAAGCGCGTCCGATCGTAGTCGATCAGCTCCGCAGGCCCCATCGTTCGCGCGACAAGGATGGTGTCGGTCGGCATCTCCTGCGGGCTCAACGGCCCCGAGGCAACGCCTGCCAGAATCCGCAGCAAACGGTCGGACAGGTCGTCGAGGTCGCGCTGACGCTCGCGCCAGAACGGGTCCGGCTTGGTCAGCATACGCGCCCGCGTACCGTTCTTGACGCGCTCCACGGCAGCGTCCGCCGTGAGCCCGCTCTGCACAGCTTCACGCAGCCGCCGATCCCACCCGCGGTCGTGCGCGAACATGCGATAGGCCTCGAGCACATCACGATGCTCGCCAGCCCCCGACAGCATCTCATGGCTCAGCATGTCGTCGAGCGAGGTCTTAAGTTCGAGCAGAGCATCCTCGAGCCGCCGCAGCTCGTGAGCCGGATCGTCCGACATCAGCTTGGTGACAACGATGCGCGGCTCGTGCAGCAAGACGTGCCCGAGCGCGATGCCGTCCGAGATCGCTTCGCCCGAGACGACACGCGACAGCTGCCGCGAGAGATCGATCGCGGACCCCACGCCGGAGACCGCACCCGAGACCAGATGCTCTGCGACGACCATGGCCGTCGCCTGCATCACCTCGACGTCTTCCTCGGAATATTCCTTGGCCGTTTGGTTCTGCACCACCAGCACGCCAAGCACCTGCCCGCTACGCTGGATCGGCACCGCGAGCAGGGAATGATACACTTCCTCGCCCGTCTCCGGCCGGTAGGAGAAGGCGGGGTGCTTGGCCGCATCCGGCTCGTTGATCGGTACGCCAATCTCCGCGCAGCGCCCAACAAGGCCCTCGCCGCGCTTCAGCATCGTCGCGTGCACGGCAGCCTGCTTGAGGCCCTCGCTCGCGAACAGCTCCAAGGAGCCGTCCTGCCGCCTGAGATAGATCGAGCAGACGTCCGCCACCATGACGCCTGCGATCTGCCGCACGATCCTATCCAACCGCTCCTGCCCGTCGGCGGGCTCGGCCATGATGTCGCGCAGCCGGCGCATGATGACACGCAGCGCCGGCTCGGAAGGCATCACACGGGGCTCGTCGCCGCGTCTCGAGTGCATAAGCGGTTGGCCGTTTTACATTAGGGACCCGGCGCCTCCGGGAGGGGAGACGGCTATGGGGCCGTTATACGTCAAATTAAGCGCGAATGCGGAAATGCATCCGTAAAAGCGATAGCCGGACCTTAACGCGCGTTTGCGCTGCGTCAGGTCGCGTCGAGTCCGTACTCGGTATGTAACGTTCGGACTGCAAGCTCGGCATAGGCCGCATCGATCAACACACTGATCTTGATCTCAGACGTGGAGATCGCGAGGATATTGATCCCCTTCTCCGCAAGGGCTTTGAACATTTGCGCTGCAACACCAGCGTGGCTGCGCATGCCGATGCCGATGACCGAAACTTTGGCCACGTCGGCAGAGCTGATGAGGTCGAAATTCCCGATGTCGGCCTGGGCTGCCTTCAGCACTTCGAGCGCACGCGGAAGCTCCGCAGCCTGAACGGTGAACGTCATGTCGGTGTGGTGCCCATCGGCCGCCACGTTCTGCACGATCATGTCGACATTGATCGAGGCTTCCGCCAGCGGCACGAAGATGCGCGAGGCGATGCCAGGTTTGTCCTCGAGTTTGAGCAGAGTGATCTTCGCCTCGTCCCGGGCGTAGGCGATGCCGCTGACGACCTGGTTTTCCATGATCTCATCCTCGCCGCAAACGATTGTCCCGATGTTCTCGAGGTTGCCGGACCTGACGGGCGCCATGTCCTCTGGCTTGACGAAGCTCGATAGCACCCGCGTCTTCACCTGGTTGACCATGGCGAGCTCGACCGAGCGGGTCTGCAACACCTTGGAGCCCGATGAAGCCATCTCGAGCATTTCCTCGTAGCTGACCTTCGGCAGACGGCGGGCCTTGGCCACGATGCGCGGATCGGTTGTGTAGACACCATCCACATCCGTGTAGATGTCGCAAACGTCGGCTTTGAGCGCCACCGCAACGGCAACGGCGCTGGTGTCGGACCCGCCGCGCCCGAGCGTCGCGATGCGATTGGCCTTCGGCTCGACACCCTGGAAGCCTGTAATGACGGCCACCTCGCCTGCGTCGAGCGAGCGGCGCAGATCCTCGCCCGGAATGCCGGCGATACGCGCCGAGCCATGCGCCGTATTGGCCTCGATCGGCACCTGCCAGCCCTGCCAGGAGCGCGCCTTGATCCCCATCGACTGCAACACGATAGCCATGAGTCCGGCCGTCACCTGCTCGCCGGAAGCCACCACCGCGTCGTACTCGCGCTTGTCGGCAAGCTGCGAAGCCTCGTTGACCCAGGCCACGAGCTGATTGGTGGCGCCCGCCATGGCCGAGACGACCACCGCCACCTTGTTTCCGGCATCGACCTCACGTTTGACGTGGCGCGCAACGTTCCGGATGCGCTCGACGTCAGCGACGGAGGTCCCGCCGAATTTCATCACGACAACAGCCATGGCCTAGACCGCGTGGACCTCGTTTGAGGGAAGCCCGGTTGTAAGGGGGAGTGGCGTCGGAACGGTGCATCTCGCTGCGAGACGGCCGCCGAAGCGCCCGCGACCTCGCCGAATGCACTGAATCGCCCTCTTTTCGGGGGTTCTCTTACCGGGAACCCCGGGCCGCCGCAACACTACTCCGCAACATTGACAAACCCGGCCGCCCTGTCACGTTCGGCCCCAGTGAGTGAGACCAGGACCATGACCGACAGCAAGACCGAGCAGCACCCCCGCGCGGACAACGTCGATAGCGCCGAAGTCGAGCGCTTTCAGGCGCTCGCCAAGGCCTGGTGGGACCCGACGGGCAAATTTCGTCCCCTGCACCAGATCGGCCCGGCGCGGCTGACCTTCGTCCGCAACGAGCTCCTGCGCCATTTCGGCCGCGGCTCGAACGGCCTGCGCCCGCTCAAGGATCTCACTGTGCTGGATGTGGGCTGTGGCGGCGGCCTGATGTCGGAACCCTTGGCGCGTCTGGGGGCCGGCGTCACCGGCATCGATCCCGGCGCCCAGAACATCGCCATAGCGCGCGACCATGCTGCGCCGCAGAATCTCGCGATCGATTACCGCGTCGCAACCGTCGAAGACTTGGTCGCCGCCGGAGAGCAGTACGACGCCGTGGTCTCGCTTGAGGTCGTCGAGCACGTGCCGGACGTCGCGACATTCGTGAAAGCCTGCGCCACCCTCGTCCGCCCCGGCGGCCTCCTGATCCTCTCGACCATCAACCGGACGCTGAAGTCCTACGCCCTTGCCATCGTCGCGGCGGAGTACGTGCTCGGCTGGCTACCGCGCGGCACGCACCAGTGGGATCGCTTCGTGAAGCCCGACGAGCTGGCGGGCCACATCACGGCAGCCGGGCTTTCTCAGCCGCACTTCGAAGGTTTTGTCTACAGTCCCCTAAAAGACGAGTGGCGCTTGGCTTCCGAAACGGACGTCAACTACCTCGCTTCGGCGGCGCGCCCCGCGGCAGAATCCCGAGCGCAATAATTTGCTAATTCTGCCGGCCAAATCGCAAAACGCATCCGCGCTCCCCGCCAAATTTCGCGGAAAATGAGAAAGCAGAAGCCGTGTCGCACCTAAACAGGGGTCATCATGCTTGACGGGTTTCGATTTTAACTCCTATAGCTGCCGCTGCTCGCGCGAACCAAAAAAATCGGCAGGCCCTTCCGCCTCGAAGTGAGACATCGCTTCGGAGGCCAGTGAGGGCTACGCGGCGAGCGGAGAAGGGGTAAGACCGATGTCGAACGAGACACGCCGCCCGGGCCGGCACTTCCTGCAAATTCCCGGTCCCACGCCGATCCCTGAGCGCGTCATCGCAGCCATGGCCCGGCAGATCCTCGACCACCGCGGTCCCGAGTTCCAGAAGCTCGGCAAGCGTGTGCTGTCCGGCGTCCGCACACTCTTCAAGACCGAAGGCCCCGTCCTCATCTACCCGTCGTCCGGCACCGGCGCCTGGGAAGCCGCGCTGACCAACACGCTGTCGCCCGGCGATCGCGTGCTGATGGTCGAGACCGGCCAGTTCGCTGTGCTCTGGAAGCAGATGGTGGACCGCCTCGGCCTGCGCGCCGAGGTCATCCAGACTGACTGGCGCATCGGCGCCGACGCCGCCGAGATCGAAGCCCACCTGCGCAAGGACAAGGCGAAAGCCATCAAGGCCGTCTGCGTGGTCCACAACGAGACCTCGACCGGCTGCCTGACGCGCCTCGACGAGGTGCGCCGCGCCATCGATGCCGCCGATCATCCGGCGCTGTTCATGACGGACTCCATCTCGGGTCTCGCCGCGGCCGATCTGCGCCACGACGAATGGGGCCTCGACGTGACGATTTCGGGCTCGCAGAAGGGCCTGATGATGCCGCCCGGCCTGTCGTTCACCGCCATCTCCGAGAAGGCGATCGCCGCCTCGAAGCAGGCGACGCTGAAGCGGTCCTACTTCTCGTGGGACGACATGCTGGCGTTCAACGCCGACGGCTGGTGGCCTTACACGCCGGCAACGGGGCTGCTTTATGGCCTCGACGAGTCGATCAACCTGATCCACGAGGAAGGCTTCGACAACGTACTCGAGCGCCACCTCCGCCTCGGTGCGGCGGTGCGTGCCGCGGTGCGCGCGTGGGGCCTCGAGGTCAACTGCCGCGACGCGAAGTACGACAGCCCGGCGGTCACCACCGTGCTCATGCCCGACGGCCACAACGCCGAGAGCTTCCGCAAGCTCGTGCTCGATACCTTCAACATGTCGCTCGGCACCGGCCTCAACAAGCTCGCCGGCAAGGCCTTCCGCATCGCCCACCTGGGCGACACCAACGAGCTGACCGTGCTCGGCGCCCTGACCGGCATCGAGATGGGCCTCGAGCTCGCGGGCGTGCCGCACAAGAAGGGCGGCGTCCAGGCCGCAATGGCCTACCTGACGGACAGCGTCCGTCCGGCGACCGCAAAAGCGGCCTGACAGAGAAATAAAGAATAAGATTTGATCGAGGGGGCACCGCCCCCTCGATTTATTTGATCACGCCTTGCTCGCGAGCGCTTCCATCGCCGTGCGCACGGCGGGCGAGAAGGTGCCGTTGATCGGCCCCGTGTAGGTGCCCTCGTCGCGCAGCACCTGCTGCATCCACTTGCGGTCGGCGGCCGAGAGCACGTCGGGGTTCCGCATTAGCTCAGCCACGAGATACTTGTCGCCGAGCTTGAGCGAGCGCACGACCCAATAGGCTGCCTCCGCATCGCTGCGGTCGACGCCCTTTCCGATCCGGTAGAGAATGCCGAGATTGAACGTTGCCACCGCGTTGCCCTGCTCGGCCGAACGGCGCACCTGATCCGCCGCGCGCTGATTGAGCCGGAACGCTTCTGTCTCGTCCTTCGCGATGCCCCGGCCCTGCTCGTACTTGTCGGCGAGCCACGACGTCGCCTCGCTGAGGCCTTTGTTGGAAGCCTGCCGCAAGAGCTTCACGGCCTCCTGGTCATCCTTCTTCACGCCGCGGCCGGTCTCGTACATGAGCGCCAGCCTGTGCATCGCCGAGACCTGGCCTTTACCGACCGCTGCGCGATACCACCGCGCCGCCTCGCCGTAGTCACGCTTCACACCGCGTCCCGTCTCGTAAAGCGAGCCGAGATTCGTCATGGCCGCATCCTGGCCGCCATCTGCACCCTTGCGGAACCACTGCGCGGCCAGCGCCTCGTCCTTGCGCATGCCGATGCCGTCCTTGGCAAACAGCGCGTACCGCGTCATGGACGCCAGATGCCCGGCCTCCGCCGCCTTGAGGTAATGGCTGGCCGCCTCGCTGTAGTTCCTCGGCCCGAGCACGACACCGAGCGACAGCAAGCGGCCAAGGCTCGCAGCCGCGCCGACGGTGCCGGCATCGGCCCGCTCGACGAGCAGCTTCTTGAGATCCGCCGCGCCCTTGCCGGCGCGACGCACCTCGACAGTCACCTGCTGGCCCGAGGCGGTAGCCTTGAGCGCGCGCAGGAGATCGTCAGGCCCCGCGACCACGCGCCCATCGATCGTGCCGATGATATCGCCGACCAACAGCCCCGCGGCTCCGCTCGCCGTCGAGGCCGCGCTCGTCACCAGCGCCCCGCGCCCGTTGCCAAGCTCAAGCGCTTCCGCCAGATCGCCGTCGACGGCGAGGGTCTGGACGCCGAGATCGCCATGCGGCTGACCGTCCGCCTCTGTCCGCCCGAGCGTGATCTTGAGCGGCAACGTCGCCACCCCGCGCAGCGACGCAGCAGTCGCTCCCTTCGGACCGTTCGGCTTCTGGAACGACGACGTCTCCGTCGGCGTCGCAGGCACTTCCGGCGCCAGGAAGCCGGTCAAGGGCGTCCAGCGTGGACCCTCCGCAAACGCAGGCACGGCGAGCGCACTCCCGGCCACGAGCAGCACATGTGAGACGAAAAACGGGCGCAACCGCATAACACCCCTTCGATGGATGCGATAAAACGATCAACGCTGAACTACGAGTAAACGCTTACTTCGACGGCTCGACAAAGAGCTCGCTCGAGAAATACCGCTCTGCCGAGGACGGCGCGAACGTCACCACCGTCTTGCCGGCAAGATCGTCGCGCGCCGCAACCTCGAGCGCGACCGCCACGTTGGCGCCCGTCGAGATGCCGCCGGGAATGCCTTCCTGCTTGGCAAGCAAACGCGCCGTTTCAAAGGCTTTGTCGTTGGAGACGCGCACCACCTCGTCGATGAACTTGGTGTCGAGCACCTTCGGCACGAAGCCCGCGCCGATACCCTGAATCTTGTGCGGCCCCCGCGCGCCGCCGGAGAGCACGGGGCTCCCCTCGGGCTCGACCGCGATGATCTTGAGCGAAGGCTTCAGCGTCTTGAGCGCGCGCCCGCATCCGGTGAGCGTGCCGCCCGTGCCGACACCGATCACCAACACGTCGACGTTGCCCTGCGTGTCGTTCCAGATCTCCTGCGCCGTCGTCTTCTCGTGCACGAGCGGATTGGCGGGATTCTCGAACTGGCTCGGCTGAATGGAGCCGGGCGTCTCGGCGAGCAGCTGATTGGCTTTGTCGATGGCGCCCGGCATGCCGCCCGCGGCAGGCGTCAGCACCAGCTCGGCGCCGAGGTGCGCGAGAATCTTGCGCCGCTCGATCGACATCGATTCGGGCATCACCAGCAGCAGCTTGTAGCCGCGCGCGGCGGCAACGAACGCGAGCCCGATTCCGGTGTTGCCCGACGTCGGCTCGACCAGGACCGTCTTGCCCGGCGCGATCTTCCCTTCCGCCTCGAGCACGTCGATCATGGCGACGCCGATGCGGTCCTTGACCGACGACAGCGGGTTGAAGAATTCGAGTTTTACAAGCACGTCGGCCTTGGCGCCGGCATCTTTGGCGAGCCTTTGGAGGCGCACGAGCGGCGTGTGCCCGATCGTCTCGGTGATGTCGTCGTAGACCCGACCGCGGCCCCAGCTCTTGGTGGCGTTCAGGGTCTTGATCTCGAGTACCTCACTCATCGTGCTGCTCCGCCCTAGATTGTCATCAGATTATTGAACTGCTTCTCGCATATTTTCACGCCTGCCCAAAGGGTCAGGCGCGTTTTTTCGTAACCGAGTCTTCGCGGCACCTGAGACAACATCGCGCATCAAGCTCTTGATACGGGCTACTTTTTCCGCGTTTTCTGCGGTTTCGCGAGCTTTCGCGGGGCTTTTGCCGGGCCGACCTTCGTAGAGCCGAAGCCGCCGCTGCCGCGTGTCGTCTCGCCGATAAGGCGAGCGCGCACCAGCCTCGCCTGGGTCACTGGTGCGATCACGAGCTGCGCGATTCGCTCGCCGCGACTGACGGCGAACGACGCCTCCCCGAGATTGACCAGAATGATCTTCACTTCGCCGCGATAGTCCGAATCGATCGTGCCCGGACTATTCAAGACAGTGACCCCATGCTTGAGCGCCAGCCCCGAGCGCGGCCGCACCTGCCCTTCGTAGCCGGCCGGCAACTCAAGCGAGAGACCAGTGGGAATGAGCGCCCGCGCACCGGGCGCGATCACGACCGTCTCCTTGGCGCCAACCGCCGCCACGAGATCGAGCCCCGCCGCTCCGTCGGATTGATACGCCGGCAGCGGTAGCCGCTTGCCGTGCTCCAGTACCGCAACGCGTATCACGACCGCCTCTGCGGCCGCGCGCCTGTCAGCCCCCTCGTCCCTCGCCATGCCCGTCACACTGATTCCCGGTTCTCAGCCAGATACGCCGCCGCGCGCTTGAGAAGCGCATCCGCCACTTCTGCCTTGGTTAGCTCCGGCCAGTCCTCGACGCCGCTCGCCGTAACGAGGTGCACGCGATTGCTCTCGCCGCCGAAAACGCCGTTCTCCTCCGATACGTCGTTGGCGACGATCCAGTCGACGCCCTTCGACTTGAGCTTGGCCTGCGCATTCTCGACCACCGTTTGCGTTTCCGCCGCGAACCCGATGACAAGCATCGGGCGGCGCGATCCGCGCTTGGCAATGGTTGCGAGAATGTCGGGGTTTTCGACCAGCGCCAGCGCCGGAGGCGCCGCATCGGCCGCCTTCTTGATTTTTCCGCCTTGCGGCGTCTTCACGCGCCAATCGGCTACCGCGGCGGCAAATACCGCGATGTCCGCCGGCAAGGCCGCATCTACCGCTTCCAGCATCTCGACAGCCGTCTCGACGTGCCGTACCTCGACGCCTTCGGGATCCGCAAGCTGCACCGGACCCGAGATCAGCGTCACGCGCGCCCCGAGCCGCCGCGCGGCCTCCGCGATGGCATGACCCTGCTTGCCCGACGAGCGATTGGCGATGTAGCGCACGGGATCGATCGGCTCATGCGTCGGACCGCTGGTGACAAGCACATGGCGCCCTGCCAATAGCGGCCGAGTGGAACGCGTGCCCGTCACGTTCAGGAACCCGAACTCGCCGCCGCTATCCCTTGCCAATAGCTCCTCGATGCGCGCCACGAGCTCGCGAACTTCCGCCATACGCCCGACGCCCGCCTCGCCCTTCTCCGCCATCTCGCCGGCATTGGGGCCGATGAACTGCACACCGTCCGCCTCGAGCTGCCGCACGTTGCGCTGCGTCGCCGGGTGACTCCACATTGCGGGGTTCATCGCTGGCGCCGCGAGCACCGGCGCGCGCGTTGCGAGCAGCACCGCCGTCGCCAGATCATCGGCGTGTCCCTGCGCCATGCGCGCCATCAGATCCGCCGTCGCCGGCGCGACGACCACGAGATCCGCCTCACGCGCCATGCGGATATGGCCGATCTCCCGCTCGCCCTCGAGGTCGAACAGATCCGTCGCCACGCGTTCGTTGCTGATCGCACCCACCGCGAGCGGCGTGATGAACTGTTGCGCCCCCTGCGTCATGACACAACGCACGGCGATCCTGCGCTCGTTGAGACGGCGGATGAGATCGAGGCATTTGTAGGCGGCAATACCACCGCCGATAATGAGCAAAACGCGCTTCATGGGATCCCGGGCCCGGCCCGCTTCATTTAAGGTTCGACAGAGCTGCGGCCACAGAGCCCGCAGACGGAGACACGCCGCATTTGCGGCCGGTCCATAACATAGATTTCCGTGGTAACATAAACTGGCCTTCTGCCGATCGGGAGGCGAAATCCGATGGTTACCGATGTCGCTACGAGCTCTGGAAGGTCATTGCCGGCGCGCCCTCCTCGCCATTGCGGCCCTCGTCGTGGCCTGCACGGCCTCGTCGGGCGCCTCGTCCAACACCATCGCCGAGTGCTTCAGCGAGAATAACGAGCGGCGCATCGCCGGCTGTTCCGACCTGATCGAGAACCCCTATCTCGACGCCGGCACCAAGAGCCTGGCCTATGCCATGCGAGCGCTGGCCCTGTCGCTGCAGGGGTCGCTGGCCGAGGCGCTGCCCGACTACGACATGGCCATCAAGCTCGATCCGGCCTCCGCCATGGCGCTGAACAACCGCGCCTGGGTGCTCTATAAGCTCGATCGCATGACGGAGGGCCTCTCGGACGTCGAGCGCTCACTTACCCTCGCGCCCGCGAGCCCTCACGCTTACGACACGCGCGCCCACATCCGCCAGGCGCTCGGCGAGCCCGTCGCGGCGCTGCGCGATTACGAGCAGGCCATGCGCTACGGCGGCGAGCATTTGGTCAAGCTCTACCAGTGCGGGCTTGAAGCGAACGGCATCTACAAAGGCCCCATCGACGGACTCTACACGCGCGACGTTCGCCGCGCGCTCGAGATCTGCGTCAACTCGAAGTCCTGCGACCCGCTTCCCGCCGACGAGGAATGCCGCGCCGCCACGTCTTAAGCGACGCGCTTAGTCCGGCACCAGCCCCGTGAGCTTCCACGAGCCGTCGACGAACGTGAGGTCGGCGGTCAGCTCCGGCTTGCGCGCTTTCGGATCGCGCGCGATGCCGAACGAAAGCCCGAGAGGCCCCGAGAATGTAAAGTGCTTGATGTTTCCGATGCCGTAGTCGGGCGTCTTGCCGCCCTTCACCTGCAACAGTTCGGCGGGCGCACCCGATGCGGCCTCACTTGCAGCCGCCGCACCCGTGCCACCTCCCAACACCGTGTCCGCGTCGATCCCGAGTGCGTTCGCGATCTCGTCGATCCCGCGCTGCCCCGCACCACCCGGGCCCTGCTCCTGCGCTACGATCGCAAATCCGCCGAGCCCCTGCGCCCCGGACGCCCGCTCCATCACCATAGCCTCGAGCGCCTCCTTGAGGCTCTTCCCGCTCGCATGCAGACGGATCAGCATCTCGGGAGTCACCAGAACCGCCAGCACGCCATCGACGATGCGCGGCGCGATGCTCGCCTTGATCTGATCGCCGAGCGCGCCACCCGCCGCTCCTGCGCGCTTGAGCGCATCCGTCAGCACCGCCTCGACCCTCTCCGTCACGGCTGGCCGAAGCGAGACCCGCACGCTCGGAAAATCGATGTGCGCGTTGAGCCCGGCGACGTTCTGGCTATCGAGCGACGACTTGATCTCGTAGCCCGCATAAAGCGGCCAGGCGACATAGAAGGCGCCAGCCGCGAGAACGCCAATGGTCCCGAGCGACCTCGTCTTGAGCAGACTGAAGACGGACTTCCCGCGCGACCGGCTCATGATCTCCCCCACTCGAAAGTGCTTTAACCCCGGTAGTGCGAGTACTGCCCCTTCGGCCTGAAGCGCTCGAGATACCCCGGCACGATCGTCTCGATGGATTGCGCCGTCGCGACACCAAGGCCGGCGAGCGTCCGCCCTTCCTTCGACGCCGCGCCGCTGACCACGTTGTCGGATTGCAAGAGACGCACTTGATCGTACGTCAGCGGGCGCAGCGCATTCGGCAGCGGCCACGTCGCGAGCGCCATCAGCTTGGCAAGCCAGAACGGCAGCGGTGCAAACCCGCGCTTGCGCCCCACATATTCGAGTGTCCGTTCGAGGATCTCGCGGAACGACAACACCTCCGGCCCCCCAAGCTCATAGACCTCGCCCGGCTTCCCGCTGCCCTGCACCGCGTGAGCGATGGCCGCCGCCACATCGCCGACAAAGACCGGCTGAAAGCGCGTGCGCCCGCCGCCCACCAGAGGCAGCGCCGGCGAGATTCGCGCCATGGCGGCGAACCGGTTGAAGAAGTCGTCCTCTGGACCGAACACGATCGAGGGCCGCACAATGATGGCTCCGGGAAATTCCTCGAGCACGGCCGCTTCGCCGGCCGCCTTCGTGCGTGCGTACTGCGCAGGCGAGGCGGCCGAGGCCCCGATCGCCGAGATGTGCACGAGGCACCGCGCGCCCGCCTCCCGCGCCGCCCGCGCAACGGCGCGCGCGCCCTCGTCGTGCAAGGCCTTGAAGGTCTGCGCGCCGCCGCTGGCCAGGATGCCGACGCTGTTGATCACGATATGCGCGCCCTCGGCAGCGCGCCGCACGGAGTCAGGGTACCGCAGGTTCGCCTGTACGGGCTGGATCTGCCCCACGTCGCCCATCGGTTGCAGATAGCCGGCAAGGTCGGGACGCCGGGACGCGGCCCGGATCCGGTAGCCTTTTTTTGCCAAGGCCCGGACGGTATGCCGCCCCACGAAGCCGGATCCGCCGAAAATCGTGACGAGTTCGTTGCTGCCGCCTTGCGCTGCCATCGCCGCTTTCCTCCCCCGCCCCAAAACCGAGAGGCCCCGCATCAAGTGACGACGCGCTCCTGACCCACCGGCACATCCGAGGAACGCGCTTGCTCACGGGTCTAGCCCAACGGCCCGAACCCTGGCCAGCCCAAACTCTGCCCGCCGGCTGACATACAGCCGTACACGGGCGCGCTGGCGAGACGCCACGGCGATTGACAATGTCCGCCGCTGCCCCTAACTCATGGCGCCCACAAGCCAGTCGGCTTGCCCAGATGGCGGAATTGGTAGACGCACTGCTTTCAGGTAGCAGCGCCGCGAGGCGTGGAGGTTCGAGTCCTCTTCTGGGCACCACTCTTATTCATTCAGCGCCCCGCTCTTCGGTTTCGCTCCGCTAGAAAAGGCGGATCGCCTGAGCACCATGCTTTTGACCGAATGTCACATTTCTGTAACATTCCATGGTGTTGTCGAACAGGCCTTCCAGTACCAGGACGTTCGTGGCTCGCGCGCTCCCGGGCGCTGTGCGTCCGTCTCCTATTCACGCACTCCTCGCTCTCGATCTGATAGCCATCTCGGCTTTTCTCGCCCTGCATCTGGCGGGGCGATCAACAGGCCATCGGGCGCAATGGCTGATGCTCAACGTCGATCATTCGTTACCCGAGTTCCTGCTTTACGGAAAATGGCTCGCCGTTGCGCTTCTGCTCGTCTGGGCGTTCCGTCGGGACAGCGGAGCGGTCTGGGTGGCGTTGGCGGTGACCTTCCTGGTCATCCTGGCGGATGACGCCTTTCGGATCCACGAAAGGGAAGGCCTGGCGCTTGCGGAACGATGGGAGTTGAGTGCTGCCTTCGGTCTGCGCGCACGAGACATCGGCGAGCTTTTGGTCTGGGCCGCACTAGGCCTGATCGTCCTCGCCAGCATCGCGGCTGGACTTTGGAGATCGACGCCTGAGCAGCGAAAGGCGGCGCGGCCGCTGCTGCTGACGCTCGTCGCGCTGGTGGTGGCGGGTGTCGGCGTGGACATGCTCCACAGTGCTGTGTCAGGCGCCCTGCTCGGACATCCTTTAAAGCAGCCGGTGGCCGTGCTCATGATCCTCCTGGAGGATGGCTCCGAGCTTCTCCTCGGCACGTTGGCTGTGTGGCTGGCCATGCGGCGCGCGGGGCTCGAGAACGGATCTGGTTACGGGATGCCTGCAACGCCGACCGCGCTAGCAAAAGTGCGTTAGCCGTCCCATACAAGATCGCGTGCGAACCCCTCAGCCTCTGCATCCGAGATTTCTCCAGCGTCAGCAAAACTCCAAGACTGCAACGTTCAGCGGCGCGCACTTGCTCGCTGAGCGGAACTATGCCGTATTGCCGCGGCCAATTTGCCAAAACTGTCGTCCCCGCCCCGCGGGCACGCTCAAATAGGTTCGAGAATGCTGAAGATCACGATGAGCCAACCAGAGATCGATCTGTTCTCGAGCTTTCTTCGTGCCTCAGCATCGTACTTCGAATTTGGAATGGGAGGCAGCACGTGTCTGGCTGCAAGCCTCGTCAAATCGCACGTCTATTCCGTCGATAGCGATGTGAGCTGGATCGACCGAGTTCGGGAAGAGGTTGCGGAATCGGCGACCGAGGTAAGCTTGATCCACGTCGATATCGGGCCCACTGGGGCATGGGGCACACCGATCAACAGAAACATGGCGCACCTTTTCGATGCCTATTCGCTCGCAATCACGCGCCCCGGATTTCCGCCCTTCGACTTATGTCTCGTCGACGGACGCTTTCGCGTCGCTTGCTTTCTGCAAGCAATCCTACATCTCGATGCGTGCGCCGTAGTCGGCATCCATGATTACACGGTGCGCCCGCACTATCACGTCGTCGAGGAGTTCGCCCGGCCTATTGCCGCCAGCGGACAGCTGGTCTTTTTCGTAAAGCGCAAAAACGCGGACCCGAAGGCATTGAAGAAAGTGCTCGATGCCCATCGTCGCGTCTCGGCCTAGTTCCAAACCGGCCTACCCCTCGTTGTCGAGCCGGCTCGCGTAAAACAGGCCGGGCGAAAGAAACTGCCGATTGAAGCTGAGAGACATCTCGCGAACGGCAACGTTGGCTTCCGCCTTCGTGAGGCCATTCGGAGGTCCTGACGGGGTATTATTGACGTCGACGATCCATATATCGCCGTCACCTGCATCGCGCAGCACATCGAGCTCACCGTAATCGAGGCCGATGGTTCGACAGAACCTGAGGATCTGCCGCAGCTCGTCTTCCGAAAACACGTTGTGCGGGAGGGTCATGACCGCCGCCGTATTCGCGTTCGAGAACCGGCTCGCAAGCGGGCGGGTCTTGAGATAGACGAGTGGAATTTCCCGGCCGATGATCACGACACGGATATCGCGCACGGTGTTGCTGTCCGCACGGTTATCAATCACCCGTTGAACAACCGAGCCACTGAGGTCCAGGCTTCCGAGGTCAACCCCCTTCACCAGGTGCCCATTGTGCGTTGCATTGGCTTCTGACTTTACGACGTAAATATCTTCGGGTCGTATCTCTTGCGTGTCGACACAGAGTGCGCGGCCAAAAATCTGTTTGTGGATGCGGTCAACCGCAGATTTCGAGATGTCGTCGAACCCGCCGTTGATCAAGTACCGCAGGCCTTGCGGTTTTGGATTGTGAGGGTCACAGAACCAGATATTGAATTCTTCGCTGCCGTCCGGTGCTGTAACTGGCGTTGCCCCGATGCAGTAGAGAATTTTGCTGAGAGCCGACGCCCGCTTTAAGTCGAGCGCAAAACTTACGTTGCCGTATATCCCGATGGCCCGGCCCGACGCGTCGCCGATCAAGTGTTTTGCGTCACCGAGAATGACGTCGCGGTCTTGGATCGTCAGCGACCCATTCGGCAGTGGCACCCCGTCCGGATCGAGCAGCTTGACGTCGTTCTCTCCAAATCCAAGGAAACCCGCGACGTCGAACCGGAAGCCCCCACCCGTCTTACAAATGTTGAGCTGATCAAGATCCTTGCGATAACCAACTGCAGGAAACGCAACGCGGGCGATACCATTGACGGCCACAGTCACATTGCAGGTTTTGCCTGTCTTTGAGGCGCACCATCCGGCAAGCTCGGTACCACTGATAACGTCCACAGCCCCAGCAAAATTAGTAGCCATAAAAACCTCAATAGAAACAATATAACTATGAAAAACTCCTGCTATTAATACTCAAACTCTGCGGAACGGCAACAAAACTCCGCACACTGCGCGTGACTCACCTCGAGCAGGCTGGATCCGGCCGTTCGCAGACCCGCTTGCAAGACGATCGTCCCGCACAAGCTACGGGTCTTATCCGGCAAGCAGGCTCATACGTACTGACCACCTATCGAGTCGGTCCCCGCGGAGCTGCCCGGGAAGAAATTCGCCCCTCCACCGCCTGTCGCAATCACGCCGTTCATCGAAACGTCATAGCGCTTGCCGGTGATCGTGCCTCCGGTGAAGCTTGCGGACGTGCAGTTCAGGATTCCGCAGCGGTCGCATTGCGCGAATGCCGTCGAGAAGTTCAGCGTACCGGAGAGGGTGATCGTTCGGCCGAAGAGGTTGATGTAGCCGCCTGGCGAAAGCATGAGATGGCGCGCGGAACCACTCGTCACCGTGTAATTGCTGGTGACCTCGATCTGGCTTCCAGGACCGTTGGCACGTAGATGCGCAGTCGAAGGACTCCCGGCAAAGACGATACCGGCACCGACATTTATCAAGCCGCCATTTGCAGCGACGAGTCCATGGGATGTCCCGGCGATCGTGAGGCCGGTCAGCGATAATTTTGACGCGATGTTCTGGACATGAGCAGCAATAGCGCCGGCAATAGTGACATTGGCCGGCGTTGCCGGATCGCCCCTCAGCGTGACGGTGCCTTGACCGATCCAGGGAGCGCTGACCACAGGTCCCGTGCTCCACGTCCCATTCCCGAGCTGGATCGTGACGTTGTAAATGGAGAGATCGAGCGCAGCGACCGTGCTTATGGCCTTGGCAATCGTCAGGAACGCACCACCAGCGCTGTCGGCGAGCCCATCGTTGCTGTCGCTGCCGTCGGAGCGGACATAGTAGGTGCGGTTGGCCGTCAGAACCTCGCGGCTCGGCGTGAGCGGATGCGCCACCGCGCCCGTGGCCCTGTCGATGACGATGGCCTCATGCCAGAGACTGCCGTCAGCGCTGACCTTCACATGGAAATTGTCGTCACCGGCGAGCCCGAATTCCGCGCGGCCCAAGTAGTCCGTCTGGAACAGCACACTGCCGGTATCGGCGGGCGCGTTCTTGTTGATCTTGAGCTGATGGCCTGCGCCCTCGTGGTCGAACAGAGACGCTGGGCTCGCCACCGCCACCCGGTTGGTTTCGTCCGGGCTGGCATTGACCCCCAGCATCGGAACGGGCAGCGCGCTGGCGGCAGCCCATTCCGCACCATCGAAGACATAAAAGGCGCTCTCGTCCGCAACCCAGGCCTGCCATCCGGCCTGCGGCTCATAGAACGCCCAGGCACCATCCTGATAAGCCGCGATCTGACCGGCGCGCCCGCTCCAGCTTCCGCTCGGGCCGGCGGCAACGATGTAGCGGCTCCCCTCGGCCGGCGACCCGGGCGGCGTCGCCAGATCCTTGTCCGCGACGGCGAGCTGAACGACGGCGTCGAGCGCGCGCAGAGCCTCGTTGTGCGTCACATGCTTCTGCGACTGTGCCGCGAGGATGTAAGGAAGTTTGAGGTTCGTGGTCTCGTCCATGGGCCGGAAGCTTTTGCGCCAGATCTGCGCTCACTATCGCCGAGCCGCTCGAAGCGAGGATAAAGTACGCCCCGCCGGAGATTTCAGCGGACGACGCGGGGCGCGCCCTTGCTTTTACCCGGCGGAACCGGTACACCGCCCACACGGCATTTCGGATTAAATAATACGTTTCAATAGGTTGCGCCAACCTTTGCCGAGCCGTCACGTGCACGCGAGGCCACATCGATGTCAGCACCCACGATCAAGCTCCATAAGGGCGACCTGCCCGCGGGCCTCACCTTCAAGAACAGCATCGCGATCGATACCGAGACCCTCGGCCTCAACCCGCATCGCGATCGACTATGCCTGGTCCAGCTCTCGGCCGGCGACGGCACGGCGCATCTGGTGCAGCTCGACCGCGCCACGTATGACGCCCCGCGCCTCAAGGCACTGCTGACCGACCCCGGCGTGCTCAAGATTTTCCACTTCGCGCGCTTCGACCTAGCCGCGATCGAGCGCTACCTCGGCGTGATGGTCGCGCCCGTCTACTGCACCAAGATCGTCTCCAAGCTGGTACGCACCTACACCGATCGCCACGGCCTCAAGGATCTTGCGGCCGAGCTGCTCGGCGTCGAGCTGTCGAAGCAGCAGCAGAGCTCCGACTGGGGCGCGCCGACGCTGACCCAGCAGCAGCTCGCCTACGCCGCCGCCGACGTGCTGCACCTGCACGCGCTGAAGGAGAAGCTCGACGTCATGCTGGCGCGCGAGGGGCGCGAAGCCTTCGCCACCGCCGCCTTCTCGTTCCTGCCGACCCGCGCCAAGCTCGATCTCGCGGGCTACGAAGACGTGGACATTTTCGCACACTGAGCAAAAGCCAGGCTCGCGGGACGGAAATTGCTGATAAAAAGCCCGTCGATCAGTCCCAATGTCACCCCATTCGCGGGCGATGGTCGAGGGTGCTTTGAAAAGTGCGGATACCGGTTCTCGACAGAAGCACGGCAAGACAGAGATCTGGCATCCTTCGCATTTCGTTGAAACGGGGGAGCCGAAGATCTTCGCCCGTGCAACGCTGCATCGCTCCGGTCTCCACCGGCCGACAGTCGCGCGTTCGCGCAGGGAAGGACCAGTGAGGCGGAACGCGGGGGAACCCCAATGGTCATGACCGCTGACCAGTCAATCAGCATGATCGGAAGCGGTCGGCCCGGCGATGGCATCGTCATGGAGGTTGACCGCACGAAGGAGTTCCGCAGCGCGGGGCGCCGCACGGCGCTCGTGCGCACTTTGCGCATCGCCTTTCCGCTGACCGCCGTGGCGCTGCTTGGTGTCTACGCGCTCTCGATCGTGCAGACGGCGGGCCTCGTCGGCCAGGAGACGCTGAGCGGCATCTCGATCCGCAAGATCCTGCCCGAGGACCTTGCCATGAAGAACCCGCGCTACGAGGGCTTCAACAAAGATGGCGGCAGCTATGTCTTCACGGCCAAGACGGCGCAACAGGATCTGACGATCCCCGGCGTCGTCACGCTGAACGACATCACGGGCGAGGTCTACCAGCCGGACAAGACGCGCACGGACATCACGGCCAAGCGCGGCATCTTCAATAACGAGAAGAACCTGCTCGACCTCTACGAGCAGATCAACGTCGACTCCCAAAGCGGCCTCAAGGCTCGGCTCACGCGTGCCACGATCCTTACCAAGGAGGACTTGCTGACCTCGGAGGAGCCGGTCCTCGTCGAGTTCCCGAACGGCTCCGTGCGCTCGAAGCGCATGACGCTACGCCAGAAGGCGCGCGAGGCAACGTTCGCCGAGGAGGTCGCGGTCGTGCTGACCCCGCCCGCCGACAGCAACAAGAGCGTTCCCGTCGAGGGCGCGCCCGCCGCCGCAGAAGGCGGCACTCTGTTCACGCCGTCGAGCGGCCCCATCAACATCGCTGCCCAGCGCCTCGACATCAGCGACACTGACAAGACGGCGCTGTTCACTGGCAACGTGCGCGCCGAGCAGGCCGGCTCCACGATGACCACGCCCGAGCTCCAGGTCATCTATGAAGGCGAAGGCATGATGGGCGGCAGCGCCGAGCCGAAGCCCGCCACCGGTGCGGCATCGCCAGCCGGCAAGCTGAAACGCATCATCGCCAAGGCACCGGTCGTCATGCAGCGCGAGAACGGTGACGTGGTCACGAGCGAGAGCGCCGACTTCGACGCCCTGGCCGAAACGGCCGTTCTTGTCGGCAACGTCGTCATGACCTCGGGCACCGACCGGCGCGCCGTCGGCCGGCGCGTCGAGATCAACGAAGCCGACGGCACCATCGCGCTGATCGGAGATGTCACGATCACACAGGGTGGCAACGAGTTGCGCGGTGGTCACCTCGCGATCAACCGCACGGCCGGCACCGCCCGGCTGACGAGGCCGCCCGAAGCGACCGCCGGCCCGGGCCGCATCAGCGCGCGCCTCCTGCGCAGCGGCGACGGCAATGGCACGGCCACCAAGGCAGCCGCTGGGAGCAGCCAGGGTGCGGGCGCGTTCGGTTCGTTCCGCACGGATCCCAACGCACCGGTCAACCTCACGTCCGACTCACTCGATGTCGACGACACGCGAAAGGTTGCGGTCTTCCGCGGCGAGGTCAACGCCGAGCAGGATTCGTTCAAGATCCAATGCGCCGAGCTGTCCGCCTTCTATTCGGGCCAGGCAGGCCTCGTCGAAGCCGCCAATCCGGGAGCCTCGAAGAACGGCGGCGCCGCCGCCGAGCTGACGCGCATCGAGGCACGCAGGAACGTCCATGTCACCGCCTCCGACGGCCAGAAGGCTACTGGCGACTGGGCCGACTTCGACGCCAAGGCCAACCGCATCGTCATGGGGGGCAACGTCGTGCTGTCGAAGGGCAAGAACATGGTTCGCGGCACGCGCCTCGTCATCGACATGACGACCGGGGAGAGCAAGATCGACACCGCGCCTCAGAACACGGTCGCGGCGCCCAAAGGCGGGGGCTGGACGACCAACGCGCCCGCCGAGGCAGCCCCCGCGAGCAAAGGCCGCGCAAGCGCCGTATTCTTCCCCGAGGAGATGCAGGAGAAAAAAGGCGGGGCCAGCAAAGGCAAGGCCAAAGCCCCGTCGAATACCGATTCCGTGGACGGTTGGTCCGCCACGGCCGCCCCTGACGGCAGCGCGGGCGGTCCTGCGAATTGACAGCCCCTGCCGAAACCGGCTCGAATGGGCGAGCTTTCCCGATGCATCCTGAACACGGCAGACCACCCGCATGAGGTTGTGGCCCCTGAAACCGAAGCCGGCCCTGCCGGAGCCTGATCCGTACGCCGGTCATGTCGGCGGCGCGAACGGCTACGGCTATGCTTCGATGGACGAAGCCTATGCTGCCCACCAGGGCTGGCTCGTCGTCGACAACGTGCAGAAGAGCTACAGGAAGCGCATGGTCGTGCGCGGCGTCAGCCTCGCCGTCGGCCGCGGCGAATCCGTGGGCCTGCTCGGCCCCAACGGCGCCGGCAAGACCACCGTGTTCTACATGATCACCGGCCTCGTGCCGGCCGACGCCGGCCGCATCACGATCGACGGCCAGGACGTGACACCGCTGCCAATGTACCGCCGCGCGCGTCTCGGCATCGGCTACCTGCCCCAGGAAGCGTCTATTTTCCGTGGCCTGACGGTCGAGCAGAACATCATGGCCGTGCTTGAGCTGGTCGAGCCCAACCGCAGACGCCGCAAGGAGCAGCTCGACAGCCTGCTCGAGGAGTTCCACATCACGCGGCTGAGGAAGTCACCGTCTATGGCGCTCTCGGGCGGCGAGCGGCGCCGCTGCGAGATCGCGCGCGCGCTCGCCTCGCGTCCCTCCTTCATCCTGCTCGACGAGCCGTTCGCCGGCATCGATCCCATCGCGGTCGGTGACATTCAGGAGCTCGTGCGGCACTTGACAGACCGCGGCATCGGCGTCCTGATCACGGACCACAACGTCCGCGAGACACTGAGCCTAATCGACCGGGCCTACATCATTTACGATGGTCACGTTCTGACACAGGGTAAGCCCGCGGAAATCATAGCCAATGAAGATGTCCGGCGCGTCTATCTGGGGGATATGTTCGTTAACGCCCGTTGAGTATAGCCTGGGGCTCGAGCCTGTTCTGGAACAGGGCGCCACGAGCCAGGACCGTGCGGGGACCCTTTGCGCGCCGACGTCGAGATGCATGAGCATCATGCAACCTGAGGAATGTCGGCCCGGGCCGAACCGTGGGCGTGTACGCTCGGCGGCCTCCAGAAGCCGGAGCCTGAAGGTCTAGCATGGCGTTGAGCGCAAAGCTCGAGTTGAGGCAAGGCCAGCAACTGGTGATGACACCCCAGTTGCAGCAGGCCATCCGTCTGCTTCAGCTGTCCAACCTTGAGCTGAGCCAGTTCGTCGAGACCGAGCTCGAGCGCAATCCGCTGCTCGAGATCGACGACGCGTCAGACACCGCGCCGAAGGCCGAGCGCGAGCCGGACGGCGACACGCCGGTCGAGCGCAGCGAGAGCGCGGGCGAGGAGGAATGGCTGGACCTCGGCAAGCAGGTCGCGGAACCATCCGATAGCTTCGACGGCGACTTCGACGGGTCCGATAGCGATGCCGCTCCCGGCATGGCGGCTGACGGACTGGACTCCGGCTGGGCCAGCCTGCGCCAGCGCACGAGCAGCATCGACATCGACGACATCAACCCCGAGACCTTCGTCTCCAGCGAACCGTCTCTCCGCGATCACCTGAGCGAGCAGCTCCCCCTCGTCGTGCACGATCTCGTAGAGCGTCTCATCGGCCAGTACCTGATCGATATGGTCGACGAAGCGGGCTACCTGCAGGCGGATCTCGATCAACTCGCGGTAAAGCTCGGCGCCCCGCTCGCGCTGGTCGAGACCGTGCTCGCCAAACTGCAGACGTTCGAGCCGGCCGGCGTCTTCGCGCGATCCCTCGCCGAGTGCCTCGCGCTCCAGCTCAAGGAGCAGAACCGCTACGATCCCCAGATCGCCGCCCTTCTCGACAACCTCGACCTGCTCGCCGCGCACAACATGGCGGCCCTGCGCAAGGCCGTCGGCGCCGACATGAGCGAGATCACCGAGATGATCGAGGAGATCAAGCGGCTGAACCCGAAGCCAGGTCTGCGATTCGGCTCCGTTCAGCTCCAGCCTGTCGTTCCCGACGTGCTCGTGCGCGCCGCATCCGACGGCGGCTGGCTGGTCGAGCTCAACAGCGACACGCTACCCCGCGTCCTGGTCAACCGCACCTACTTCGCCGAGGTCAACCGCACGGCGCGTACCGAGAAGGACAAAGGTTATCTGCTCGATTGTCTGCAGACGGCGAACTGGCTTGTCAAAAGCCTCGATCAGCGCGCCCGAACCATCCTCAAGGTCGCCGAGGAGATCGTGCGCCAGCAGGATGCCTTCTTTACATACGGTGTGCAGCATCTGAGGCCGCTGAACCTCAAGACCGTCGCCGACGCCATCTCGATGCACGAATCGACCGTCTCGCGCGTCACTTCGAACAAGTACATGGCGACGCCCCGCGGCATCTTCGAGCTGAAGTACTTCTTCACCTCCGCCATCCAGTCCGCCTGCGAGGGCGAAGCGCACTCATCCGAGGCTGTTCGCCACCGAATTCGCCAGATGATCGACGGCGAGAGCGCGCGCAGCATCCTCTCGGACGACAAGCTCGTCGAGCGCCTGAAGGCCGAGGGCATCGACATCGCGCGCCGCACGGTGGCCAAGTATCGAGAGGCCATGCGCATCCCCTCATCCGTGCAGCGCCGCCGCGAGAAGCGCCTGGCCGAGCGGATTGCGCGCTGACGGATTTTCCCCTTTCTTTCGCGGGCGCTCACTCCTCTGTCGCGCCGCAGGATTGACTCCCCGGACGGTCCGATCTAGCGTCCCCGGACAAGGCTACCCGATGCACAGGGGACCGGACAAAGAATTGTAATAATTACAGAAAGTCTATGATATCGGGCGTTGCGGGGCGCCCCGACAAGCTGTCTGCGAATAGGGACAGGTGAGTCGTGAACAGCATGTGGGGAGACCGGCATGCGCGGAGCAAAGCACCGATGAAACACCGCAAAACGAACCACAAGATCAAGTGAACGTTGTAAACGACCGCGCCAACCGCTGAAGCGGGGCGATTAGGGGTGGGAACGCCGATAGGCGAAGGAAAGGTGGGCCTTTGGCAGCGAGTGGAACAAGCGTGCAGCAAGCCTGTTTGTGACGTTTGACATCCCGCTCGTCGTCGTACGGCACGATGTGTGCAAGACTGACTTTTGGTGCAGGAACTGAAGCGTATCGAGCGTAGAGGGCATGGCGTGCAACCGCAGCCCGCGCCGAGGGGGCTGGGGCGCGCCGGAGACTAGACGACGATCGGCAGCCAAGGCAGTCGATCACTGACCCGATGGGATCGGACACATGGATTTAAGCGATCTATTGGCACCCGGCGGGATCTATCCCGCGTTCGAAGCGACCAGCAAGAAGCAGGCGCTTCAGGAGCTGTCCGCGCACGCTTCCGAAGCAACCCAGATCGACCAGCGCCTGATCTACGATACGCTGGTTCAGCGCGAGCGCCTGGGCTCGACGGGGCTTGGCCGCGGCATCGCCGTGCCGCACGTCAAGTTGCAGGGTCTTTCGGGCATCGTGTGCCTGTTCGCACGCCTCGTGAAACCGATCGATTTTGAGAGCCAGGACGACGAGCCTGTCGACCTGATCTTCCTACTGCTGGCACCCGATCACGCCGGCGGCGATCATCTGAAGGCGCTGGCCAAGATCTCGCGTCTGGTCCGCGAGCCGGCAGCGCTCGAGCGCCTGCGCTCGGCGCCCGATCTGCAGAGCTTGAAACACGCTCTGACACTGCCTGCCGCGTCTCACGCGGCCTGAGCCACGATCAGCAGAAATAGGCGGCAGGCATTGCCGCCTCGGCTCTTAGCCGTAGACCGCGAGCGCCGCGAGCCCCGCCAAGCCGACCACGATCCGCCACCAGGCAAACGGCGTGAACCCGTGGCGCCCGATGAAGTCGAGCGCCAGCTTCACGACCGCAACGGCCGTGACGAACGCCATCACGAACCCGACCGAGATCGGCAAAGCGTCTTCCACGTGGAGCCGCTCCCAGTTCTTGTAGAGGTCGTAGACGAAGGCACCCGCCATCGTGGGCAGGGCGAGATAGAACGAGAACTCCGCAGCCGTTCTCTTGTTTGCGCCGAGCAGCAGCGCACCGGCGATCGTAGATCCGGAGCGGGAGACGCCCGGTATGAGTGCCAGGCACTGGAAGAGACCGATGCCAAAGGCGCGCGACGGAGGAATGGCCGCAACATCGCTGTAGCGGGTTTCGAGCTTCAGCTTATCGAGGCCGAGCAGCAGAATACCGCCAACGATCAGCATCACGCAGATGAGAACCGGCGTCTCGTACAGCACCTCCTTGATGAAGGCATGCAGAATGACGCCAAAAAACGCCGCCGGCAGAAAGGCTACGAACAATCCCGCAACGAACCGGCGCACGGTAGGATCACTAGGCAACGTGTAAGCCATGTGGATGAGGCGCCCGAAATAGACATAGACGATGGCGAGGATCGCCCCGAGCTGGATCAGCACCTCGAATGTCTTGCCGGGGGACTCGAAACCGAGAAAATGACCGGCAAGCAGAATGTGGCCCGTGGACGAGACAGGCAGAAATTCCGTAAGTCCTTCCAAAAAACCGAGCAGGATAGCTTGCCAAATCGGCATGGGACGAGGCTCTCCGGATGTGAAGGGGGGCTTGCGATCGAACTCGGAAGAGGCGGAAGGTGGGAAGGCTCGGTAGCACGTTTAAAGAAACGAGGATACGGTTCGGGCGCGGCGCACTCATGACACTGAAACGCGCGACCCTTTAGATTTCACCTAGGAAGCCATGCACACGTTGACGCAGTTCAGGCTCTGCCCGAGATCGCGCTCGATCCGTCTTGCGCTGGCCGAGCTTGGTCTCGAGGCTACGTTGGCGGATGAGCGCCCCTGGGAATGGCGTCCGGAGTTTCTGGCATTGAACCCCGCGGGCGAGTTGCCTGTGCTCGAGCTGGACGGCGGCCCCACCCTCTGCGGGGCATATGCCATTTCGGAGTATTTCGCAGCGCTCCCGGAAAACACCGAAGCAGCAACACCCCGAGCACCTCTGTTCGTCGGCTCGCTCGATGATCAGGCAGAGCAGCGCCGCCTCGTTGACTGGTTCCACGGCAAGCTCGATCGCGAGGTGACACGCGAGCTGCTCATCGAGCGCGTCTATGGGCACCTGATGCAAGGCCAGGCACCCGCACCGGATCCGAGCGCGCTACGCGCCATTCGCTCCAACATCCGCTATCATCTCGCTTACGTGAACCATCTCGCGCATGACCGCCGTTGGCTCGCCGGCGACGAGCGGAGCTTCGCAGACCTCGCCGCAGCCGGTCATCTTTCGACGATCGATTACCTCGGTGAGATTCCCTGGGACACGTATCCGGCGGCAAAGGCGTGGTACATGCGCATGAAATCCCGGCCGTCGTTCCGCACGTTGCTGTCCGACCGCATGCCCGGCATCGCCCCGGCGCCGGTGTATGCCGACCTCGACTTCTGAGGCGCAGAGTGCTGCGATGATGCAAACCTCCGAGACGCTGAGCCGCCCGCGAGCTGGCGCCGACCTCAAGGCGGCACTGGCCGATCGCGCGCACGCGCTCGGCTTCGAGAGCATGCGCATCACGCGCCCCGACGCCATCCCTCAAGCCGCCGGCCGGCTGCGGGCGTTCCTCGCCAAAGGTCGCCACGGCACCATGGACTGGATGGCCGCCAACGCCGAGCGGCGCGGCGACCCGCGCACACTTTGGCCGGAGGTGCGCTCGGTCGTCATGTTGGCCATGAGCTACGCCCCCGAGACGGATCCGATGCAGGCACTAACTAATCGGCACATCGGCATTATCTCCACCTATGCCAAGCGCAGCGACTATCATGATGTCATGAAGGGCAAGCTGAAGGAGTTGGCCGGCCTCATCGAGCGCGACACCGGCGCCCCCGTGAAGGTCTTCGTCGACACTGCCCCCTTGATGGAAAAACCGCTGGCCGCCGCCGCCGGTATCGGCTGGCAGGGCAAGCACACCAACCTCGTCTCGCGCGACGGCGGATCCTGGTTCTTCCTCGGCGCGGTTCTCTCGGCCGCCGATCTCGAGCCTGACGCCCCGGAGGTTGACCATTGCGGGAGCTGCAGCCGCTGCCTCGACGTCTGCCCGACCAACGCTTTCCCGGCGCCCTATCAGCTCGACGCGCGCCGCTGCATCGCCTACCTGACCATCGAGCACAAGGGCCACATCCCCGAAGAGTTCCGCGAGCCGATCGGCAACCGCATCTTCGGCTGCGACGACTGCCTCGCCGTCTGCCCGTGGAACAAGTTCGCCGCCGCGGCGCACGAAAGCCGCCTCGAGATAAAACATGAGCTCGACAACCCGCCGCTTGCCGACCTTCTCACGCTCGACGATGCAGCCTTCCGCGCCCGCTTCCGCGGCACGCCCGTCAAACGCACAGGCCGTGATCGCGTCGTGCGCAACTGCCTGATCGCAGCCGGCAACTCCCATAATCCTGCTCTGCTGCCGTTGGTCGAGACATTGCTGAACGACGCCTCGCCGCTCGTTCGCGCCATGGCCGTCTGGGCCTATCGGCGCCTCGCACCCGCCGAGGCCATCGGAACCGCCCGCGACCGCCACGCACCGGCCGAGCCTGATCCCGATGTTGCGAGGGAGTGGGCATGAACCGACGCCTGTTCTGCTTCGGCCTCGGCTACACCGCCGAAGCCTTCGCCCGCCGCGTGCGTGCCCTGGGCTGGCAGGTCGCCGGCACCGCGCGCACGCGCGAAGGCGTCGAGCGCATCAAAAACCTCGGCTACGACGCATTCCTGTTCGACGGCGAGGAGCCATCACACGACGCGGGTGATGCCATCGCCCACGCGACGCACGTGCTGATCTCCGCCGGCCCTGACGCAGCGGGCGATCCCACACTGCGTCACCACGGCCGCAACCTCGCAGACGCCACCCGCCTCGGCTGGATCGGCTACCTCTCCACCATCGGCGTTTACGGCAACTCTTGCGGCGAATGGGTCGACGAGACGGCGATGCCGCACCCCGGCTCCGATCGTACGCGCCGCCGTCTCGCTGCCGAGGACGACTGGCTCGCCTTCGGCCGCACCTACGGCAAGACCGTGCAGGTGTTTCGCCTCGGCGGCATTTACGGTCCAGGCCGCAGCGTTATCGAGGACATCCGCGATGGCACGGCGCGCCGCATCGTGAAGCCCGGCCAGGTTTTTAACCGCATCCACGTCGATGACATCGCGACCGTGCTCGAAGCCGCAGCGGACGGGCGCGGCACGCATGCGCTCTACAATGTCACCGACGGCGAGCCGTCGCCGCCGCAAGTGGTCGTCGAGCACGCCGCGCATCTGCTTGGCGTCGCGCCACCGCCAGAAATTCCGTTCGATGAAGCACCGCTCTCACCGATGGGCCGCAGCTTCTACAGCGAGAATCGCCGCGTGAGCAGCCAGCGCATCCGGGACGATCTCGGCGTCACGCTGCGCTATCCGAGCTATCGCGAAGGCGTCGCCGCGATCCTCGTCGCGCTCGAATCCTGAACGGACTGTCAGCATTCATCCAACTTGTTGCCGAAATCGCGGTGGAGAATGCTGCAATACCTGCTGACGCGCGGCTCGTTCCGTTCAGGCGTATTGCATGTCATTCCTTTTTCCAAGTCCAGGTCGTGCCATGACAATCCGAAGGTGTGCCCCGCTCACGGCCATGGTCGTGGGCTTTTCTTTTGCCGTCCCCGGCCCTGCCACGGCTACCGACAAGGCCGCACACGCCATTGCCGAGAAGTTTGCCGGCGGCGCGGAGCGCGAGGAAACAAAGCGCAAGGAAGATGCGGAGAAGCGCCAAGTCGCCGAGGCCAAGCGCAAGGCGGAGGAAGCCAAGCGGAAGAAAGCGGAAGCCGCACGCAAAAAGGCGGAAGACGCAAAGCGGCTAGCGGCGGAAGAAACCGAGATGCTGGAACGCGCGCGCCGGGAAGCCGTCGAGCGCAAGGCCGCCCAGGACAAAGCCCGCGCCGAGGAGGATGCCGCGCGCCTTGCGGAGGAACAGCGTCTCGTCGAGGAGCAGCGCATCGCCGAAGAAAAACGTCAGGCTGAAGAAGTACGCCGCGCGGAAGAGCAACGCCTTGCCCAGGAGCGCGAGGAAGCCGAACGTGCCGAGAAGGCTCAACGTCTCGCCGAGGAACAGCGCATCGCCCGCGAAAAATACATGGCCGAGCAGCAGCGCCGCGCAGAGGAAGAGCGCCAAGCCGAGGAGCGCCGGGTCGCAGACAAAGAACGCCTCACCGAAGAGGCACGCCGTGCGGAAGAGCAGCGCCTTGCCCAGCAGCGCGAAGAGGCCGAGCGCGCCGAGAAGGCCCGTCGTCTCGCCGAGGACCAGCGTATCGCTCGCGAAAAATACATGGCCGAGCAACAGCGCCGCGCAGAGGAAGAGCGCCAAGCCGACGAACGCCGCATCGCTGAGGAGAAACGCCTCGCGGACGAAAGAGAAAAAGCCCTCGTCGCTGCGCGCGAAGCCGAGCATCACCGCCTGACCGACCGCCTCCTGCGCCTCGACGAGCAACGCAAAGAGGATGCGAAGCACCTTGCTGAACGGCCGATGGGTCTCGGTGTACCACCTCCGGCAGCCAACACTCTTGCCGATCATGGAACGCAGTCCGTGCCGCGGCCCCCTCTAACAGGCGCCGCCCCCACAATTACGCGCGTGACAGTGCTGCTGGTCATGGAGCCGGGCACGCGCGGCATCCGCCGCTACGGCAAGAAGACGGCCGACCCTGTCCTGTGCTCGGGCCCGACATGCTGGATCAGCGGCGGCTCAGACGAGACTGCATCCGCCAAGCGTCGGCTACAGGTTCTTGGCTCAGGCAACACGCTCGGGGCTCGCGCCGCCGACTGCAACCACCACCTCGCCTGCGCCTTCCGCAACATCGACCTCAAATCTCGTGTTGCAACCGTGCAGCCGGTCGACCTGCGCATCCTGCGCCACGACCGAAGGGAATTCCTGCCCCTTGAGGCCGACCCGTCGTGCCGCGTCACGGGCGGCACGCTCACCTGCGCCAAGGTCTACACAGCCCGCACGTGGCGGGCCTGGGTCGTGCCGGAGAACATCGCCGAGCAGGCCGGCGCCGAGGCGCTGGAGGCGGCTCTCGCCAGCGGCCTCTCGGCGCGCCCGTCCACCGCTCTGATCCCGACGCGGTTCTGAAAGCTGCCCTTTCAAAACAACGTCCCGCGGACATCAATGCAAAGGCGCCATCCGATCGAGATGGCGCCCTTTCGTTGACAGCTACGGCACGCGGCTAATTCAGCGTGCGCTTGACGTCGCCCGTCGCGACTTGCTGCGTCGGTGCCCGCGCCACGAGCTGAAGCTGCTGCTCGAGCTGCAGCCAATCCCGGTCCGTGCGGCGCGGATTGGCGACGAGCGCCTGATGCACCCGACGCGCCATGGCGAGAAGCACCTGCTCATCTCCGCGCAGCGTGCCCGCGCCGCTGTCGGGCTCGAGCTGATCGACGAGATCGGCCATCACCGCCTCGTAGGGCCCCTGCGGCAGGAGCATGAGCACGTTCCAGTTCTGCTCCACCTCTTCGAACGCGTCGGCGAGCTGCTGACGCCGCAGCCCTTCCTCCGCCTCGAGCGCAGTCTCGAGGTGGGCAAAGGCACGCTCCAGGCGCGCGTGCACATGCTGGTCACGCGCACCAAGCTCCTGATCAAGAAGCCGATTGGCTTGTCTCAAGGCCAGCATCGCGTCGCCCGCGAGCCGAGCCGCTTCATAGGCCGAGCCCGAGAGAGCCGTGAAGGACTCGCCTTGAAGGCCGAGCGACTCCACCAGCGCCGCAAGGTAGCTGACCGGCTCGGGATCGCTGGCATCTTCGGGGCCAGCCTGCCGCGTGTGATCGGCGATCGCCTGCGGCTTCGGCGTCAGCGAGCCACCAAAACCAACCTTCGCACGTTGTACGCTTCCGATCTGCGCAACGCGCGGCCCTGCCCGGCCGACCTCGCGCGCACGGATGCGCGCCAGCGTCTTGTAGAGATCCTTGTGCACGAAATAGGTATCGGGCCGCTTGCGGTCGCGCTGCACGACGTTGAACGTCGCGCCGCTGTTCAAGACGTTGAGGATTACGGGCCGCGACTCCTCCGGCGCCTCGCCGAGTGCCAACTCGGCCGTGAAACCTTCTGCCTCGTCGATGGGCACAAGCTCGGCCAGAACCGCCTCGCAATTGTCCGCCACATGAGGCAGCAGTGCCACGACGACCTGGTCCTCGAGCTGATCCATGATCAGCCCGCGCTCCGCCTTGTCGCGGTTGGATTCGAGCTCGCGCTTGATGACGGTGTTGAGGAACTCCAGAAGCTCCGAGCGCACCAGGTAATGCCCGGGCTCGTTGCCACGCCGCACTGCGCCGATGATGGCGCCGGCGTTCAGAACGTCGCGCACCTGCACAGCCGTCTCCGGGTCCAGCTCGTCGAGCCTGACCTCGTTCGAATAGCCTTCGACGTTCTCGATCGGATGCATGGCCTGCGAGACGAGGCGCGCCTTGCGGAACGTGTCCGGAAGCAGCGCCGTCTCGATCATGGCGTTGAGCTCCTGCGAGTTCCGCGCCTTCATCGACGGCACGTCCGAGAGCGGCGAGCGCACCGCGTTGGCCCCGAACAGGCCGGTCATGAAGATCAGACTATCGATGCCGATGGCGATGGCGAGCGCCAGATAGGCCAGCCGGTTACCGTCCTGAAACGCGTTGAGCGTCACGACGAAGTTGTGAGCCTTGTCGTCGCGGTTGAGATCGATGAACGACAGGCGCTCGCCGAGCGTATTGGCATCCGCGCTAGGCAGTCCCGAGTCGCGCAGACAGTTGCGCCCGAAGCCGAGGAGCGGATCGACACCGCCCACGGTCGGGATCTTCTCGCCGCCCGCGCAGTTCGCCGCGAACACCTTGAGACCCGTGTTGAGCGCGAACACGGCAGCCGCCGCTTCCACCGCCTGCTTCGGATCGCAATCGATGTCACGCACGCGCTCCTTGGTGGCGGCCGTGCTGATCATGGCATCGTAGAGCTGCACGCAGTGCTGATGCAGCGAGCCGAGCTTCTCGGCCGAGGGATCCTGGCGGAACTCCGCACGCGCCCGCTCGAAGGAGCCACGCACGCGCGCCGGATCGACCTTCTGACCTTCCTGCCCGAGCTGCGACGACTCCGCCGCCGTAATGCGCTGCTCGGCGGTCACCGCCTCGCCCTTGAGCTTCGCCAGTTCGCCATCGACACCGGCCAGCTCCCGCTCGATCTGCGTAATGCGCGTGTCGACCGTATCGAGGCGCTTCTGCGCGTCCTTCACACGCTCTTCCCCGATCTTGTAGTAGTCGCGAAGCCGACCGAGCTCTGACATGCGCTCGCGATAGATCGGTCCCTTGCCCACCTTGAGCGAACCTTCGACGCCTTTGTCCTCCGCCATCGCCTCGACGCGCTTAGCATCGACCTCGCGCGCGCGGCCGTCGAGCTCGGACTTCTTGGTCGCAAGGTCCGCCGCGAGCCCCGGTCGCTCCGCCTTGAGGCGCGACAGCTCATCGGTGAGCGTCACCTTCTTGCCGGCGAGCCCGGCCTGTCCGCTGGTCGCGGTCGCAATGCGCTCCTGCTGCTCAGCGATCGAAGCGCGATGCGCCTCCATCTGGCGCGTGAAGTGTGCCTCGATCTCGGCCTCGGCCCCTTCCGACGCTTTCGATAGCGCGCCGAGCTGTTGCTCGTAGGCATGCCAGCCCTCGCTATGAAACAGCCGTTCGGCCTCGGTTATCCGGCGGCTGGAAATCGTCTCGCCGACGTCAGCAACAACGCCGGCGACCTGATTCTTGGCCCGTATCTCGGCGGCGCGCGCGCGCTGGTCCTGGGGGAAGACGACGTTGAACCGACTGTCGAACGAGAAAAAGACGCTGGTCGACATACAGACCAGGAACATCACCCACAGCATGGCATTCTTGGCGATGATCCTGACACCCTGAGTATAGGGCCGCACCACGTCGCTCTTTGAAAAGATCATGATGCCGGCGACGGCAAGCAGAACGAGCCCGGCCGCGGCAAGACCAAAGAACAACTGGTCGTTCGAGATGCCGAACTGAACGATACCCGCCACGACGGCCGTCAGCACGAACGCAAGCCCAAGCAGCGAAAGCGCAATCATCGGCGGGCTCACGGAACGCTGGGAGCGGCCGCGCATCTGGTTCATTCCGGTGGCAAAACTCTCGCCGATGAGCCACGCGGTGATCAGCATGACCGCTTGGATACCGAAGGTGAACATGGCCGAGAGCACGGACTCTCCAGTGAAGTTCCGCATTCCGTCCCACGTGACCCAACCGCTGGCCATCGACATGACAAGCGCCGCGCTGCCAATCAGCGCCAATCGCCAGTTCGTGAAGAAGACCTTCTCGGCTGCGGCCCATACGCGTGGCAAAACCCGCACCAGCGCCGCGGCGATCGCGAACACCATGAGCGCCATGATGATCCAGTTCGCCGCCTGAGACGCCGAAATGTCCTGCGTGATGTTTGGCAGTGTTGGAAGTGACTGAACGACCCCGTCAGCAGTGGCCTTGACGTCCCAACCCATTTCTCAGGTTCCCTGTAACGCTCCTGACCGCACGAAGCGCGGGCGCACGCCGCCCGTATGGATACTTCCTTAGTGCCATTCCCAGCCTTTATCGCGGCGGGATTGCGGCGCGCCAATCACATGACGGCAAATTAATGTCGTCTGATAAAACGCTGCAACGCGGGGCGATCCGTCGCGACGTGCCTTATGTAGGACGCAGCGATGGCTATCGCGCCGCCTCGAACAACGCGGCAAGCCCAAGCCCGCCGATGGCACCGAGCGTCGCAACGCCGTAGCGCCCCGCGTCCGGTTGCGGTGCGCGAACGAGACGCGAGAAGAGCCGCACGGCCAGAACCGCGCCCGCCGCGCCGAGCGGATGCCCGCGCGCAATCGCTCCCCCATCCGGATTGATGAGATCAGGATTGATCTCCAAGAGATCCGCCATCGCAATCTCTTGCGCCGCCGAGCTCTCACTCAGCTCGAAGACGGAGACCTCATCGCGCCGAAAACCGTTCAGCCGGTCGTAGAGCTTGCGGAGGGCTGCAACCGGCGCCTCACCATCGCAGCCCGGCGCGACGCCGAGCGCGGCCGCCGACCGGAGCACCAGCGCGCCGGGCTTGCCGCGTGCTCGCCAGACGCGGGAGCTGACCACCACGACGAACGCAGCACCGTCGTGCAGGCTACTGGTATTGCCGGGGGTCAGCGTGCCGTCAGGCGGTGTGAACGGCGTCATCTCGGCAAGGTCCTCCAGCGCCGGCTCGACCACGCTCTGGTCGCGCGCCTCCTCGGCGTTACCCCGGAGCGGCACGATCTCACCGACGAAGCGGCGCGCCTCACGGGCTGCCTCGGCCTTAAGGAAGGAGCGCAGCGCTACCGCGTCCTGCCGCGCCCTGGAGATGCCGAGCCGCCGTGGCAGATGCTCCGACGCCTCGAACGGCACCGGTGCGTCGGCGGTGTCGGCCCCTGCGGGGTCGACCCGCAGGAACTGCGGAAGCTGGTAGAGGCTGCGCGGCTTGGCAACGCGCCAGGGCGCCGTGGAGAGCGATTCGGCTCCGCCGGCCACCACCACATCCGCATCTCCCGCCTGCACGAGACGAACCGCGGCCAGGATAGCGTCGAGCCCCGAAGCGCATTGACGATCGATGGAATGGGCGGCGACCGTCTCCGGCAGACCGGCCGCAAGAGAGATCAGCCGCGCCGGATTACCGCCTTCCGACGCATTGCCGACGATCAGCTCGTCGACCTCGGAGGCGTCGATCTCCGCGTCCGCCAGCGCCGCCCGCACCACGGGCGCGGCAAGGTCGGCGATGCGGCGCGACCGGTGCAATCCTCCGATACGGCCGAGCGCCGTGCGCCGGGCGGCAACAATGTAGGAGGGGACAAATGCCATAGACAAAATACGCAGCGAGCATCAAAGCGCGCGCATATCCCCAAAATCCCCTGAGGCGCGCTACGGAGCCAGTAACGACTTAAACATGGCAAAAAGCAGGTGCTTTCAATACTTCCGCTTTACACTTCCGACGCCCCGCCACCATGCCGCTTTACACATTAGATCACGATCAATTCATCGGGCGAAAATCCTCCCGGGAGGATTTCTCTAGGCAGTGCCGCGTCCCATGATATTGTGTAACGAAACAACAGGATCCGGCAGGCAGCAGGACATGTCCGACACGACAGCCCCCACCATCTTTCCGACGGTTGAAAAGCCCAGCGGCCGCCGCTTGGCCAAGGCTGTGGAGCGGGCCAGCGAAGAGTTCGCGGCCAAGAACCTGCGCTTCACCAAGCTGCGCCAAATGGTCTACGAGGAGATCGCTTCGACATACTCGTCGATCGGCGCCTACGAGATCCTGGCCCGCCTCGCCGACAAGGGCACGCGCGTCGCCCCGATCTCGATCTACCGCGCCATCGACGCCCTGCTCGAGGCCGGCGTTATCCACCGCCTCGAGAGCAAGAACGCGTTCTTTGCCTGCCGCCGCCTCGACCATCGCACCGGGCGCCGTCCGCTGTTCCTGTCTTGCGAAAAGTGCGGCGCCGTCGGCGAGGTCGATGGCCAGCACATCTTCGACCTGATCAGCGAGGCGGCCATTGGCGCCAACTTCACGCCTCGTGTTAAGTTCGTCGAGGTTCAGGGCCTTTGTCCGCGCTGCAAGGCGGAAGGCAAGGGGTAAGGCTCATCGCGCATGAGCGATCGTCAGGCAGAGACCGAGGGGTCTGAGACCACCTCCGCGGCGTCGGCGCGTGAGCACGCGGCCACGCATGCACACACCCATGACCATTCCGGAACGTGCTGCGGGCATCAGCACCACCCGCCGCCGTTCGATCCCAAAGCTCTGATCGGCGCCCGCGGCCTCAAGGTCGTACGCTCCGGCCGCACCATCCTCTCCGACATCGACATCGACATTCACGCCGGCGAGATCGTGACCCTGATCGGCCCCAACGGCGCCGGCAAGACCACGCTCGTGCGCACGCTGCTCGGCCTCGAGCGCCCGGACGGAGGATCGGTCCGCCGCCGCCCCGGCCTCAAGATCGGCTACGTGCCCCAGAAGTTCGACATCGACCGCACGCTGCCGATGACAGTCGCGCGCTTCCTCGCCCTCGGCGACGGCGCACGCAAGGACCGCATCGCTGACGTTCTGAAGGAGGTCGGCGCCGGTCACGTGGCCAGCCAGCAGCTCGGCGATCTGTCGGGCGGCGAGCTGCAGCGTGTCGTGCTCGCCCGCGCGCTGCTGAACGATCCCGACCTTCTCGTTCTCGACGAGCCGGTGCGGGGCGTCGACTATGTGGGCGAAGCGGAGTTGTATGGTCTGATCGGCCGCCTACGCGACAGCCGTGGCCTCGGCGTGCTCCTGATCTCGCACGACCTGCATGTCGTCATGGCCCAGAGCGACCGCGTGATCTGCCTCAACCGTCACGTTTGCTGCTCGGGCGTGCCGGAGACCGTCTCCCAGCACCCCGAATACGTGCGGCTCTTCGGCGCCGAGCAAGCGCGCAACTTCGCCGTCTACCAGCACCATCACGATCACCGCCACGATCTGGCGGGCGACACCGCCACGCCCTCCGATAGCTCCGCCACGGGGGGACAGAAGTGATCGACCTGGAGCCGTTCGTTTTGCGCGCGTTCGCGGCTGCGCTGGCGCTCGCTGTCGTCGCAGCCCCGCTCGGCTCGCTCGTCATCTGGAACCGGATGGCCTACTTCGGCGAGACCGTCTCGCAAGCGAGCCTCATCGGCATCGCGCTCGGCCTCTTCCTCGGCATCGACATCACGGCCCCGGTGATCTTCGTGACGCTCCTCGTCGCGGGCATCCTGATCCTGCTCTCGCGCCAGAAGATCGTGCCGCTCGACGCCATCCTTGGCCTCATGCACCACGGCGCCTTGGCGCTCGGCGTCATTCTCACGCTTGGCCTCAGCGGCCCCGCCGTCGACCTGATGAGCTACCTGTTCGGCGACCTCTTCGCCGTGACGACGAGCGACCTCTACTGGGTCTACGGCGGCGGCGCGCTGGTGCTGGCGGTGCTCGCCTGGCTCTGGCAGCCGATGTTGCGCCTCGCCGTGCACGAGGAGCTGGCCTCGGCCGAGGGCGTCGACCGCGACGTCGTCAAAGCGATCTTCATCGTGCTCCTTTCGCTGACCATCGCCATTGCCATCAAGATCGTAGGTGCCCTGCTCGTCATCGCCTTCCTGATCGTGCCGGCCGTCGCCGCCCGGCCGCTCTCCGCGACGCCCGAGCGCATGGCCGTCCTTGCCGCCGCTATCGCGGCGCTGAGCGTCTTGCTCGGCATTTCGCTGTCACTGAATTTCGACGTACCCGGCGGCCCCTCGATCGTGCTCTTCATGGCCGTGATTGCGGGCCTTTCGGTGGGCTCGGCCGCATTAGGCCGCCGTAATTAAGGGCTGCGGCGGCGCGCCCTAGCCCGCCCCCGCTGGCAGATGTCACGAACCTCGGCTACATGAGAAGCATGGCTCTGAATGATCCAATGACCGACGCCCCGGATTCGCCCATTGCTTCCCGCCGCTGGTCCGTACCTGTGGACGTAGCCGGCGTCGTCGTCGGCGGCGCAGCGCCCGTCGTCGTGCAGTCGATGACCAACACCGACACAGCCGATGTGACCTCCACCGTCACCCAGGTGGCCGCACTGGCGCGCGCCGGCAGCGAGCTCGTGCGCCTCACCGTCGACCGAGACGAGGCGGCCAAAGCCGTGCCCCACATCAAGGAGCAGCTCCTGAAGCGCGGCGTGCGCGTGCCCCTCGTCGGCGACTTCCACTACATCGGCCACAAGCTTCTTGCCGAGAACCCGGCCTGCGCCGAAGCGCTCGACAAATACCGCATCAATCCCGGCAACGTCGGCTTCAAGGACAAGAAGGACCGCCAGTTCGCCGACATCATCGAGATCGCTCTGAAGCATGGCAAGCCCGTGCGCATCGGCGTCAACTGGGGCTCGCTCGACCAGGAGCTGCTGACGCGGCTGATGGACGAGAACGCGGCTGAGCCCAATCCGAAAGACGCGCGCGAAGTCATGCACGAGGCCATCGTGCAGTCGGCGCTGCTTTCCGCTGAGCAGGCCGAAAAGCTCGGCATGGGTTCGGAGAAGATCATTCTCTCGGCCAAGGTCTCGGCGGTGCAGGATCTGATCGCCGTCTACCGCATGCTCGCCGAACGCTGCCGCTACGCGCTCCACCTCGGTCTCACCGAAGCCGGCATGGGCTCGAAAGGCATCGTCGCCTCCACCGCCGCCCTCGGCGTTCTGCTGCAGGAGGGTATCGGCGACACCATCCGCATCTCGCTGACGCCCGAGCCCGGCGGAGATCGCACGCTGGAGGTCAAGGTCGGCCAGGAGATCCTGCAGACCATGGGCTTCCGCTCGTTCGTTCCGGTGGTGGCCGCCTGCCCCGGCTGCGGACGCACCACGTCGACCGTGTTCCAGGAGCTGGCGCGCGACGTCGAAACCATGATCCGCGACCGCATGCCGGATTGGAAGACGCGCTATCCTGGCGTCGAAACGCTGACCTTCGCGGTCATGGGCTGCATCGTGAACGGCCCCGGTGAGAGCAAGCACGCCGACATCGGCATCTCGCTGCCGGGCACGGGCGAGAGCCCAGCCGCTCCCGTCTTCATCGACGGCAAGAAAGCGATGACGCTGCGCGGCCCCAACATCGCGTCGGATTTCAAGACCCTCGTCGAGGACTACATCGAGCGCCGCTTCGGCGTCGGCGCAAAGCGCGAGGCCGCCAGCGGTTAGCGGAAGGCGGATGTCCGAAGAGTTACTGGAAGCGCGACCTGTTTCCGCGAAACCGGCCTCAGCCAATCGACAGCGACACGCTCGACGAGATGATCATGGGGCTCGGGCCCGATGCCCCGTGTGCGTTCAAAAGCGCCAGATCGGGCGTATCCATTTCGCGCACACCGACCGTGCACCTCCACAGATCGCCTGTCTCGGCCATCCCCAGAGGCTTCGCCACCAGAGGCGTCAGCTGCGCATTCCGCACGGAAAGCTGGGCCAATCCGCACACATAGGCTTGTGCCATTGAGGTGGAAGGGTAGAGTGCTGCGCTCAAGAAAGGCCGCACCTCACCTCATGCCAAACATCGCACAGTATGTTCTCGATCAGCTCTTTCTCCGCTGGCGTTCGCCGGATGCGACAAGGCAAGTCGGTGCGCTGCCCTACGCCGTCATCGAAGGCCGTATCGTATTTCTGCTCGTCACGTCGCGCCGCACCGGCCGTTGGATCGTGCCGAAGGGCTCCGTGGTCGAAGGAGAAACGCCGTGGCGCTCGGCCGAGATCGAGGCTCTCGAAGAGGCCGGCGTCGAAGGCATCGTCGAACACGAGCCTATCGGCACCTACCGCACCATCAAGAAGGGCATGCGGCGCCGCGTCATCGAGGTCGATCTCTATCCCCTCCGCGTCACTCGGCAGCATGACACTTGGCCCGAGCAGGGCAGTCGCCAGCGGCATTGGGTTTTGCTCCGCGAGGCCAAGCACCTGCTTGCCGATCCTGCCCTCACCGACCTCGCGACCATGTTCAGCCGCCGCGTGGTGTCCCAAACTCAGCCCGTAACCCACCGCATCGACGCATAGAGCGCCGCCGCCAGCAGCGCCGCCGCCGGCACCGTCACGACCCAGGCCGCCGCGATTCCGAACACGTACTGCCGTCGCACCAGCCGCCTCTTCTCCCGCTTTGCGTAATTGAGGATCGCCTCCTCCGGCGTGCCGTTCAGATGCGACGGCTTGAGAAACACCGACCGCGGCTTTACCGCCAGATTCGGCACGCCTTTGTTGGTCAGGATCTCGCGCAGGTATCCCACCCCGAATACCGCCCCGATTGCGACGTGCGTCGACGACACCGGCAGCCCCATGGCCGAGGCCACCAGCACCGTGATTGCCGCCGATAGCGCCACGCAATAGGCCCGGATGGGATCCATCTTGGTGATCTTCTCACCCACCGTCCTAATCAGTCGCGGTCCGAATAGCGTCAACCCCAGCGAAATCCCGAGCGCACCGATCGCCAGCACCCACATGGGCAACGCCACCTGAGCTTCAACGCCGGCCTCCGTCTGCGCCACCGACACGATCGCCGCCAGTGGTCCCACCGCGTTTGCCACATCGTTTGCCCCATGCGCGAACGACAACAGCCCCACCGCGAAAATCAACGGCACGTTGAAACACCCGGCCACGTCCTTGCGCGTGTTCGCGATCACAGTAGCCCGCCGCACCACCAGCGGCCGCGACACCGCATAGCCCAGCACGAAAAACGCCACGCCGAACGCCAACACCGTAATGGCATCTGGTTTCCAGATCCGGCTTAGCCCCTTGCTCGCCATGTACATGGAGAACACACCAGCCATCAGCGCGACCAGGATCGGCACCCACCGCTTCGCCGCCATGATCCGGTCGTCGCGGAAGATGACGAGCCACTTCACCGATCCCAACAGAAACGCCGCGATCAGCCCGCCGCACACCGGCGAGATCACCCAGCTCACCGCGATCTTGCCAATCACTGCCCAGTTCACCGCCTCGACGCCGGCCGCCATCGCCCCGCTGCCCAGCACCGCGCCGACAATGGAATGCGTCGTCGAAACCGGCGCGCCGAGAAAGGTCGCCAGATGCAACCACATTCCCGCCGCCAGGAGCGCCGCCATCATCACCATGATGAACGAGTCCGTTGCGAGCCCGTGGTCTTTGACGATCAGATCCTTCGCCACGGTATTGACCACGTCCCCGCCGGCCAAGATCGCCCCAGCCGTCTCCGCAATCGCAGCAATGGCGATTGCACCCGCCATGCTCAGCACCCGGCTGCCGACCGCAGGCCCCATGTTATTGGCGACATCGTTGGCGCCGACGTTCAGCGCCATGTACGCGGCAACCACCGCAGCGAAGACGACAAGTAGCGTGTGCGAACTGTCTCCGAGCGCGAGACTGGCGGTGACAATCGAGCCGGCCATGAAGACGGCGAGCAGGCCGGGCGCGGCCAGCGACTGGGCGAGACTCCCCGTCGCCTTTTCCAGATGTCCGACTTTTTTCAGATCTTTATCGAGTGACGGCTTACCCATGTCGTGCCCGGTCCTCCCTCAGCGCCGGGAGCGAGCTAGCATCTAAACGCCGTCTTGTCACAAAACTGTCACTCAGCGCGCTCGCACCTTCCGTTCTGCGAGGCAGGATGATCGCTTACGGTCAAACTCCGACGTGACCTCACCGAAATTCGGACACCGGCTGGCCCTCACGGGCGAGGCGTCATGGTCACGGCCTAGCCCCGCCCCACCCTCACCCCTCGATCCAGGCGAGAGCTCCCGCGCCGCATGTCGAGGCCATCGCCCGATAGGCCGCCTCGAACCCAGCGGTCGGAAATGACAGCGTGAGCGGGCCACCCAGAGCCGAGGCACCGCTCATCTGCACCTCTCCCTCGTGAGCGCTGAGTGCACGCACGATCTCTCGCAGCCACGCAGAACGCGGCTCCAGAGCCATCGCGATCTTGCCTCCGCCGGCCCGCAGCGGCAGGCGCTTGTCACCGGCCGAAACCACGACCGGCGTGGCGGCTTCGAACTGTCCCTTTGTCCCGAGATCGATGTCGATCTCGTCATCACGCATCACTTGCCGCTCGCGGCCGAACCTCAGCACGGGACGTTCCGTCACCAGAACCCGACCGTCGATACGGCTCGCGCCGGCAGAGATCTCGCAGCGCTCCGGTCCCATCACGAGGAACCAGCGGCCGTGCACCGCCGCGCCGCGCACAATGTACGGATCGAGATCAATAGGCTCGTCGAAAAGGCGGTTCAGGAGCTCCTGGTCGAGCGTGCCGGTCTCGCGCACCCCGACCGTGTGCTGGTAACGCTTAAGCGCCGTGCGAATATGGGGAAGCGCCGACGTGTCGCTGCCGTCGAGATGACCGAGCCTGCCCAGCACGAGCGCAACGCGTGCCCACACCGCCTCCGCATGGGCGGCGAGCACCGGCAGACCGTTCTCGGCAGGTTCATGCTCAGCGACAGCCCAAGGCACCGCGGCCTCGCGTTCGTCGTCGCTGCCGAACAGATGCATGAGAAGCATCGCCAGCGAGACAACCACCGCCCCGCGCAACACGTAATCGGGCCAGCCAAGCGAGGTGGATTTCGCCCGCGCCTTGTCGGAAGGGGGTAGCTGTTCGTCCTGAGGCATGCGGGATCCCGGTGAACCGCCGCGAAGCTGCGCGGTCAGTTCAAGGCCACGAGCGTGGCGTCGTCCCTGAGCACGAACATCTGGCCCTGCGCAACGACGGGCGGAACGTACACGGCGCCGCCGACCGACATCTGCCCGCCGACACGCCCTGTCGTTGCATCCACGGCCGTGAGCTGCCCGTCCTTCGACGCCAGCCAAAGCATGCCGTTGGCCAGCACCGGGCCGGCCCAGGTCGTTGAGCCCGGGAGCTTGGTCGTCCACTTCGTGCGCCCGTCGGTCCGATTGAGCGCCATTAGCAGCCCGGAGGTATCGACCACGAACACGCTGTCGCCCACGACGTACGGCGCTTGCGTGCCGGGTACGGTGAGCGACCACAGCCGTTCGCCAGTCTTGGCTGCGGTGGCCACCATGCGTCCGCCGTGGCCGATGGCGAACACGGTACCGTTGTCGACGACGGGGCGAGCCGCATCGCTCATCGATGCGAGTTGCGAGGTCGTGCGCGAGCGCGCGAGGCTCTCCGACCACAGGCCGCTGCCATCTGAAACGCGGATCGCAACAACGTCGCCGGTCGAGTAGGGCACGACCACGACGTCTTCCGCCACGGCCGGGCTGGCGTTGAGGCCCAGGCTCGCTGTTTGCGGCAAGCCGCGCACGACCCAGAGCTCTGCGCCATCGATGGTCGAGAGGCAGTAAAGCCGCCCTTCGACCGTCAGTATGAAGACGCGGTCCTGAGCGACGGTCGGCGCCGAACGGACGGGGATGCCGAGGTTCTTTTCCCAGATGGCATTGCCAGTGGCTGGATCGAGCGCCACGACGGAGCCCCAGCCGCTGGCTGCAAAGATCCGGCCGCCTTCGGCGGCGACGCCGCCGCCATAGCCGCCGCCATCCTCGGCCGTGAGATAGAGAATGTTCTGCGCGGCAACCGACAGGCTGCTCGCGCCCTGCTTGTCCGTTTTTGGCTTGAGCGAGGTCTTCCAAAGCGAAGAGCCGCCCGACATCGAGAAGGCGCTGACCGCGCCGTCGGCATCGAGCGTGAAAACGCGGCCGTCATAGACGATGGGGCTCGCGGTAACGCGCCCGACCTTGCTCGTGCCGCGGCCGGCGCTGGCGCTCCACGCCTGCTTCAGGTTACTGCCGGAAAGCGCGAGGTGCCCCGGCGCGTTGTTCGGCGTTCCACCGGCCTGCGCCCATGCCTCGTTGAGCTGCGGCGACGGCAGTACGATGGGCCCCGACGCCTCGGCAAGCTCGCCGACGTTGCGCTCCTGCGCCGGCAGCACGGGAATGCGCTTGCCCGGCAACGGCGGCTCCGTCTCCTTGAACGGGTTGAGCTCGCTGACCTTGGGCAGGCTCGGCAGGCTGTCGGAGCAGCCACCGAGCATCGCACCCGCCGCGAGGAGGATTGCCCCGCAGGTTCGAGCTCGGCCCAAGCGATCACGCGCCATGTAGCTGTCTCCGGGCGTCGACCTCAGGGAGCCGACGCGGGTTTCTCTGCGTCTGGTTTGGCGCCCGCCTCGGGCGCCGCCGGTGCCGGCTCGGCCGCGGGCGCCTTATCGGACGCTCCCAGCTCCGCTGTGGCGATCTTAGCCATCAGGCGATGGACGCGCTCGCTTGCAGCCTGCCCCAATCCACTATCAGCGAGCAGCGGCGCGAGTGTCTTGCGCGCCTCGTCGATGTTCCCCGCCTTCAACGCGGCCGTGCCGAGCAGCTCACGCGCCGTAAAGCGCCACGGGCTGTCGTCACTGATCAAAGGGGTGAGCCGATTCTGCATCTCGGTAAAGTCGGCTTCCCCAAGCCTCAACGACGCCGCCTGCAGCCGCGCGAAGTTGGCGAGCAGCCTGTCGGCCGACGCATCCTCGGCGAGCTTGTCGAAAACCGCGAGCGCTTCCGTGCGCTTATCGAGCTTGAGATAGGCTCCCGCCTGCGATAAGGCGGCCAAAGACGCGTAGCCCTGGGGGCCGCTCTGTACCAGTTCGCCGAAAGCCTTGGCCGCGTCCTCGGTTTTCCCGGAGTCGAGCAGCGCATTGGCTGCTTCGAATTCAGCCCCTGCCGCGTTGGCGTTGGCGGCGCGGTGCGCATCCCAAAGCTGAGAGCCCACCACCGCGGCGATCACCGCAACGGCAGCCAGGATGATGTAGGTTCCGTAACGTTCCCAGAGCTTTGCAAACTGCTCGCGGCGCAGTTCCTCGTTCACTTCGCGGAACAGCGCATCGTTCTTGTCGACCATGAAGCTTCGTGCCTCAACCGTTGTTTTTCTAGGCAGACCGCTGCGGACCGACGCTTCGACCTAGCGGCACTGCCGGACCTTCGGGCCCGATGAGACCCGCTAGATAGCCCGGCTGCACCCGCAAGAGCAAATGTGCGAGAGGACACCTCCCGACCTTCCCCAACATATCTTGCTTAAGTGCTGAGCTTTTTCGGCTTTTTCGTGACTGGCGCCAGGCCCTGAGGGAAGCCCGGAGGCGTGCGCTTTGCCTCCTCCTTCATGGCATAGGTGTGCTCGGCAGCCGGGAACCGGCGCTCACCCACCTCCTCGGCATAGGACCGGATCGCATCCTCGATGGCGGTGGCCACGGCCCCGAACTTCTTGACGAATTTCGGCACCCTCGGCGACAGCCCGAGCATGTCCTCCATGACCAGGATCTGCCCATCGCAGTTGGACGAGGCCCCGATACCGATGGTGGGGATGGGAATGGCATCCGTGATGCGGGACGCGAGCGGCGCCGACATCGCCTCGAGCACGACGGCAAAGGCCCCGGCATCCGCCAGAGCAAGCGCATCGTCCTCGATGGCCGCCCACTCATCGCGGGTGCGCCCCTGGCTCTTGAAGCCACCGATCACGTTGATGGACTGCGGCGTGAGCCCGATGTGGCCCATCACCGGAATACCGCGCTCCACGAGGTAGCGCGTCGTTTCCGCCATGCGCCGCCCACCTTCGAGCTTCACCGCCCCGCAATCCGTCTCCTTCATGACCCGCGAGGCATTCCGGAACGCTACCGACGGGCTCTCCTCGTAGGAGCCGAACGGCATGTCGATCGCCACCAGCGCCCGCTTTGCGCCGCGCACGACGGCCCGACCGTGCACGATCATCATGTCGAGCGTTACCGGCACTGTCGTCTCGAAGCCGTGCATGACCATGCCGAGGCTGTCGCCGACCAGCAGGAAATCACAATACTTATCGGCGATCGCGGCGGTATGCGCGTGATACGACGTGAGCGCGATGATCGGCTTCACGCGTTTCATGGCGGTGATGTCGGGCGCCATCAGGCGGCGCGTGAGCGGGTGGAGCGACATATGTCCGGCATCTCCCGTGGATGTTTTCCAGGAATCTAGACCGCCCAGCCCCTGGGCGCCACCCGCGGCTTCGCGCAGCGTCAATGAGAACCAGGGCTTAGAGACGTTGAATATCGGCAACACAGACCGCGCGATCGCATCTGCAACGCGTCACTGATTCGCCCGCACACGCAATGTCTGGTACTTTTTCTGCTCCAGACTAACCAAGCCTTAGGCCCGCATCCTTAATCCTAGCCAGAACCAAACTTTCCCGGTCCAGCTGCAAGGATGGTTGTATCGTGCCACATTGTTGGGGGAATTCGCATCCATCGTCCACGCTCCGCAAGGCGGTCAGCGCAGGAAGCATTTGGGCGATCGGCCTCGGAGTTCTGACCGGCGCCAGCCTCGCCGCGCCGCGCGCCGAAGCACAGGGTCTTTTCGGTAGCTGGAACGAGCCCTCCTACACTTACAAGCCGCGCCAGAAGGCGAGGCGGCTGCCTTCTGCGGTCACGGCGCGCGAAGCCAAAAAATCATCGAAATTCAAAGAGGCTGAGACGGTCGCGCGCCCCGCCGAGGGCCCGCTCGTCGTCACGATCTCGCTCGCCCGCCAGCGCCTCACGGCCTATGACGCGAACGGCTCCATCGCCTCCTCGCCGATCTCGTCCGGGCGCGTCGGCTATGCGACCCCGACCGGCGTCTTCACCGTCGTGCAGAAGCGGCGGATGCATTTTTCAAATCTCTACGATAGCGCTCCGATGCCCAACATGCAGCGCCTGACGTGGTCCGGCGTCGCCATGCACGCAGGCGCACTGCCGGGCTACCCCGCCTCGCACGGCTGCATCCGCCTGCCGCACGGCTTCTCCAAAAAGCTGTTCGGCATGACCAAGATGGGCACCCGTGTCATCGTCACGCGCGATCCCGTCTCGCCCAAACCCATTGCGCACGCAAAACTCTTCACGGCCTTCCCGCCGGAAGAGGAAACGGCGGCCGCCGTCGAGGAAACGCAGGTCGCCGACGCCTCGGGCGTGCTCGGCGTGACGCCTGCCGCCGCGGAAGAGCACGACCCTGCTTCTCTTCGCCCGCACCTCACGTACCGCGAACGTCGCCGCCTCGAAACCGAAAAGCTCAACGCCGAGATCCGCACTGCTGGCTACGCAAAGGCCGGAAAGCAGGCTCTCCTCGAGCAAGCCCACAAGGCAGCCATGACGACGCGCGAGCCTCTGATCGCCGCCCGCGCCGACGCCGAGCGCCTTGAGGAGGAGCTGCGCAAGCTCGAGACCGAGCTGGCTCGCGCCGAGCGCGAGCTCGCTGACCTCAAAGCGCCGCCGGAGGAAACCGCCAAGTCGAAGGGCAAGACCAGGCGCAAGACAAAGCGCATGAATGAATCCAAACGCGTCGCGCGCATGCTGACGCTCGAAGAGCGCATCGCCCGCCTGCCCGGAGAAATCGAGGCCGTGCGCGCATCCTACGGCCACGCCACCGAGGCTTTGCGCGGCGTCGAAAGCGTCGCCAAGGAAGCCGAGGACAAGCGCCGCGCCGCCCTCAAGGCCTATACCGAAGCCAACGCCGCCTTGCAGCGCGCGCTTGCCAAGGAAGAAGCAGCCAAGAAACTCGAGGCCATGCGCGACCGTCCGGTCTCGATCTTCATCAGCCGCGCCAAGCAGCGCCTCTACATCCGCCAGGGCTATGACGACGTGCTCAACGTCGCCGTGACCTTCGACCGGCCGGAGGAGCCCGTCGGCACGCACGTTTTCACCGCCCTCGACGTCGCCGAGAGCAAGACGGACATGACGTGGAGCGTCGTCTCGGTCCCGCACGACCCGACGCGTAGCGCGCGCCGCACGAAGGGCACGCAGGCGAAGGAGGCCCCCCCGCCGCCGGTGGACCTCGCGGCGCAAACCGCCGCTGCCGCGCTCGACCGCATCACCGTCCCGGAGGACGTACGCGAGCAGATCGCGGACGTGATGAAGCCGGGCTCTTCGATCGTGATCTCGGATCTCGGCATCGGCAACGAGACGGGCGCCTACACCGACTTCATCGTCCCAATCCGCTGACGCCGCGGCACGAGCGAGCCCACGAGCTAAGGCAGCCGCATCTCGCCTTCGGGCGGCGAGACGAGCACCGCGACGGCATCGCCCAACCGAACGACGCCGCCCTCGAGCACGCTGCACGTCACCCCGCCGCGCCAGAAGGGATGCAGCGCCTTGAGCAGGCCAGGGTAGGGTAGGCTTCGTCCATGCGCCCGCACGGTTGCGTCGGATTGGTGATCTCGAGCTTGACCGGCCCTATCTGTAGGATACCGCCGCGCGCACGCGGCAGCCGCACCCCTTCGACGAAAAGGTTGGCCCGGCGCGTCGTCCACGGCAGGCGGACGGCAGCGCCGTCCGACCCCGACAGCTCACCAAGCGCCGCTTCCCAGTCTTCCCGCGCCAGCACCGTGATGCGCCGCCGCGGAAACTTCGGCCCCTTGTGATCGCCCTCGAGACCGGCGTCCACGGTGATCGTGCCGCTCGAGAGTTCCTCCATCGGCGCGCGGACCGCCTCGCGCCGCGCGATCCCGATCAACCTGCCGGTCCCGGCCATCCTCGGATCAGGGTGCGAAGCTGACCAGCGGCACGCCGATCAATGCACCGTGGCCCCACAACAGCATGAGCGCGAAGAGTGCCAAGCCGCCGACCACGACGATCACGTCGTTCAGAGCCCCTTGCGGCGGGTTCGGCTGAAGCTTGTCCGGCCTATGCTTGACCGAGATGCGGTCGTAGACGGCGAACGCCAGGAAGCTGCCGAACAACACCAGCGAACCGAGATCCCCGTTGACGAGCAAGTGAGCCAGCGCCCAGGTCTTGATGGCCGCCAGCATCGGGTGCTTCAGCGCCGAGCGAATGCGCGAGGGAACGAACGCCGCCACGAGAAAGATCAGCGCCGGCACCATCAGCAGATACGCGATGTGGCGCGTCCACGTCGGCGGGTCCCACAGAATGGGGTTCTTGCCCGGCATGACCTGCAGCTTGTGATAGCCGTAGACGATCAGCACGAAGCCGACCAGCGACAGCACCGCAAACCCGACCTTGTAGGCACCCTCGCCAAACCGCTCGACGAGACCCGCGCGCAGGCTCGGCGACGTCGGCACGAGATGCACCGCGAAAAACAGAAGTAAGCCCAGAATTAAGGGAAGCATGCTTAAAAACCCCCGATAGTGATCTGCGGGCGCTGCTGCATATGCGTAAAGCTCCCGCCGCACATTTCGCAACGCACTAAGATTGACCCGATGAGGTGGTTTTTAGCATAATCTCGACCGGGCGGAACGCGTACGTGAGTGAGGCCCGCTGTGGCTGTGACCGACGGCTGGACAGAGTGGAGTAATCCTCCGGTAGGAAAAAGCCGGATGGGAGCGCGCAACGCGCCGCGCTCGCTCGGCGCCGCCCTCCGCGATGCGGGCCTTGACGACGCGGCCCCCGACCCGCGCGAAACCGAAAACGACGCATTCGAGACATCGCCGCTGGACCAGCGCACGGCGAGCACCGCACCGCTCCTTACGGACTACCGCTCGCCGAGCCTGGCGCTTTTCACAAAGCCCGAAGCCGCGTCGCCCGTCGCGATCACGCCCTTGCAGCACGAGAGCGTGGTCTCGCCTCCGCCGTGGCTGCGAGCCGCCCGCCGCGGCCGCAGGCGCAAGCGTCTCTTGAACACCGTCGGCTGGGTCACGACGCTGGTGGTGACCGGAACCATCATCGGCATCGCCGGGCACTTTCTCGCCGTGTCTCCGACTGCGATCGTAACGAGCATGCAGCAAGCCCGCCAATAGTGCGCGAGTTCACGGCGAGGCTTTGGCCGGCGTCGGAGCAACGGCTGCACCCGGAGCCTGAGGCACAGCCGCAATCGGTGGCGATGTGGAGCCTGTCGGCGTCTGTGGCGACTGCGTCGGCTCCGCAGGTTTCTGCACGGCCTTCTCCACGCAATAGTCGTTGATGCGCGCTTCGGCGAGCGTCTTGGTTTTCTCGAACTGGCCCGTGAACGGGACGAACGTCGGCTGCGTCAGCTTGTAGAGTTCGTTCGTGAAGGTTGCGCCGCAATCGAGCACGTATTGGTGCAGCTCCGGCATCCGGCACGCTTCGAGCACTGCCTTCGCGTCTTGGTTGGCAAGCCGCGCATCGTAGGCTTTCGTCACGCAGCGGTCCTGGTCCGCGAGCGCCGCGATAAGGTAGTTTTCGAACACCGGCTCAAGCGACGAGACGTCGAGATCGCCCGCCGCCTCGCGAATGGCGAACAGGTTCAGCATCACGTTCTTGTTCCAGTCGACGTAGGCTTCGTCGTAGGCCCGCTTGCGATGGCGCACCTCGTCGATCTCGGTGTCGCGTTTGATGGCGGAGGCCACCATGCCGGCGCGCGTGCGCCGCTCGTAGACGAGATGCGCGATCGTCTCGATCGCCGCGCGCCGGGCCTGATAGGTGGAATAGGTCTGCGCCAGCCACGCACCGACGGACGCGGTGATGACGCCGTTGATCACGGCCGAAGCCAAAGCAAAGACGATCAGCTGACGACGCGTAAGCCGGGCGTAACGCAGGAGACTTCTCGACATGCGGCCCCCCTTCCCCTGAACCGATCGTCCGTCACCATAGCATCATTCGGAGACAAATAGCGGCTCGCCGAAAGCGCATTCCCCGCCGCTTACCGAGACGCTGTTACCTCCGCGCCGCGGCTCGACCACATCGAATCAGCTAAGCGAAGCATCTTCGAGACTTGAGGACGCGCCTCCCCATGATGCCGGCGAGCGAACGAGCAAGACCTGAGCGCGGCGGACTGGCAAACGCGCACCCGCTGCGCGAGGTATTGCCTGCCGAACGGCTGCGCCTCGCCGTCGCGCCCCCGGACACGCGCGCGGCGGACCAGCTCGCCCACACCATGCGCCTCGTAAAGGCCGCGCGCTTCAACGCCGCGACGCGCCTCGAGCAGAAGCAGACGGTGTCGCTGTTCACGCAATCGATGGTGGCGCTGTATTTCTTCGGCCTCGCCGTTTGGCAGGCGATCTATTTCGGACAGATCGACGAGCCGACGAACCGGCTGATCACATTCATCCAGCTCGTGTCATCGGTGTTTACGCTGATCCTCGGGCTGCTCGAGTCGATGAACGACTACAAGATGAAGGCGCATCACCTGCACAACTGTGCCCTCGCCGTGTCCGAGCTCGCCCAGGAGCTGCGCATTGCCCGCCCTTCCGATCCCACCGAGGTGCAGGAGTTCCGGCGCCGCTATAACGAAGCGCTTCGCATGTGCCCGGCCAACCACGCGCGCCTCGACTTTCTGTTCGCCAAGCTTGGGACCAAAGCTGGCAACAGGCCCCAGCGGATCGCGCTGAAACTGCGCTACATTCTGGATGTCTATGGGCTGTACGCGCTGTTCCTGACCGTGCCGCCGCTGATCTGGTGGGTGCACCAGTAGCCCCGGCATAGGGCCTCAGACTCGCTCGCCTGGATCAATCCAAACCGGAAAGACCCTAACCGCCGGTCACGCTCATATGGCGCGCTACCGCCGGCTTCTTCCGGCGCCGGTCGATGACGAAGTCGTGCCCTTTGGGCTTGCGGGCAATGGCAGCATCGATGGCCTCGAACAGGTGGCCATTGTCGGCGCTCGCGCGCAGCGGAGCCCTGAGATCCGCCGCATCCTCCTGCCCAAGACACATGTAGAGCGTGCCCGTGCAGGTGACGCGCACGCGGTTGCAGCTTTCGCAGAAGTTGTGCGTCATCGGCGTGATGAAGCCGAGCTTGCCGCCGGTCTCCTTGACGCGCACGTAGCGCGCCGGGCCGCCGGTGCGGAACGGAATATCCTCGAGCGTCCAGCGATCCAGTAGCCGCGCTCGCACGATGGAGAGCGGCAGATACTGATCCGTCCGATCGCCCTCGATGTCACCAAGCGGCATGGTCTCGATCAGTGTCAGATCGTGGCCTTCGCCGTGAGCATAGCGGATGAGGTCGTCGATCTCCTCCTCGTTGACGCCCTTGAGCGCCACGGCGTTGATCTTGATACCGATGCCGGCGCGCTTCGCAGCCTCGACACCCTTGAGCACGACCGCGAGATCGCCCCAGCGCGTGATCGTCTTGAACTTCTGCGCATCGAGCGTGTCGATCGACACGTTGATACGCCGCACGCCCGCCGCCTTGAGCTCGCCGGCATACTTTTCGAGCTGGCTGCCATTGGTGGTCAGCGTCAGTTCCTCGAGGTGGCCAGTTTCGAGATGGCGCGAGAGGGCACGAAACAGAGACAGGATATTCTTCCGCACCAGCGGCTCGCCGCCCGTGATGCGCAGTTTCCTGACACCCTTGGCCACGAACGCGGAGCAAAGCCGGTCCAGCTCCTCGAGCGTCAGCAGGTCCTTCTTGGGTAGGAAGGACATGTGCTCGCTCATGCAGTAGACGCAGCGGAAGTCGCACCGATCGGTCACCGAAACGCGCAGGTAGGTCACGTGCCGTCCGAACGGATCGACAAGACCGGGAGCGGAGCCTTCGTGGCCCTCGCCAAATGATTTAGGTGTCATGAGGCTCATGGTGCGTTCCCGGTCGCCGCGCAGTTTTCTACGCCGGCAGTCAGCCATCGGATCAGCCCGTCACCACAGTGGTGCCCTAGCCGATCCGCCCCCGTAAAGTAACGCGGACGAGGCCCACATCAAGCCCATCCGCACTTGTGTAGTATGCTTATGCCATATAGTGGTTAGGCCAAAAGCCCGTAAAATGGGCGCGTTGCACTGCCCGGGGAGGGAAGATGGCCAGCACGAATGCACGAAGCGGGGAGCTGTCTGCGCCCCGCTGGCTAGATCGCGAAGCGATCGTAGCAAAACCTGGATTTAACCGCTGGATGGTGCCGCCGGCGGCTCTTTGCATACATCTTTGCATTGGCATGGCCTACGGCTTCTCGGTGTTCTGGAAGCCGCTGCAGAGCGTGCTGCTCGGCGCCGACGGTAACCCCATCCCAGAGTGCTCGGCCGGCGCCGTGACTTTCGGCGAGAAAGCCGCCGGAACGCTGCGGGCGCTGTTCGCTACGGACTGCAACTGGAGCCAGTTCGACCTCGGCTGGATGTACACGTTCTTCTTCGTGCTGCTCGGCGTGTCCGCCGCCATCTGGGGCGGATGGCTCGAGCGCGCGGGCCCGCGCAAGGCCGGCCTCGTCGCCACGGTATGCTGGTGCGGCGGCCTTTTGATCTCCGCGTTCGGCGTTTACTCTCACCAGCTTTGGTTGATGTGGCTCGGCTCCGGCATCATCGGTGGCATCGGGCTCGGCCTCGGCTACATCTCGCCCGTGTCGACACTGATCAAGTGGTTCCCCGACCGGCGCGGCATGGCGACCGGCATGGCCATCATGGGCTTCGGCGGCGGCGCCATGATCGGCTCGCCGCTAGCGACGTTCCTGATGGACAACATCTTCAAGACGGCAACCGACCCGGGTGTCTGGCAGACCTTCGTCGCCCTGGCCGCGATCTACGCCGTGTTCATGCTGATCGGCTCCTTCCGCTATCGCCTGCCGCCGCCCGGATGGAAGCCCGAAGGCTGGACGCCGCCGGCCAGCAACGGCAAGGCCATGATCACCAATAACCACGTGCACCTCGATGACGCGCACAAGACATCCGCGTTCTGGCTGCTGTGGCTCGTGCTGTGCATGAACGTTTCCGCCGGCATCGGCATCATCGGCGCGGCCTCGCCCATGCTGCAGGAGACATTCGGCGGCGCGCTCGCCGGTGCGCCGGAAATCGGATACGCGGAGCTAAAACAAAACGCTGCGCTCGCTGCATCGGCAGCAGCGGTGGGTGCCGGCTTCGTCGGCATCATCTCGCTGTTCAACATCTTCGGCCGCTTCGCCTGGGCGACATCGTCCGACTACCTTGGACGCAAGACGACCTATTTCATCTTCTTCGTGCTCGGCGCGGGTCTCTACCTGCTCGCCGCCTCGTCCGCCGATTGGAAGCTCTTGGGATTGTTCGTCGCCTGCTTCTGCATCATCGCCTCCATGTACGGAGGCGGCTTCGCGACCATCCCGGCTTATCTCGCCGACATCTTCGGCACGCAGTTCGTCGGCGCCATTCACGGCCGCCTCCTCACCGCGTGGTCGACGGCCGGCATCCTGGGGCCGGTCATCGTCAATTACCTGCACGACACGCGCGCCGCAGAGGGCATCCCGCCCGATCAGCTCTATGGCCAGATCTTCTACATCTTGGCCGGTTTGCTGGTGATCGGTTTCATTGCGAACCTTCTTGTCCGCCCGGTCGACCCGAAATGGCACATGAAGGAGGCCGAGATCGCCGCCGAGCAGGCCAAATTGAAATCGGCGGCCGGCCCGGACGTCAGCGGATCCTATGGAATCGGCAAAGGCGGCCTGGATACGCCGGCAATCCTGTTCTGGTCCCTGGTTGGCGTGCCCCTTGCTTGGGGTGTCTGGCAGACACTCGAGAAGGCGTTGGTGTTCTTCCAATAGACACTCCGCCTTCTCCGCGAGACGGACGAGGGCCGGATGATGTTTCAGTTTGGGGGAACGGTGGGTCGAAGCGCGGCTGCCTTGGCGGCCGCGCTTCTTGTCGTTAATGCCGGCGGTGATTCCGTGCGCCCGGTGCATCCGACCGAGGCGAGGCCCGTGGCCAAGCAACCCCAACGCGCGCGCCTCGTGCGCCTTGATGATCCCCAACGCCAGCATCAGGTAGAGGCGCACGCAGCCTTCGCGCAGGCATCGGACACCTTCCAGCAAGCCTCCACCACACACCGCTCGGCTTGGCTTGCGAACACGCTAGCGCTTCTCGTCCTTGGCTGCACCGCTCTTTGGTTCGCAGCCCGCCGCCGCCTCGTCGTTGATACGCGCTAAGAAGGCGCGCTTCAGCGCCGCACCGCTGTCGCTGACAAGCGCATCCTGCTTGCAGCCGAGCGCACGCGCGATCGCTTCCCCCGCAGCAGTTCCAGTCTCGCCCGCATCGAGCAGCACGAGGTTCGGTGCGAGCTCCTTCGCGTTTTTGTCCAGCGCGAGCTTCGGCACCGAGCCAACGATCAGCAGCGCATCGAAGCGCTTCGCGGCAGCCTCGAGCACGTGGAGCCCGGTCTTTGCGTCACCAGAAAGCGCAACGAGAACGATCTTGGCCGGCGTCGCTGCGGCAAAGCCGATGCCCTTGGCGAGAGAAGCCGCATCGCTGCCATCGACACGAACGGCGACGACACGCACACCGCCCCGCGCGGCCGCAGCGAGAGCAAGCTCCGTCCCGCCAGACTTAGCGGCGAACGGACGCGTATCGCCCTCCACTGCATCCCATGCAATCGCCACGCCCTCCCCATCTCGCGCAAGAACATGCGCCACCTCGGAACGTGTATAGTCGAAGCCGTCGGCCAGAACCGCGACGGGCGTTCCGCCAGGATCGCGTCCGGGAGCAAGCACCGGATCGTCAGCTCGAACCGGCCCGGTCAACGTCACGGCAAGTACGAGCGCGATAGCAGCATGGCCTGCGCGGCTCATGACGCCTCCTTGCGCAACGGCAATCCGACTTTTGCTAGCAAAGAATCTGTGAGCCCACCGACGTCGTCGATCGAGAACACCGGCACGCGCGCACCGCGAAGATCCTGATCCGAGGCGACCGCGAACACTTCGGGATCGCGCTCCGCGAGCGGGCCGCCGTCGCCCTGCCCGAGCCGACGCACTTCGATCTTGGGAATTTGAGCGCTCTTCATGCCCTCGACGATAACCACGTCGGCGGGCGCGAGTGCCGCAACGACATCCTCCAGCGGCGCCTCTCGCTCGTCACGCCAGACGATGCGATCTGCCCCGCTCACCAGCGCCCAGCGCGACGGCGTCACAAGCGCGACCTGCTGCGCCCCGGCCTCCCGATGCCGCGCGCTGTCGGTGCCCTCTGTCTCGGACGCAATCTCGTGATGGCTGTGCTTGACGGTCGACACGCGATAGCCGCGCCGCACGAGCTCTCCGACGAGTTTTACGACCAGCGTCGTCTTGCCCGAGTTTTTCCAACCCGCGACCCCGACAACACGCGGCTTGGCCCGTGCGACAGCGCTCTCTGCAAACGCAAGGTCCTCCGGCGTGTTGACGTTGAAAAACGGATCCCCCGCCTCGCCGCCGAGATCGAAATCTTCGAACGGCACGGACACCGCGCCCAAGCGATCCACCATGGTCTCTGCCTTGCGCTCGCCGCGCGCGAGCTGAAACGCGATATCGCCCGCAGCATCCGGACGCCACAGGCCGATCACGTGATGCCGCCTGCTACGCGATTGTGCGACAGCCACACGCGCATCGGGATGAGCAGCGAGGGCCGCGTCGAGCCGATCCACGAGATCATGAGGGATGAACGGCGCATCGGCCGACACGCTGACCATCGCACGCACATCCGGCCGTTCACGCTTGAACCAGTTGAGCCCGGCGAGCACACCGGCAAGCGGCCCGGCAAAGTCGCCGCTCTCGTCGGCCACCACCGGCAGCCCAAGCCAAGCGAACCGGTCCGGATCGCCGTTCGCATTCAGGATCAACATCTCGACCTGAGGCTTTAGCCGGCGCGCGGTATGCCAGACCAACGGCCGCCCTGCGAGCGCGACCAGCGCCTTGTCGCCACCCAGGCGCCGCCCGAGCCCTCCGGCAAGCAGAACACCCGCAATGCCATGGCTCATGAACGGCGCACCCTGTTGCCGGCTCGGCGCATCACTCTTCCTTGGAACCTTTTCGAAGCGGAGCCCGGAGCCTACCGGACGAAGGCGCCAGCGCAAGAGCGTCCCCATGGGATGCTTTCCGAATGGCTGTCATCCACGGAGGAGCCCGTCTATAGTCCGCGCCCAAAAGCCGGGGAGGAAAATGGCCGTATGACGAAGTCGCTGGATCGCCGCAAGTTCCTGAAGGTTGCGGGCGCTGGCAGCGCTGCCGCAACGGTCGCGGCGTGCGATGCGCCCCAGGCGCCGGCGATTGTCGAAAGCATGCCGAAGCTCACGTGGCGACTGACCTCGAGCTTTCCGAAATCCCTCAACACGATCTACGGCGCCGCCGACACGTTCGCCCGCTACGTCAGCGAGATGACGGACGGCCGTTTCACTGTTCAGGTCTTCTCCGCCGGCGAGATCGTGGGCGGGTTGCAGGCCGCCGATGCCGTCACAGACGGCACGGTCGAGATCGCACACACCGCATCCTATTACTACTGGGGCAAGGACCCGACGTTCGCCATCGCCACGTGCATTCCGTTCGGATTGAACTGCCGCATGCAGTACGCCTGGATGTACGAGGGCGGCGGCATGGAACTCATGAACGAGTTCTACCGGCCCTATAACATCTACGCCCTTCCGGGAGGCAACACCGGTGCCCAGATGGGTGGTTGGTTTCGCAAAGAGATCAACACGCCGGAAGATTGGCGCGGCTTGAAGATGCGCATCGGCGGCTTCGGCGGTGCCATCCTGTCCCGGCTAGGCGCCGTTCCGCAGCAGATCCCCGGCGGTGATATCTATCCCGCGCTGGAGAAAGGCACCATCGACGCAGCAGAATGGGTCGGCCCGTACGATGATGAGAAGCTCGGCTTCTACCGCGTCGCGCGCTACTATTATTATCCTGGCTGGTGGGAAGGTCAGGCCCTGCTCCATTTCTTCATCAATCTCGAGAATTGGAACGCGCTTCCCAAGTCCTACCAGGCCATCGTCCAGGCCGCCGCCCGCACCGCCGATACCACGATGACGGCCCGCTACGACATGCAGAACCCGGCCGCGATCCGCCGGCTCGTGCAAGCCGGTGCCATCCTGCGGCCGTTCTCCGAGAACGTGCTGGACGCCTGCTACAAGGCGTCAAACGACGTCTACACCGAGCTTTCAACAACCAATGCCAGCTTCAAGAAGGTCTACGATGCCATGACGGCGGTGCGCGCCGAAGGCTACCTGTGGTTCCAGCTCGCCGAGCACACGAGCGACACCTACATGATGATCCAGCAGCGCAAGAACGCGCTCTAAATAGAGGACGCACGCGCGCCGCTGAATCTGTTCTAGCGTGAACGGGCACAGGAGCACCGCTCGGACGGTTCAGGGGATCAGCCTGTCGGCGCGCAGCTGTTCGAACAAAGCGATAAAGGCATCATCCGTCGGTTGATAAGCGGTGAAGCCCAACCGGCGGCTCTTGGACATGTCGGTCACGACCTCTATCGGCCGGCCGAGATCGAGGTCAGTATGCCAAGCCGAGGCGAGACGATCGAGATCGGGCTCAGCAAGGCCCTCTCGCTCGGCAATGGCGCGCCAGACTTTCGCATCGTCGGCCATCTGCTGCTCGAGCGGCAACATCGTGCCGTCAAACGGCGCGGCCTCGAGGCCGAACCAGTCCGCAATCCGGCTCCACATCAATTGCCACCGAAAGATATCGCCGTTGACGACGTTGAAAGCCTGATTGTGTGCGGCATCTGTTTCCGTTGCCCACAAGAGGTGTCGCGCGAGCAGACCCGCATCCGTCATGTCGGTGAGCCCCGCCCACTGCGCGGGCGACCCCGGAAAACGGAAGGGACGCCCTGTCTCCCGGCACACGGTCGCGTAGACCGCAAGCGTGGTGCCCATGTTCATGGCATTGCCCACCGCCTTGCCGATCACCGTATGAGGGCGATGAATGCTCCAGGTGAATCCGTCCCGCTCGGCAGCGGCGAACACCTCGTCTTCCTGCGCATAATAGAAGTTATCGACACTGACGCGCCCCTGCTCCTCGCGAAACGGCGTTTGCGGCACGTAACCTGTGGCAAATGCCTCGAACGGTCCGAGGTAATGCTTGAGCCCCGTAACCAGCGCCACGTGTCGTGGGCCCGTCGGGCGAGGCAAACCATCGAGCAGATTGCGGACCATGGAAGAGTTGACGCGAATGTTTTCCGCTTCGCTGTCCTGCCGCAGCCACGTCGTGATGAACACCGCGTCGGGCCTCACATCCTTGAGCGCCTCGGCAGTTGCGGCAGCGTCTTGAAGATCCACCGCGACAGGATGTACACCAGCCTCAACAGTTGGACGGCGGGCAAGTCCGTGCACGACCCATCCTTGCTTGACCAGCAGCGCGGCCGTCGCGCTACCGATAATCCCACTCACTCCAACAACGAGTGCCGTTTTAGCCATTCTCTAGGATCCCTATAAAGTTGAGCACCGAAGCTAGGAGCTCGCGCATCGTCCTTCTAGACGGCACCAAATAGGGACGTAGACACCGAAAGGTACCCAGCTATGCAACCGGGATCGGCTGATGAGGAAGGGCGTGAGGATTGTGCCCCGAGGCGCGTGCTGGCACTGTTCGCAACGAAGTGGACAAGCATGATCTTGCACACGCTCCACGCACGCCATGATGGTGCGGCCCGGACGGGCGTGCTTCACCGCAGCCTCCCCGGCATATCCAAGAAGATGCTGACGCAGACGCTCCGCGAGATGGAGGGGAGCGGCCTGATCACGCGCCATGCCCAGGGCACGGTTCCGCCGGCCGTTGAATATCGCCTGACGCCTCTGGGCGCTCGCTTCGTAGAACCTGTAGAGCTGCTCTACGCCTGGGCGCGTGAAAACTCCGATGCGCTGGATCGCCTCGGCAATCGTCCGACTGCGCGACGCGCATAGCAGATCTGCCGTCCGCATTCGGAAAGCGCAACCTCCGCGCCACGCCTCTCTACGCAAGAAGCGCGCGCACGGCGACCCGGATCTGTTCCAGAGTGAACGGCTTCAGGATGACGGCAAGGTTCGGCGATTGCAGCGCCCTTGCCCGATCGAGCTCCTCGGCAAAGCCCGACATGAGCAACAGCTTGAGATCCGGCAGGCGCGCGATCGCGTGCTGCGCCAGCTCGATGCCGTCGGCCCCCGGCATGTGCACGTCCGACACCAGAAGATCGAAGCTCGCCCCGGAGGTCGTCAGCGTCTCGAGCGCTTCCGCGCCGTCCTGCGTGAGATCGACGGCATGCCCATCCGCAGTCAGCGCACGCTTGACGAGATCACGCGTCGCCTGATCGTCTTCCGCCAACAGGATCCGGGCCATCGCCTCCTCCCCCGCGGCCCCATGGCCGCCTATAGATCGCAACTACTCCTTCGTTACGCGGCCAACGAACGGCAGCTCGCGGTAACGGTGCGCCGCGTCCATGCCGTAGCCGACGACGAACTCGTCATCGCACTCGAATGCGCTGAAATCGGCAGTCACGTCGACAGCCCGCGGCACTTTCTTGTCGATCAGCACGCACGTCAGAATCGCGTTCGCGCCACGTGCCGCGATGAGGTCCTTCGCGAACACGAGCGTGCGCCCGGAATCGAGCACGTCGTCGATCAGGATGACGTTGCGGCCTTCGACGCCGAGGTCGAGGTCGCGCAGGATCTCGACCTTGCCCGACGACGTGCGGCTCTTGCGGTAGCTCGACAGCGTGAGGAAATCGACTTCGGGCTTAAGACCCGCGCGATAGAGCGCGCGGATGAGATCGGCTGCGAACACGAAGCTGCCTTTGAGAATGGCAACCACCAGCGGACGCTCGAGCTTGCGCGCGGTAACCTCTTGCGCCAAAGCCTCGATACGCGCAGTGATATCCTCCGCCGAATGGATGACCTCGACCTCGGGTTCTGCGCTACCATTGCTATCTGTCATCTCGCGTCCTTGTCTCCCGGCCCAGAGCCGTTACGCGGCCGGCTGAACCGAAACCCGCTCGAAATCATATGCTTAGCACCTCATCCTTGCCCAGGGCCGACGCCCTCGCGACGAACCCAAGGTGCCGGCCCAAGCTATCAGGCGATCCGCACTGTGATGCAAGGGAGGTGGCGCGACGTCGTGAACGCGTCTGAGACGTGATTGTACCCCCCCCCGCCATATTCGTAACAGATTGATACTCCCCTCGCGTTCCCGCATATAGGCGCTCGAGCCAGAAACCAAAGCTTCATCCCGGAGCGGACCGCCCGTGATACGATTGACCAATGTCGGTCTCAAATACGACCGGGGGCCGGAAGTCCTCTCCGACGTGAGTTTCCATCTGCGACCCGGCTCGTTCCACTTCCTGACTGGACCGTCCGGCGCTGGAAAATCATCCCTGCTGCGGCTGCTGTTCATGTCGCTGCACCCGACTCGTGGTCAGATCCAGCTCTTCAGCCAGGACGTGAGCCGCATCACCACCGGCAAGCGCGCTCCCTTGCGCCGCCGTATCGGCATCGTGTTCCAGGATTTCCGCCTGCTGGAGCACCTGACGACCTGGGAGAACGTGGCGCTGCCGCTGCGCGTCATCGGCAAACGCGTCGACGACTATAAAGAGGACGTCACCGACCTGTTGCAGTGGGTCGGCCTCGGCGACCGCATGCACGGCTATCCCTCGGTGCTGTCGGGCGGTGAGAAACAGCGCGCCGCCATCGCACGCGCCGTCATCGGCAAGCCCGAGTTGCTGCTCGCAGACGAACCGACCGGTAACGTCGACCCGCAGATGGCGCGCCGCCTGCTCCGTCTTTTCATCGAGCTGAACCGGCTCGGCACATCCGTTCTTATCGCCACCCACGACCATCAGCTTATGCGCCAATTTAAAGCGCCCCGACTGGAGCTTCACGACGGCCATGTCCGGATCGTATGACAGACCCGGCCGGCCACCGATGCGTGGGCTCGACCCGCATCGCGTGCCGGACTACGACCCCTACGAGGATGTCGTGACCCAGAGCGGCCACGTCTCGACGCAATCGCGCGTCGAGTACGCGACCTACGAGCCCGACCCCATATCGGGCGGCGAGGCGGCGCTCAGAAGCGACTACGAGCGCCACGCCCAAGCCGACGTTTATACGTCCCCGCCGAGCCGCGAGCCCCGCAAGGGCGAATCCCACACCGCGCCGATCGTGCCGGCAGGCTCCGTCACCGGCAAATCGCTGACGCTCGTCATCACTATCATGTGCTTTCTCGCCTGCCTGACGGTGGGCGCGGTCTACATGATCCGCCAGTCCGCCAACGCTTGGTTGAAGGACATCGCCAGCGAGGTCACGGTCCAGGTCCAGGCCAAGGACGGCGTGGACACCGACCGGGTCGTCCGCGACGTCGCAACCTACCTCGGCCAACAGAGCGGCATCGCCAAGGTCACGGAGATGAGCGCCGCGGAATCCGCGGGCCTGCTCGAGCCGTGGCTGGGTCAGATCGAGGACCTCAACGCACTGCCGCTGCCGCGATTGATCGCGCTCGAACTCGATCGCTCGGCCGCGCCCGATGTCGACGCCATCCGCGCCGGCCTCGCGAGCCGCTTCCAGGGCGTCACCTTGGACGACCACCGTCGCTGGCAACGGCAGATCGCGACCATCACCAACAGCTTCGCGCTCGGCGGCTTGGCGATCCTCGCCCTCGTCGCCATGGCGACGACGGCGATCATCGTCTCCGCGACCAAGAGCTCGATGGCCTCGAACCGCGAGATCGTCGAGGTGCTGCACTTCGTCGGCGCGACGGACCGCTTCATCGCGCGCGAATTCGAGAAGCACTTCCTTCGCCTCGGGGTGCGCGCGGGGCTCGTCGGCGCGGGGCTGGCGCTGGCCGTCTTCCTGCTGATGCCGTTCATCGTCCAGATCCTGGGGGGCGGATCGATAACGCTGACCGAGCTCAATCGGCTGGTCGGCTCGGGAACGCTCGATACCGCGGGCTACGTGCTGTTGGGCATCGTGGTGGTGGTCATCGCGGCGCTCTGCATGCTGACGTCCCGCTTCGGCGTCTTCCGCATCCTGAACAGCAAGGCGTAGGAGACGGGGGATAATCCCGCCTTACGCCCCGCTTTTGCCCGGTGGAAGACATCCCATGCACGACCTGTCATAAGTGAGGCCAATCAGCTAGTCTCCGAACCGGGCAGGCCCCGGCACGAGACGGCCGTGCGGCCCACGGAGCCGGTTCCAGGCCGGATGAGCAATGGGCTTTAGACGCGCAATCATGGCGACCACGGGCGGCGCGCTCGCTCTCGTCGCGTTCGGGTTCGTGGTCTTCGCGAACGCCGTGACGCGCGAGCCTGAGCTGCAGGACGCCCGCGCCGACGCCATCGTCGTGCTGACCGGGGGCCAGACCCGGATTACCGAGGCTGCCCGCCTGCTGCAGGACAGGCGGGGCGAGCGCCTTTTGATCTCGGGGGTGAACCAGAAGATCGGTCGTGCCTCGTTGCTCAGGATTTCCGGCCTCGACGAGGAGACCTTCAACTGCTGCGTTGACCTTGGCTATGCCGCCCTGAACACCATCGGCAACGCCGACGAAACGGCTCGCTGGGCGGAAGCTTTGGGCTACGACCGCCTGATCGTCGTCACGGCGAGCTATCACATGCCGCGTAGCTTGGCCGAGCTGGCGCGCGCCATGCCGAACACCGAGCTCGTACCCCATCCGGTTGCGCCCGATGTACTACGCCGTAGGGCCTGGTGGCTCGATTCCACGGCGACACGGCTGCTCGCCTCCGAGTACATAAAGTTCCTGCCCGCCGCGGCCCGTTTGGCGGTATCTCGCGTCATATCACCGTGGCAATCAACGTCCGTTACGGCCGCCTCCGGCACACCACCCAAGTCCTAGAGCCGATGCTCCTCCTCCGCTCCTACCTGTTCGCATTCGCCTTCTACGTAACCACCGCCCTGATGCTGGTGTTCGGCTCGTGGCTGCTGCTCGGGCCCAGAAGCTGGGCCATGGCCGGGCTGAAGCTGCACGGCATCATCTGCGTCTGGCTGTTGCGCGTGATCGCCGGCACAAAGCTCGAGGTGCGCGGCCACGACAAGCTGCCGAAAGGGGCCTGCCTCGTCGTCTCCAAGCACCAATCGGCGTGGGACACCTTCGGCCTCGTGCCGCTGTTCCGCGACCCCGCCATCGTGCTCAAGGATGAGTTGAAGTGGATCCCGTTCTACGGCTGGTTCTGCGTCAAGTTCGAGCACATCCTGGTGAAGCGCGACAAGGCCGCGAAGGCGCTCAAGGCCATGATCACTGACGCAAAGCGCAAGGCAGACCAGGGCCGCGAGATCGTCATCTTTCCGGAAGGCACGCGCCAGGCGCCCGGCGCCCCGCCCGACTACAAGCCCGGCTACGTCGCCCTCTACGAAGCGCTCGAGCTGCCGTGCGTACCGTTGGCACTGAACTCGGGCCTCTTCTGGCCGCGCCGCTCGATGATCCGGCACCCGGGCACCATCGTGGTCGAATTCCTCGACCCCATTCCGCCCGGCCTGCCGCGCAAGGAGTTCCGCGCGTTGCTGGAAGCCCGCCTCGAGGAAGCCGCTCAACGCCTTGTCAAAGAGGGCCGCCAGAGCCTCTCAGGTTTGAAATAACGAGCGTTGAAAATCGGCTTTGAACGCGCCCTGCCGTTCTACTTCTAGTTTTACGACCGGTGGCATCCACAAGACGCTGCGCGTCACCCCCGCCATGGCCGCAGGACTCACGGACAAGCTCCTGTCGTTCGATGACCTTGTTGTGCTGATGGATGCCGTCGCGCCGAAGCCGGGACGGCCCCGAAGACGTACAAAAAGCGCGTTCTCACCTCCGACCGATGATCCGACAATGCACGCCTTCAATGCTGCGTTCCCGCTGCCCACCGAACGACACCCTGCCCTCCGATGAACGCGACTCTATGCGCAGAATAAAGTCGCGATACTCAAACTGCTGTTCAACGTTAAGGTCGATGGCTCCGACGATCTGCTCGAACGAGACGAGCCCTCTAGCGAGATCCTGTCGGGGAACCCGCACTTGCCCGACTTTTCGTTCGAATTGATAGAGTCCGTCCGGATCTCGCTCCGGAGGAGGAGGTTTCCTTAGGGCGTGAAGCTCTGCTAACGCCGCGTCACGCTGTACTTCTATCTCGGCAACGCGCTGGCTATGGCGGCGCTCTGCATCTTGGGCCATTTCAGGAGGGACGGACGGCAGCTTGAGGTGTACCACACCGGCAACAGGAGGAACGGTGCAAGCGCGCTGACGACTCTGGTCGTCATATCCGATTGCTGCGTGAGATAGAAAATGACGGCGCCAATGATCATCTGGACAACGATGACCATGATCATCTTGTCCCGCGTCTCGATGTTCGCCGCCTTACGCGCTGCGGCAATCGTCCTCGAATGTACGTCTCGCCAATACCCCGCCATTCAGCCTGGGTAAGCCGTGTCGAAGGCGCCAAGCAAGGATTTTCAAACTGAGACACGACCAGGGGCGGGAGAGCCTTGAGAAGAACAAACGAGAACTTAAAGAGAACATTTGTTTGACGTCGGCGCGGCGCGCTCCTATATTTAGGGGCCGTTTCAAGGCTTGAGGGCCTGCATGACCGACGCGCCTGCATTCCTGTCGCCAATCTCGGAAGAGATCTGGCGGCGCAAGTACCGGCTCACAAGCGACGCCGCCCGCGACGAGACGCTGGCCGACACCTTCCGCCGCGTCGCTGAGGCTGCGGCCTCCGTCGAGAAGGGCGGCAAGCGCGTGCGCGACCGCTGGGCCCGGCGCTTCTACGAGGCGATGTCGGACTTCGGCTTCGTGCCCGCAGGCCGCATCCTGGCCGGCGCCGGCACGGGCCGCGCCGTCACGCTCTTCAATTGCTTCGTCATGGGCCGCATCGAGGACGACCTCGGCTCCATCTTCGAGAACGTGAAGGAAGCCGCCCTCACCATGCAGCAGGGTGGCGGCATCGGCCACGATTTCTCGACCTTGAGACCCAAGGGCGCGCTGGTGCGCAGCATCGGCGCCGACGCCTCAGGCCCCGTGAGCTTCATGGACGTCTGGGACGCCATGTGCCGCACTATCATGTCGGCCGGCGCGCGCCGCGGCGCCATGATGGGCACGCTGAGGTGCGATCACCCGGACATCGAAGCCTTCATCGACGCCAAGTCCGATCCCCTGAAGCTGCGCAACTTCAACCTCTCGGTGCTGGTGACAAACGCCTTCATCGCCGCCGTGCGCGCCGGCAAACCGTGGGATCTCGTGTTCGACGGCAAGGTCGTGAAGACGATCGAGGCGCGCGCGCTGTGGGACCGCATCATGCGCGCCGCTTACGATTACGCCGAGCCCGGCGTCATCTTCATCGACCGCATCAACCGCCAGAACAACCTCTCCTACTGCGAGGAGATCCGCGCCACCAATCCCTGTGGAGAGCAGCCGTTGCCGCCTTACGGGGCTTGCCTGCTCGGCTCCATCAATCTCGCCGAGATGGTGAGAGAGCAGTTTGCGAAAGACGCAGCACTCGATCTCACCCGCCTCGAGGAGCGCACGCGCATTGCCGTGCGCTTCCTCGACAACGTCGTCGATATCTCCGGCTATCCGCTGGCCGCCCAGCGACAGGAGGCGAAGGCCAAGCGGCGCATCGGGCTCGGCGTGACCGGGCTCGCCGACGCGCTGATCGCGCTCGGCGTGCGCTACGGCTCGCCCGAGGCGGAGCGTCTTGCCGAGAGCTGGATGGGCGCCATCGAGCGCGCGGCCTATCTTGCCAGCGCCGAGCTGGCCGCCGAGAAAGGCGCGTTCCCACTCTATGACGCCGAGCAGTTCCTCGCCGCGCCAAACCTGCAACGCTTGCCCGCCGAGGTGCAGGACGCCATCCGCCGCCACGGCATCCGCAACGGCTGCCTGACCTCGATCGCTCCCACCGGCACCATTTCGCTGTTCGCCGGCAACGTCTCGTCGGGCGTCGAGCCGGTGTTCGACTTCCGCTACGCCCGCCGCGTTCTGGACCGGGATGGAAATCCTCATGTCGAAGAGGTCGAGGACCTGGCGCATGCGCGTTACCGGCGCGTGGCCGGGAACGACGCACCCCTGACGCCGGCCTTCGTCAAGGCAGCGGACCTGACGCCGCGCGAGCATCTCGTGATGCAGGCCGCGCTGCAGCGGCACGTGGACAGCTCGATCTCGAAAACCATCAATTGCCAGGCCGACATCTCCTTCGAGGCGTTTCAATCGATCTATCTCGAAGCCTTCGACCTTGGCCTCAAAGGCTGCACCGCCTATCGCCCGAACACGGTAACCGGCGCCGTGCTCTCTGCCATCGAGGCGCCCGCCGCGACGCCCGACGAGAGCACTGTAACCATCGAGCCTTTACACGTCGCGCCGGCCCCCGCCGCCCCACCCGGCACCGCTGGCGCGGCGCCATCGGGCCATGGCGGCGTCATCTACATGGCAAAGCCTCTCGACCGCGATCCCGTGCTCGCGGGCTACACCTACAAGCTCAAGTGGCCCGAGAGCGACCACGCGCTCTACGTCACCCTCAACGATATTGAAACTAACGGCCGCCGCCGTCCCTTTGAGATCTTCATCAACACGCGCAACCTCGAGCACTACGCCTGGACGGTCGCGCTGACGCGCATGATCAGCGCCGTGTTCCGCCGCGGCGGCGACGTCGCCTTCGTCGCCGAGGAGCTGAAGGCCGTGTTCGACCCGCAGGGTGGCCGTTGGATGGGCGGGCGCTACGTGCCGAGCCTGCTCGCCGCCATCGGCGAGGTGATCGAAGCGCATATGAAGCGCATCGGCTTCCTCTCCGATCCCGACGGCGTGTCGGAGCTGCCGCTTGCTCCACCGGTCGCCGTGGCGCACGGCGGCGAAGAGAACGCAGCTTTGAGAAGCGGGAGCCGTCCCCTTGGCCGCAGCTGCCCGCGCTGCGCGGCGCAGGCCTTCGTGAAGGAGGAGGGCTGCTGGACATGCCGCGCCTGCGGCTTCTCGCGGTGCGACTGAAGCTCGAGAAGGATCACCCCGCAGCGGGAAAAAACGTGACGGATCCGTGGCAACGGCAGCGGACATCGAGGGCGAGGAGCGCCCCCGCTAACCCCATGACTCGCAAGCTTGGTTCCGCACGAAACAGCGCTGCGGCCCGCCCTCCTGGTAACACTAACGGCAGGCGCAAATGCCCAAAAATGACTGAGTTCGAGCCACATTTAGGCTGGAAATTCAGAGCATTCTCAAGAGCGTTCGGTAGTGATTAGAGCCGCGTAACTCGGCAAGGAACTGCAAGATGGGAGCGCGTGTCATTCAACTCGCTGAGGCCAGAGCCCGCCGCCGTCTGGAGTCCGCCCCTCAGGTCTCCAAGGCCTACGACACCCTCGATCGGAACGCCGGCTTCCACTTCTGGAGCGGCGCCTCCGGCCAGCGTTACGTTCACACCGTCTACGATCTTCTCGACTGCCCGGAGGTTCCGGCCGCCAACTTCCTGCTGGTGCGCCGCGACATCACAGGCCAGCGCTCGGTGCTCGCCATCGGCCACCTGAAGAACCAGGCACCCTCGCTGAACCTCGCCGAGATCCGCCATCGCGCGGCACGCCTCGGTGCCAACGAGGTCCACATCCATCTGCTCGCCCCGTCGGCTCAAGAGCGCCGCGTCGTCGAGCTCGATCTGCGCGCCGGCGGCATCGACGCCGAAATGAGCACCCCTATGGCCGCCACGCGCCACTGAGTATTGACCCTTCCCCCCTCCCGTCACGACCATCGCGTCGGCTTCCCCCAAGCCGGCGCGATTTTCGTTTCAGTCAGCCGAACGCGGCGCGCATGGCCCAAAGGCCAAGGAACAGCCCGAGCACGGAGAGGATGACGCTCCCCACTGCGTAGGTCACGGCAGCAAGCGCCTCGCCACGCTCCATCAGAAGCGCGGTATCGAGCGAGAAGGCCGAGAAGGTGGTGAAACCGCCGAGGATGCCGGTGGCGAGGAACAGCCTCAGCTCCGGAAGCGCCTCTCCACGGAATGCGAACCACCCCACCGCAAGCCCCATCGCCGTCGAGCCGATGACGTTGATCGCCAGGATGCCGTAAGGAAACCCTGTCCCCATCAGGGCGGTGATCCACGTATTCAGGAAGTGGCGCAGCAGGCCGCCCACTCCTGCGCCGATGAAAACGACGATGGATGCCAACATGCAAACCTCCGCATTCGACTTCGCTCAGCTTCCGCACAGGGAAGCTCTACGCAAGCTCCTACCCGCGCAAAAAAGCGCCTGGTAGGAGCCATCAGCCTTGCGGCGGTTGTCGGGAGACTCCATTCCCATCCCACGCCGGCAATGTGCGCGAAGCGCCGGCCTTTGACAAGGCGGTGCGGCGACAACGCGTCAATCGAGCTTGGCGCGGAATCCGAAGCGGTTATCGCGCACCGTGCGCGGCGAGGCGATCGGCCGAGCCGCCCATGCCCGCCTCAGCGCCACGGCGCTAGACGCGGCCTCGTTGCCATCCCCCGTCGCACGCGCCGCCAACGGCCCCGTGAGCGTGGCAAGCCGCGCGAGCCGCGGCTCGTAAATGCCGAGCTCTTTGAGGTGGCGGATGGTGCTTGCGAGATACTCGAGATTGGTGCCGCCAAAGCCAGCCGAGCGGCGGATGAGGTCCGCTTCGCGCTTGAGCGGCAGCGAGCCCGCATAGGCCGGATGCGAGCGCTCGGCGATGTAGGTTATGGCCCACACCGTGCGCGGCGAGCCGTGAAGCTCAACCGGCACCAGGGCTTCGCGATAGACGCCGTAGATCAGCTCGCGGCGCCTCAGATACCGCACAACCGCATCTTGTGCTTCGGGCGCCAGCCGGAATGCCATGCCCTCACACACGCCACCGCGATCGAGCCCGAGAACGAGCCCCGGCTGCCGCAACGTGCCCCGGTAGTGAATGGAGTAGATGCAGAAGGCGCGATGATAGCCCACGAGCCGCACGCGCTGTGCTTCCACGAACGGAAAGCCCGGGTTCCACATCAGCGACCCGTAGCCGAACACCCAGGTTTCGGCCGGCTCGACCGGCATCAAGCTGCTCCCCGGCTAGGACTTCTTCTTGTCCGCTGCAAGCCCAGGCTCGCTTGTATGCGGGCGCCCGAAATCCGGCGCCGCCGTGTCCTGCCCCGCCTGGATGATGCCGCGCCGGATCGTCCGCGCCTCGCTGAAGGTGCGGAACAACATGTCACCGTCGCCGAAGCGGATCGCCCGCTGCAGCGCCGTCAGATCCTCGGTGAAGCGGCCGAGCATGTCGAGTACCGCCTCCTTGTTGTTGAGGAACACGTCGCGCCACATCGTCGGATCGGAGGCGGCGATGCGCGTGAAGTCGCGGAAGCCTCCGGCCGAGAACTTGATCACCTCGCGGTCGGCCACCCGTTCGAGATGCGCGGCCGTGTTGACGATATTGTAGGCGATGAGGTGCGGAACGTGGCTGGTGATGGCAAGCACGAGGTCGTGGTGCTCGGGCGTCATGATCTCGACCTTGGAGCCGAGCGCCTCCCAGAACGCGGTGAGCTTCTCGACAACCTTGCCGTCCGTATGCGGCTCCGGCGTCAGGATGCACCAACGCCCGTCGAACAGCTCCGCAAAGCCCGCCTCGGGGCCCGATTGCTCGGTGCCGGCGATCGGATGCCCGGGCACGAAATGCACGCCCTCCGGCACGTGCGGAGCGACGTCGCGCACGATGGCGGCCTTGACCGAGCCGACATCCGTCAGAATCGCGCCGGGCTTCAGGTTGCGCGAGATCTCTTTCGCGATCGGCCCACAGAGCCCCACCGGCGTGCACAGGATGACGAGATCCGCGTCTTCGACCGCTTCCGCGGCCGTCACATAGCCTTCAGAAATGAGATCGAGCTTCACCGCCGTCTCGACGGTAGCCGGCGTGCGCGCCGAGCCGACGATCTCGCCTGCGATCCCTGCGCGGCGGCAGGCATGGCTGATCGAAGAGCCGATGAGCCCGATGCCGATCAGCGCGATGCGATCGAACATGACCTTTGATGTGCGTTTTACCTTCGTCATCCGCGCGCTCCGACAAAAGCGGCAAGCGCATCGACGACCTTTCGGTTCTCGGCTTCGGTGCCGATCGTGAGGCGCAGGGCGCCGGGCAAACCATAGCCCGCCACACGCCGCAGGATGATGCCGCGCGACTTGAGGAACGCGTCACCCGCCGCCGCATCGCGCCCCGGCTCGGTCGGGAAATGCACGAGGACGAAATTGGCGACGCTCGGTGTCACCTTGAGACCGAGCTTTTCGATCTCGGCCGTGAGCCATGGTAGCCATTCGTCGTTGTGGCGGACGGCCGCCTCGATGTGCCCCCAGTCGTCCATCGCGGCGGCACCGGCGGCGATCGAAGGCACCGACAGGTTGAACGGGCCGCGAATGCGGTTCAGCGCGTCCGCGACGGCGGCCGGGCAGTAGGCCCAGCCAATGCGCAGGCCCGCGAGCCCGAAAATCTTCGAGAACGTGCGCGTCATCACCGTGTTCTCGGTGGTGGCGACGAGCTCGACACCTGCTTCATAGTCATTCTTGCGCACGTACTCGGCATAGGCTGCATCGAGCACGAGCAGCACGTTCGACGGCAGCAAAGCCCGCAAACGGCGCACCTCGTCGATCGAGAGATAGGTGCCGGTCGGATTGTTCGGATTGGCGAGAAACACGACGCGCGTGCGCTCCGTGACGCGCGCCAGGATCGCGTCCACGTCGGCCCTGAGATCGGTCTCCGGGGCGACGACCGGCGTCGCGCCCGCCGCCAGGATCACGATGCGGTAAAGCAGGAAGCCGTGCTCGGTGTAGAGACCCTCGTCGCCGGGGCCGAGATAGGCATGCGCGATAAGGCTGATCAGCTCGTCGGAACCCGCGCCGCAGACGATGCGGTCCGCGTTGAGCCCGAAACGGCGCGCAATGGCGTGGCGCAGCTCCGTGGCATTGCCGTCCGGATAGCGCTCGAGCGCGGCCCCCGCAGCCGAGAACGCCGCGACGGCCTTGGGGCTCGGCCCCAGCGGCGTCTCGTTCGAGGAGAGCTTGATCGGCTTGACCCCACCCGGAACGCTGGCTTCGCCCGGCACGTAGGCCTCGATGTCGAGAACACCGGGACGGGGCTTCGGGGCAGAGGCGGCCATGGCGGGGCTTCCGGGGACGGTGGTGGAACGAGCCGCGGTGGCGCGGCGAGGCCCCGTGATACCGACGGGCCGGCAAAAGCGCAAAGGTTTAAGCGCAGATAGAGCCTAGCCAGCCAACTCGGCCGCCAGATCGGGGGGCAGGAACGCCGACTATCTAAAATTGTATATGCGAATAAGCACCTTATCCTCACGGATAGCGCGCCACCCAAGGCCCCCAGCCGCTTCACCCCTAAGGGAAGTATTCCACGCCTCATCGTCGCAGGGCGGCATATCTGGCCCAAAGCATTCTGTCGGCCCGGAAAATTGTCGTAATCCCCTGCGCCTGCTTGCACTAACACATGTGCAACGCAGCAGGCTGTACGTTGAAGCATCGCACAGGGTCGGACCGCTAACGGCGCGAGAGGGGATGGCGACGTATTACGATTATTTGAGGGACAGGGTTCTGGCCTCGCAGCCCGGCGATCCGGCGCAGCTCGAACAGCTGGTCCACGGCGAGCGCAACGCGCTTTGGCAGCAGGTCGTCGCCAATCCCGCCTACGACGAGCAAGGGCGCCTGCATGCGCTGGCCGCGTTCGACGAGGCCGCGTCTCGCATTCTGTCTGAGCAGAGCGCATGGTTCGGCAGGCAGCCCACCAGGGACGTGCCGAACATCCTCGCGCGGGCTCAGAAGCCCTCCTTGCCGCCGCAAAGGCCCCAACCGAGCCAGCCGCGGGAGGAGGAGCACTTCCGCGCCGATGCACCACGAGGCGGGCGCCCAATTCTACGCGATGCCCTGTTCTTGCTGGCTGGATTGGCCCTAGGCTTCCTGATCGGATACCTGTTCAGCGGCGGCGCGTCGGGCCTGCTCTCGAGCAAAAAAGCAGACAACGAACTCGGAGTCGTCGGGCTCGATGATGCGGCTCCGAAGTCGTTCAAATTCGTTCGAAACGGACCGAGCCCATTGGAGGGCGAGGTCAACGTCGAATACGCGCGCGGCGCCGAAGCCGGCAACTACGATTGCACGGTCGACGCCACGTATCGTCAGGTTCTCGAGTACGTGCGCTTCGAGGACTCGTGCCGGCGGGTAGCGTTCAAGTTCCTGCCCCTACCCAAGCTCTGGGACGAGTTCAACTACGTCGAAGGCTATATGGTATTCTCGGCGATCATCACATCGCCGACCGGCACCAAGTGGGAAGGCTCCACCAGCGTCTTTTTCTCGATCAACGGAGAAGTGTCGTAGGAGGGCCGGGCCAAGCCAGCCCATCCGCCTACTGCATGTAGGGGCTGTCACCGCCATTCGGCCGAGCTGGCGACGAGAAGAAGAAGCCGCTGTCGAACGGCCCGGCGGTCGTCTGGCTGCCGTACGTCGGATCGTTGAACTTCCGCGTGTCCGTGCCCTGCAGATATTTGTAGGAGTACCCGCCGCGCTTCGGCATCGGGCGCACGACACCGCGCAGCGGCTTTTCCTTAGCTCCGGACTGAGCAAAGGCCGGCGCTGGAACCATCGGCAACGCGAACAAAGCCGCGGCCATGACGAGTTTGACGAGACCGAGATTTTTCATGCGCCTAACCTAACCCAATTTAAGGGGGAATGTCGATGCGGGGCGGTAAGATCGCCGCCCAAGTGTGTCTTTCGGAACGCCGTCCTGCCGTGCACGGAATGAACCTGTTTACGGCAGGTGAAGTTCCCTTGAGCTTCGCCCCAACGCATTGAGGCGCCGTTAACCGGGCGGCCCTTTCTGCCCTTCTCGCGGCTGCGCCCTGAGGGCGCGGCCTTGACCCTGGCCGGAAAGTTCCGATATTGAGAACTCGTTTCGACCGTGGTGATTTGGCCGGCCGGCTTGCAGCCACGTAAAATAACTCGCTAAATGGGCCGTCGCGCACCCGAACATATTTGGTGGGCCGGTCTCAAGGCCGGTGTCGAAAGCCCGCACGAGCGGGCCGGGAGCACGATGCATGGGCGCACCCGACGCGGTGTCCGAAGGACAGGATGAGACGATCGGCGAGAAAGACGAGCCGCGGCGCTCCGAGGCCCTGAGCCCCTCGAGCCCCGTTGTTGTATTTCCCGACGACGCGGCTCTACGCCTCGAATCCGGCCAGGTAATCGCGCCGCTGACCATCGCCTACAACACCTATGGCACGCTCAACGCCGACAAATCGAACGCGATCCTCGTTTGCCATGCCCTGACCGGCGACCAGCACGCCGCGAGCGCGCACCCCGTCACCGGCAAGCCCGGCTGGTGGGAAACCCTGGTCGGCCCCGGCAAGCCAATCGACACTGATCGCTTCTTCGTCATTTGCCCAAACATCCTTGGCGGTTGCATGGGCTCGACAGGCCCCGCCTCCCTGAACCCGAAGACCGGCAAGCCCTACGGCCTCGATTTTCCCGTCATCACCATCGGCGACATGGTGGACGCACAGGTGCGCCTCATCGATCACCTCGGCATCGATGAGCTGTTTTCGGTGGTCGGCGGCTCCATGGGGGGCATGCAGGTGCTGGAATGGGCATCACGGCAGAAGAAGCGCGTCGCAACCGCCATTCCGATCGCGACCGCGCCCTGGCACACGGCCCAGAACATCGCCTTCCACGAGGTCGGCCGACAGGCGGTGATGGCCGATCCCGGCTGGCGTGGCGGCAGCTACTACGAGCACGGTGTCGTTCCCAAGAACGGCCTCTCGGTGGCGCGCATGGCCGCGCACATCACCTATCTGTCCGAGAAGGCGCTGCAGGGCAAGTTCGGCCGCAACTTGCAGGATCGGCAAGCGCGATCATTCTCGTTCGACGCCGACTTCAAGATTGAAAGCTATCTGCGCTACCAGGGCTCGACGTTCGTCGATCGCTTCGACGCCAACAGCTATCTCTACATCACGCGCGCCATGGACTACTTCGACCTCGAATCCGCGCACGGAGGCAAGCTCGCGAACGCGTTTCTCGGCACCAAGACGCAGTTCTGCGTCGTCTCGTTTACGAGCGACTGGCTATATCCGACGCGCGACAGCAAGGCCATCGTCAACGCGCTCAACGCCGTCGCCGCCAACGTCTCCTTCGTCGAGATCGAGAGCGACAAGGGTCACGACGCGTTCCTGCTCGACGAGCCAGAATTCCATGCAACGGTGCGCGGCTTTATCGGCGCCGCCGCGGCGAAGAGGGGGCTCGCCTGATGCAGAAGGCCGTACCGTTCTCGGGCGAGCAGCGGGCCGACCATCTCTTGATCGCGGAGATGGTGGTGCCGGGCTCCCGCGTGCTCGATGTCGGCTGTGGCGACGGCGCGCTTCTGAAGCTGCTCGCCGAAACCAAGGGCGTCGACGGCCGCGGCGTGGAGTTGTCACGCGAGAAGGTCAACCTGTGCGTGAAAAGCGGCCTGTCCGTCATCCAGGGCGACGCCGACAGCGACCTTGCAGACTATCCCGACCAAGCCTTCGACTACGCGGTGCTGTCGCTGACCATCCAGGCCACGCGCGATCCCAAGACCGTGCTGGAGAACCTGTTGCGTATCGGGCGTCATGCGATCGTCTCGTTCCCGAACTTCGGCCATTGGCGCGTGCGCGCCGCGCTTTTGCTCACCGGCCGCATGCCCGTAACGCCGAACCTGCCGGAGCCATGGTACGCGACGGCCGACGCGCACCTCTGCACGATCAAGGACTTCGTGGACCTGGTCTCGCTCGTCGATGCCGAGGTCGAGGATGCGGTCGCCTTCAACAGCCAGGGCAAGCGCCTTCCGATCAAGAACTCGCTGTCGCTGCAGAATCTGCTCGGCGAGAAGGCCGTGTTCAAGCTGAAGCGCCGCTGAGCCCTACCGGATCGGAACCAGCACGCGCAGCGCTTTGGCGCGCGCGGGCAGACCCTTGATTGGCGCCACGGTTTCCTTGCGCGCTTCCACAAGGAGCACACCACCAAGCCCCGGCGACATACGCGTGCCCACCCGCTCCCACGCCGTCGCGGAGCGGACCACGATGCCGCGATCGAACGGCGGCAGATGCAGCGCCGTCCCGAACGTGACCGGCGAGAAAAGACAGGACGTGAGCAGGTTGTCGAGCTGCGAGCGACTATAGGGGCTGCCGTAACCGAACGGCGTCGTGTCCACGTGCGCCCAAAGCCCGCGCCGGTTCGGCACCACGATCAATAGCCGCCCCTCGGGCTTGAGCACGCGCCACAACTCGCGGATCAGCGGCGTCACGCTCTCGGCCACCTCGAGGCAATGCACCACGAGCAGGCGATCGACGGAGTTGTCCGGCAGCGGCAGCTGATCTTCCTCGACCAGCGTCGACAGGATCGGCCCGCCGGCGGGCCAGATCAGCGCCCCTTGTCGGGATGGCATGAACGCCCCCAGATGACGCGCCTCCCCTCGATAGGCACCGAGAAAGGGAGTGCCGAACCCCAAGCTGGCGATCGTCTCGCCGGCCGCGGACCCCCATTGCGCGCGGATGCGGCGCGCGAGAAGACGCCGCGCGATCTGACCCAGAGGCGTGGAGTAAAAATCCCTCAGAGATGCGACGTCCGGATGCATTCGCCTCAAGGGGTTCGAGTTATGGGACCTATTTCGCCCAGCCGGCATTGAAATGGCAAGGGCGCGAGACTAGCTTGCGGCTGGATCCAGTCGGCATCAGCGCAGGCGGGTCGCATAGGAACATGGCCCAAGCTGAGATTCATCAATTCCCGTGCCTTAAAGACAATTATGGCGTCCTCATCCACGATGCGGAAGGGGGCGTTACGATTGCGGTTGATGCACCCGACGCGGCGGCCGTCAGGGACGCGCTGAACGCGCGCGGCTGGCGCCTGACGCATATTCTCGTCACTCATCACCACGCCGACCACACGGGCGGCATTCCGGTGCTGAAAGAGGAAACGGGCTGCGAGGTGATCGGTCCCAAAACCGAATCAGTGCGCATCCCGGGCCTCGATCGCGGCGTGACGGAGCCTGACGTTCTAAGCCTCGGAACACTCAAGATACAGGTGTTCGACACCCCGGGACATACGTTGGGCCACATCTCCTACTGGCTGCCGGACGCCAAGGTCGCCTTCGTCGGCGACACATTGTTCGCCATGGGCTGCGGTCGCGTGCTCGAGGGCACGGCGGAGATGATGTGGACGTCTCTCGGAAAAATCGTACGCCTGCCGGCCGATACGGCGCTTTATTGCGGACACGAGTACACGGTCGCGAACGGCAAGTTCGGCATCACCATCGAGCCCGGCAACGCGCGCCTGGCCGAGCACCTGGCAAGTGCCGAGGCCGCCCGCGCCGCAGGCCAACCGACTCTGCCGACACGCGTCGATCTCGAGCTCGAAACGAACGTGTTTCTGCGCGCCGACCAGAAGGCCATTCGCACGCACGTGGGGCTGCCGGACGCGCCGGCATGGAAGGTCTTCGCCAACCTCCGCGAGCGCAAGAACCGCTTTTGATCTGCCTTCGAATCCGCCGCAACACCGCGAACCTTTGTAAGAGGTAAGACACCGGTCTTACCCAGGAAGCACGGCAAAAGAGGAAACCAGGCCCTTTCGCGCTTCAACAAAATGCGGAAAGACTCGAGAGCACGGGTCGACTAGCATACCCCTGATCCGAAAGAGGGCCGCCGATGGACGCCGATCTCATCATCGCCGAGTTGGGGCTCAAGCCGCACCCCGAAGGCGGGCACTACCGCGAAACCTTCCGTGACGCCGACCCGGCGAACGGCCGCGCCCATTCGACCGCCATCTATTTTCTGCTTCGCGAGGGCGAGGTCTCGCGCTGGCACCGCGTCGATGCGGTCGAGGTCTGGCACTGGTACGCTGGCGCACCGCTCATACTCGCCGTCGCGCCGCCCGAAGGCACTAAGACGACGCTGCGACTGGGCCCCGCCGTGATCGACGGCGACCGGCCACAAGGCATCGCGCCCAAGGGACACTGGCAGCAGGCTTGGTCCCTCGGCGCCTGGACGCTCGTCGGCTGCACGGTGGCCCCAGGATTCGAGTTCGACGGTTTCGAGCTCGCCGCCCCCGGATTCGAGCCGCGCGTGCCCGAGCCTCAAAGCTGAACACGGCCCAACCGGGGCGGCGCCGAGTTTTCCACCACTCATTGCAAGAGCGAAAGGTGCGAAACGCTTTGTTTTCGCACGTCTTCGAGCAATTCTTGGGGACCGGGTCCGCCCTACGCTTGCCGCTCAAACACGACTCGTGAAGAGTGCGAATCGGTTGAGAAAAAGTGTGCGCGCAGCGGGGGTTGCAGACAATGAAGGTGGAGTCCACCGGGACTGTTCTCAGTACGGTATTCGTCGACTACGACAACATTTACCTGTCGCTGAAACGGAAGAACGAGGAAGCGGCCAAGCGCTTCGCCAAGGATGCCGCGCTGTGGCTGCGCGAGATCGAGAGCGGACGCCTGATCACGCCGACCAACGGCACCCCGCTCAACGCTCAGCGCCGCATCGTCATGAGCCGCTGCTACGGCAATCCTGTTCCGCGCCGCAACGCATCCGATAACTCGACGGACATGAACTCGTTTCCGTTCGTGCGCCACCACTTCCTGCGCGCGGGCTTCGAGGTCGTCGACTGCCCGCCGCTGACCGCGCAGCTCAAGAATTCCGCCGACATCCGCATGGTGATGGACGTGCGCGACGTGCTCAACCACGAGACGCGCTTCGACGAGTTCATCCTGCTTTCTGGCGACGCCGACTTCACCCCCGTTCTGCATCGCCTCCGCGCTCACGCCCGCCGCACGGTCGTATTCGCCAACGACCACACCGCTCAGCCCTACACCGCCATCAGCGACGGCGAAGTGCGCGAGGCCGATCTCATCGCGCTCTTGCTCGAAGGACGCATCGACAACGAGGTCAAGTCCGGCGGCACGCTGCGTGAGCCGTCCTCCGCCGAGCTCGAGACGATGCGCAAGTCGATCGTCAACGAGGTGGCCGGCACCGTCCGCTCGGCCGGCCAGCCCGTGCCGCTGGAGGCGCTCGCCGATCGCGCTGTGCGCACCCTTGGCCACGACAAGACCGTGGGCTCGGCCTGGGGCGGCGCCGGCAGCTTCCGCGACCTTCTCGCCCGCGCGCTGCCAAAGGACATCAAGCTGACCGATCAGCCGCCCTACTTCGCCTACGAGCCGACGCGCCAGATCGCCCGCGAGATCGAGGCACGGCCCGAAGTGCGCACGGAGCAGCAGCCGGCACCGCCCGCGCGCCGTATCGAGGTGCAGGAAGAGCGCTACGATCCGCGCTTCGATGCACCGTCCCAGCCGGCACGCACCGAAGCCCGCGCCGACTACGCACGCGACCAGCGTTCACCCGAACCGGCGCTGGAGCCGCAGCGCGCTGAGCGCCCGCAGCTCGACCGCGAGCCTCGTACGGAGCAGCGCCCCGCACCGCGCTTCGATGATCCGCGCTTTGCACCGACCCGCGAGGAGCGCGCCGTCCCGGCTTATCCCCGCACGGAGCAGAGCGCACCCCAGCAGAGCCGTCCCGAGGCGCCGCCTGCGTCGCCGGCCTACGGCCAGTCCGGGTTCTTTGCGCCGCCGCCGGATCGCGCGCCGCTCGCCATCCCTGCTGCAGCGCCGCCCCGCGCCGAAGCCCCTGCGCCCCGGCAGCCGGTCACCCGCACGGCCGATCAAGCATCCCAGATCCAGCAGTCGATCGCGCGCATTCACGAGGCCTGCCAGGCCCCGCCACTTTCGCCGCCGGAGTACCGCGTGCTGTTCGAGGTGATGGCCGTGGAGATCTCCGCCAACAATCTTTCCGGTCAACAGACTCTGATCAACATCGTCGAGCGGGCGCGAGAGATGGGCCTCGAGGTACGTCGCGACGACGTGCGGTTCGTGCTGGAGGTCGTGAGCGAGGCCGACCCGTGGTTCGAGCAGGGCGCGTCCGCGAATCTCTTCGCGAGCCGCTTCCGCAACTTCGTCGTCGCACGCTGCCGCTCACAGGGCCTCAATCTGTCGGCCGACGAGATCGACTTGATCGATGCCTGGTTCGGCGGCGCGCCGGCGTCGCAGCGCCTGGCACAGGGCGTCGCGCAGCAGCAGGCACCGGTTCCGAACCGTCCGGCCGCGCAACCGCAGGGCTACGGCGCACCCGCTCCGCAGCAACCGAGCGGAGATCGCTGGTCGTCGCAAGGCGTGCAACCGGCTTCGCCGTTTGGCAGCGAAGCGGAGGAAGACGAGTTCCCACGCATCGTACGCTCGCGTCTGCGCGGCTGATCCATCGCACGCAACACGAATTGAGAAGCCGGCGCCTATCAGGTCGCCGGCTTTTTCGTCTCCATCGCGTGTCGCAAATGAAAAAGGCCGCGGAGGCTTCCCTCCGCGGCCTTTAAATTGAAAGGCGGCGTGCGCTTATTACAGCGCGATGTAGTGACCGCCATTGACGTCGAGGCACGCGCCAGTGATGAAGCCCGCGTCATCAGCAGCAACGAACGCTACTGCGCGCGCGATCTCCTCGGCCTCGCCAAGACGGCCAACCGGAATCTGCGGAATGATCTTCGTGTCGAGCACTTCCTTCGGCACGGCAGCGACCATTTCGGTGTTGATGTAGCCGGGTGCGATGGTGTTGACGGTGATCCCCTTCGCGGCCGTCTCGAAGGCGAGCGCCTTGGTGAAACCGTGCATGCCGGCCTTGGCCGCCGAGTAGTTGGTCTGGCCCATCTGGCCTTTGCGGCCGTTGATCGACGAGATGTTGATGATGCGGCCGAAGCTGCGCGAACGCATGGTGTCGATGACGAGCCGGCTCATGTAGAAGACGGAGTCGAGGTCGACGCTGATCACCTCGCGCCACTGCTCGGGCGTCATCTTATGCAGCATCGCGTCGCGCGTTATGCCGGCGTTGTTGACCAGAACATCGATGGGGCCGAGGGCCTTGGTAACCTCGGCGACACCCTTTGTGCAGGCATCGTAATCGCCGACGTTCCACTTGTAGACCGGAATGCCGGTCTCGGCCTGGAACTGCTGAGCCGCGGCATCGTTCCCGGCATAGTTCGCAGCAACGCGATAGCCCTTGTTCTTGAGTGCAATCGAGATGGCGTGGCCGATGCCACGCGTACCCCCAGTAACCAAAGCGACGCGCGCCATGAATAGAATCTCCCTAGAGCCGGTTTCTAATTGATTTCGGTGATGGAATTAGCGCCCCGTTCGCACTACGGCGAGCCAGCAAAGTGTAACAGTGCAAATGGGTAGGGGCCCCCTCCCCACGTGAGTGGGAAGGGAGCGAAGTGCATTGGTTCAGTCGCGGGCCAGGCACATGGCAACGCCCATGCCGCCGCCGATGCAGAGCGTGGCGAGGCCCTTCTTGGCGTCGCGCCGCTGCATTTCGTGCAGCAGCGTGACGAGGATGCGCGCGCCCGATGCGCCGATCGGATGGCCGATGGCGATAGCGCCGCCGTTGACGTTCACTTTGTCCGTATCCCAGCCGAGGCCCTTGTTGACGGAGATGGCCTGGGCAGCGAACGCCTCGTTGGCTTCGATGAGATCGAGGTCTTCGATCTTCCAGCCGGCCTTCTCGAGCGCCTTCTTGGAGGCGGGGATCGGCCCCGTGCCCATGATCGACGGATCGACACCCGAGGTCGCCCACGACACGATGCGCGCGAGCGGCTTCACGCCACGCTTCGCCGCTTCCTCGGCCGTCATCAGCACCACAGCGGCTGCGCCGTCGTTGATGCCCGACGCATTGGCAGCCGTGACCGTGCCTTCCTTCGGATCGAAAGCAGGGCGCAGCTTGGAAATACCCTCAGCCGTCACGCCTTCCTTAATGTACTCGTCGGTGTCGACGACAACGTCGCCCTTCTTGCCCTTGATAGTGACAGGCGCGATCTCATCTTTGAACTTGCCGGACTTTCGAGCCGCTTCCGCCTTGTTCTGCGAAGCCGCAGCGAAAGCATCCTGCTCGGCGCGCGACACCTGCCACTGCCGCGCAACGTTCTCGGCCGTCGTGCCCATGTGATAGTTGTTGAAGGCATCCCACAGGCCATCCTTCACCATGGTGTCGACGAACTTCACGTCGCCCATCTTGGTACCGTCACGCATGTGAGCCGCATGCACGGAGCGGCTCATGCTCTCCTGGCCGCCCGCAACGACGATCGTCGCATCGCCAGTCTGGATCTGCTGCGCGCCGAGCGCGACGGCGCGCAGGCCCGAGCCGCAAATCTGATTCACGCTCCACGCCGGCGTATCGACCGGGATGCCCGCCGCGATTGAGGCCTGCCGCGCAGGACCCTGTCCTTGTGCGGCCGTGAGAACCTGGCCGAGAATGACTTCGGAGACATCGCCCGGCTGTGTGTTCGCGCGCTCGAGCGCGGCTGTAATAGCCACCTTGCCGAGTTCATGCGCAGGCAAGCTCGCGAGCGAACCGTTGAAAGATCCGACAGGTGTTCTTGCGGCACCGGCGATGACGATTGTTGTGCTGTCCGCACTCATGCGAGCTTCCTCCTCGGGGGGCAATCTTGGGCGTTTTTTGGCTTTGAGGTTAACGCACCGTCTTTGACATGCATCAACGACCGGGCGACCACAAATCACGATAGCAGCAGCGCATCGGCGCCCGCAATTGGCTCTTTCGCCGCGAACTTTGGCGACGGAAGTGCACTTATGTCTGGAAGCGACGGACCAGCCTGTGCTACGATGACGCACCGCAACGAGGTTATTTTGATGGCCCAGCCGATGCTCAACAAATCCGACCCGCAGCCTGAGAAAAAAGAAGCGGTCGTCATCAAGAAGTACGCGAACCGTCGGCTCTACAATACCGAGACGAGCACGTACGTGACGCTCGAAGACCTCGCGCAGATGGTCCGCAATGACAAGGACTTCGTCGTCTACGACGCCAAGTCCGGCGACGACCTCACGCATGCGGTTCTGACGCAAATCATCGTCGAGCAGGAAAGCCGCGAAGGCGGACAGACGCTGCTCCCGATCCCGTTCCTGCGCCAGCTGATCCGCTTCTACGACGACAACATCGGTACCATGGTGCCGAGCTATCTCCAGTTCAGTCTCGAGGCCTTGGTCAAGGAGCAGGAGAAATTCCGCTCCATGTTCGCGAGCGCCTTCGCCAATCCCGCAGCCGCGTTCGAGGCCTACCAGGACCAAGCACGCAAGAACATGGCAATGTTCGAGCAGGCGATGGCCATGTGGACCTCCTTCGGCGGTGCAGCAAGCCAGGGCAAGAGGGACGATAAGACCAACGAAGATGCGGCACGCAGCGGCGGCACACCGGGCGAGGCTCCCAAGGCCGAACTCGACGAGCTCAAGGCGCAGCTTTCCGCAATGCAACAGCGCATCGACCGCCTCGCGAAGGACCGCGAGTAGCTGCCGGGTTAAATCCGCCCGTTCGACTTGAGCTCTTCGACCGACACGGGCGCGCCAAAAAGAAACCCCTGCAGGTAGGTGACGCCCGCCGCCTCGAGAAATGACGCGCCCGCCTCGTCTCCACCCCACTCCGCCACCGTCTCGAGCCCGAGCCCCTCGGCCATGTCGATGACCGACTTGGCCAAGGCACGTGCGCGTGGATCGTCCGGCAGGCCCGCGAGCAGCGCCGCGTCGATCTTGAGGATATCGAGGTTGAGCACCCGCAAATGGCGAAGCGACGTATTGCCGGCGCCGAAGTCATCGAGCGCAATCCGGCACCCGAGCGCGCGGAGCCTATCGAAGAAGGCGCGAGCGACATCGAAGTCGCGTATGGTGGCCGTCTCCGTCACCTCCACGATGAGGCGAGAATGGATATCCGAGCACCCTGCCGCGAGCCTTTGCAAAGCCGCAGACCAGTCGTCGTCGCCAGCGGTCAGGCTCGAGATATTGACCGCGAGCTTGAGCATGGGATCGGCTGCGAGCAGCGCGGCGCCAAGCTCGAGCGCCCGGCGATCGAGTTGGCCGACGAGCCCGAGCGCTTCCGCATCCTCGATGAACGTGCCCGCCGAGACGAGCATGCCATCGGGCAGTTTAAGCCGCAGAAGCGCTTCGTAGAACGCAACCTTGCGGCTCAAAGCAGTGACAACGGGCTGCAAAAAGAGGACGAAACGGTTCTCGTCGAGGGCTTCGAGCAGCCATGTGCGAGAAAACGCTGCGGGTTCGCGGTCCGACACGATGCATCCTGCTCGATAAGCCGCACTACCCCCGGCGCGTCTTGTGACGGAGTTAGGTGAACCACACACAGGCGACATCTCTTGCGAGATACCGCTGCCAACCGTACCAGACGATCAGGCCCCCCGCATCCACAAGCAGCGCGCAACCGTTTTGGCGCGCGATGCGCGGGATAGAATGACGGGCGAGGAGATCATCTAGTTGGCGCTGCCGAAACCGATATCGCGACGTGCGACACGGATGGAGATGATAGCGCCCGCCACGACGTCGATCAGCATGACCATAAGCATGACGAAGAAGACGGAAGTCGCTGCCTGCGGAATGACGATAAACTCGACCAGCACCGCAATGAACACCAGCATGGATAAGCCGTGGTCGATCAGTCCGGACGAAGACGTGTAGGTGGCTTTCACGATCTCGATGAACAGAATGACGAGTGTCACCAGGATGATGAGGTCACCCCAGGTGAAATCCCAGGTGCCACCGCTGATCATATGGAAGCTGAAGATCGTCTCCGAGAGGAGCGCGCGCGCTGCCGCGCCGCCGTCAACGGCAGTGCCCTCCGCACCGGACGAGCCGGAGAACAAAACGATGACGTTGTAGAGAACGAAAGCAATAATGGTAAGCGGAATGGCTCTCAGCGACATTGGTTGCTCCTGCTGGCCCCGGACGTCTGGCTCGTAACCTATCCTCCGAAAGATTGCGAGCCATCACAACAAAAACGACGGCACCCATTAGGCACCGTCGTTGCTTTGAACACGCTCGTGACTGTCGAGCCGCATGTGGCAGATCGAAGGCGATCCGCCGTGCTCCGCGCTCAGGCGTCGGACTTCGGCTCGAGGATCTGCCGGCCGCGATATTTGCCGGTCTTGAGATCGATGTGATGCGGACGGCGACGCTCGCCGCTGTCCTTGTCCTCGACATAGGCGGGAGCGCTGAGCTTGTCGTGCGACTGGCGCTGGCCCTTCTTCATGGGCGAGGTCTTTTTCCTAGGAACAGCCATAGGTTAACTCCGGTGATCGCGGCGCCAGCCTGGGGCGCCCGCAAGGCTCTCAATTGGGTCGATCGGTGGAGGCTTTTGCCCGGTCCAGCGGCCCGACGCGGTTGCCGGCGGCCAAAACAATGAGCGACGCCAACCTTCCGATCGGGCGCCGCAGCTCCAAAACCAAAGATCGCGGCCTTATAGCGGCAATCCCGTGCCGACGCCAGATGATTTTGGCCTGGGCCAACCGGCAGGAAACACAGCAGAATCCCGGCCGGATCGCGAGGCTGCCCGATGCCGGCGGCAACCTAGGGCGGCCCGAAGTTGATCATCGGCGCCCAGTCGTCGGACTTTGGCTGCTGTTGCTGCAGCTTGCGAGCGGGGGCGGCAGGGCGCTTCTGCGCCGGGACCTTGCGAGCCGTGGGCCTCTTGACCACCGTAGGCACAGCCGATGCCGGACGCGGCGCGGGCGCCGCAGCGGAGGTCACGCACGATGCGACAGCTCCATAGGCCCTCACGCGCGCCTGCACGACCCGCGCTTTGGCCGACGTCTGCGGCCCGGGCGAGCCGGCGTTGCGCACGACAGGGTTGGGAAGCACGGCCGCGAGCAGCGCGGACTCGCGCTCGCTGAGCCGCGCTGCGGACTTGTTGAAGTGATGGCGCGCCGCGGCCTCCGCACCGAACACGCCGGGCGCCCATTCCGCGATGTTGAGATAGACCTCGAGCACACGCCACTTCGGCCATACAAGCTCCATCAGCAGCGTCAGCGGGATCTCGATGACCTTGCGCAGATAGCTCTTGGCATTCCACAGGAACAGATTCTTCGTCACCTGCATGGAGATCGTGCTGGCACCGCGCGGCGTGCCTCTGGCGGCGCGGTCGATGGCCTCCTTGATCGCCGCCGTATCGATGCCGCTGTGCTCGCAAAAGCGCCCGTCCTCCGACACGATCACAGCCCGCACGAGATGCGGAGAGATGGCGCTGAGCGGCACCCACCTGCGATCAATCGCCGTGCCGCCGAGAAGCTGCGTCAGCATCAGCATCGAGCCTGGCGGATTGACGAAGCGAAACAGGACCATGAGCACCAGCACGAGCGCGAAGTAGCTCGCAACCGCATAAAGACCGTAGCGGATCGCCGTGCGCAGATAGCCCGCCCAAGGCGTAGCACGTCCCGTCGCAGCTTCGGATCGCGGCGCGATGTCAGCCACGTCCGAGCGCGAAGCGCGCAACGCCGGGTCCAGCCGGCGCCCCAGCGTTATGAGGTGCGGATCTTCCCGTGACTCGGGTGGATGAAAAAGATCCTTGGCCGCCAATTCGAAAGCGGCATCGCGGGTATCGGGCCCGGAAACGTCTGACGAGACCTCGGACGCATCGACGGCGGCGGCAGGGCTCGCAACCGACAACCGCGGCGCTGGCTGTGGCGGATCAGGAGCTTGCTCCGAACTCGCTGGAGGATCGCCGGACGACTCCAGCTCCGGCTCCGCTGCTGGCAAGTCGAGCGACGGCGAAACGCTCTCTTCAGCCGGCGCGGGCTCCACGGGCAAAACAGGAGGCGGCTCCGCCAGCGCTTCCGCGATCGCGCCGCGCCAGGGCTCGCTATCGCTGACGTCCGGTGGCGCAGTTTCCGTACCCTGGAAAACCTCCGGCTCTGGCTCAGCCACAGGAGCGGCAGGGGGCGCACCCTGCTCGGCAGGCGAGACGGAAAAGATGTCCGTCTCCGGGCTTGGCACCGAGACTTGCACCGGCTCCGGATCGTCGACAGCATTCACACGCTGGTCGAGTGCAGCGCTTTCGGGTGCGTCAGCCAGTGGGTCTTCGGGCGCATCGGGTGGTGTTGATACCGCGTGCGCCTCGGGCGAAGCCGCGCGCTCTTCCGTGCCCTGCGGAGAAGGATCCCGCGTGGCTGGCCCCCCTTCGGAACGGGGTGCATCGGCAAATGACGCCGCCTCGCTGGGCGACCCCTCCGCCTCACGGGTGTCCTTATCCACCACGGATGCTATATCCCGCGCCACTCACGTCCTTCAGAATGTCCTAGGTACTTCGTCAATGACCTTCGCGCAAAGGCTGGATCGGATCAGAGGGCTAACGGAGGCCCGTCTGGAGAAGCTCTTAGGGGCAGAAACTGACGCACAAAATCAAGACGGCTCCCCCCCGCGCCGGCTTCGCGACGCTATCGGCCATGCGACGCTCGGGGGCGGAAAAAGGTTCCGGCCCTATCTTGTCGTCGAGAGTGCCGCACTTTTCGGCCTTTCCGAGGCGGAAGCCATTGATACGGCCGCTGCCCTCGAATGCGTCCATTGCTACTCCCTCGTTCACGACGACCTGCCGGCCATGGACAACGACGCCACGCGCCGCGGTTTGCCTACGGTTTGGAAGGCTTACGACGAATGGACGGCGATCCTCGCCGGCGATGCCCTGTTAACGTTCGCCTTCGAGATCCTGAGCCGGCCCGAAGCTCACCCGAGCCCGGAAGTGCGCCTTGATCTGACAGCCGGCCTTGCCAAGGCCGCGGGCATGGCCGGGATGGTCGGTGGCCAGGCGCTCGACCTCGAGGCGGAGCGCTTAGGTGCTGGAAAACCGCCAGCTCTCAACGAGATCTTGCATCTGCAAAGCCTGAAAACGGGAGCCTTGATCCGCTTCGCCTGCGAAGCCGGCGCCATCCTGGGCCAAGCCAAGCCGGACGAGCGGCAGGCTTTGCGCACCTACGGCAAGGAAATCGGGCTCGCGTTTCAGATTGCCGACGATCTGCTCGACGCCGAAGGCGACGCTGCGACCGTCGGCAAGGCGGTGAGCAAGGATGCCGCCGCCGGCAAGGCGACGCTGGTCTCTCTGATGGGCATCGACGCGGCGCGCGCCGAGTTGCAGCGGGTCGAGCAGGCCGCCGTCGACGCACTGCGCTCCTTCGGCCCGCGAGCCGAGCCGCTGACCGAGGCCGCACGCTTTGTCGCCAGCCGCAATCGTTAACCGCGCCCACCGCGCCATCTCTCCCTTTTGCTTTTCTCGCGATTTCAGGCCATAAGCCGCCCCTTGACGCGAATACGCGCGCGAAGAGATCGCATGATTCCGAAGATCGCCATCGTCGGCCGGCCCAACGTGGGCAAGTCGACCCTGTTTAACCGCCTGACGGGCTCACGTGCCGCGCTGGTCTCCGACCTGCCGGGGCTGACGCGCGACCGCAAGGAAGGGGAAGCGGAGCTCGGCGGCCATCCGATCAAGATCATCGATACGGCCGGCCTCGAGGTTGCGGCGAAAGGCTCGATCGCGGACCGCATGCGCCAGCAGACCGAGGCGGCGATCGAGCTTGCCGACCTCGTGCTGTTTGTCATCGATGCGCGCGACGGCGTCACCGCGACCGACGAGACCTTCGCGCGTACCGTGCGTGCGTCAGGCCGCCCCGTCGTGCTGATTGCCAACAAGTGCGAGGGCCGCACCTCCGACGAAGGCTTCTACGAGGCGTTCAAGCTCGGCCTCGGCGAGCCCGTCGCCATCTCGGCCGAGCACGGCCTTGGCCTCAGCGATCTTGAGCGCGACGCGCTCGCGGCACTGGGCCTCAAGCCGAAGCAGCGCCCGCGCAAGGGCGACTCCAGTGAGGAGAGCGAGGAAGAGCACGAAGGCGAGCGTCCGCTGCGCGTTGCGATCGTCGGACGCCCCAACGCCGGCAAATCGACCCTCGTCAACGCGCTGATCGGCGAGGATCGGATGATCACCGGGCCCGAGCCCGGCCTCACGCGCGATTCCGTCGCGAGCGACATCTCCTGGCAAGGCCGCCCCATCCGCCTGTTCGACACCGCCGGCTTGCGCCGCAAGGCCAAGGTCACCGAGCTCGCGGAGAAGCTCTCGACCAGCGACACCATACGCGCCATCCGCTTCGCCGAGGTCGTCGTGCTTCTGCTCGACGCCGAGCGCGGCCTCGAGCACCAGGACCTCACCATCGGCGATCTCGTCACCCAGGAAGGGCGCGCCCTCGTCATCGCACTCAACAAGTGGGATCGCGTCGAGGAGAAGCAGAGTTATCTGAAGGAGCTGCACCGCAAGGTCGCGGAGGGCTTGGCGCAGGTGCCGGGCGTCTCCGTGGTGCCGATCTCGGCTGCGAGCGAGAAGGGATTGGACAAGCTCCTGCGTGCCATCGTGAGCGCGGCCGAGGTGTGGAACCGCCGTGTCCCGACGCCCGAGCTGAACCGCTGGCTCGCGGAAGCGCTCGCCCGGCATGCGCCGCCGGCTCCCTCCGGTCGCCGGCTCAAGATCCGCTATATGACGCAGCCGTCGACACGCCCGCCGACGTTCGTTGCCTTCTGCTCGCGCCCCGATGCGCTGCCGAAGCCCTACCAGAAATACCTGACCAACAGCCTGCGCGCGGCCTTCGATCTGCCGGGAGTTCCCATCCGGTTGAACCTGCGCGGCGGGGACAATCCGTTCGCGCCGAAACGCCGCCGTGGTTAATCACGCCGCAGGCGGAAGAATCCGGCTGGCGCAGGACAAACGGCCGGGCTAGGTTCCGGCCGGGGATCTGGCCGGCAGACAAAACGAACAAGCAACCAGGGATGCACGATGTCCGATCTGTTTCGTAATGCGATGAATAAAGTTTCGATCACGCGCGCGCTCTTTGCGCTTCCCCTAGCGATCGCCCTCACTGTTACGACCGTCGAAGCCGGTGCCTACAGCAAGAAAGTCGAGAACTCCTGCCGCGCCGATTACAAGACACACTGCCCCGCATACAAAGAGGGGACATCTGCGCTGCGTAGCTGCATGACGCTTGCCGGCCGCCGAGGCAATCTGAGCCGCCGCTGCGTCAACGCATTGACCGACGCCGGCCTGGTGCCGCGCAAGTATCGCAAGCGCTGATCGGGGTTCCCTAGAATCGCAGCGGGCGGGAGCACGGCAGCGAACCCGAAGATGCTGCCTAGCTCACCGCCCGCACGGGCGTCACCCATGATGGCGCCGCACCGGACCTCGGTAAATAGGCGAGGGTGCCATCGACATCAAGCCCCTTCCGTGATCTTTTTCACGCCGAGCCGCGGGTGTTGCTTTGCGCCACCACGCTACGCACGGAAGGGATTTGAATAAACGTCCGCAATGAGCGATCCGGCAGAGGTCCTGTTCTATCATCTCGAGCGCGCACCGCTCGAGCGCGTGCTGCCGTCACTGCTCGAGCGCACACTGGAGCGCGGCTGGCGCGCTGTCGTGCAGTCGGGCAGCAGCGAGCGCCTCGAGGCGCTCGACCTCGCGCTCTGGACCTCCAATGACGCGAGCTTCCTGCCGCACGGCACAGCGCGGGACGGCGATCCCGCCCGCCAGCCGGTCTACCTCACGACCGGCGACGAAACGCCGAACGGCGCTGGCGTGCGCTTTCTCGTCGACGGCGCGGAAATGGCTGAGTTCTCAGGCTTCGTGCGCATCGTCTGCCTGTTCGACGGCAACGATCCGGAAGCGACCGCCAAGGCGCGCGCACAGTGGAAGTCGGCGAAGGCAAGCGGGTGCGCCGTCACCTATTGGCGCCAGTCGGAAAGCGGCCGCTGGGAAAAGCAGGGCTGACGCCCTTATCGGCCCGTGCTCGGGACCATCGCGATCGAGAGGAACACGGCCAGATCCAGCGTCATGTGGTGGATGTGGTCCGGCAGCTCCGTCCACGCCTTCATCTGCTCTTGGATGGGATGGTCGACATAGCTCGAATGCACGAGCACGGTCGTCATGCCGAGATCGTGCGGCACAGCGAGGTTCATCGGCATGTCCTCGAACATGGCAGCCGTCTCTGCCGCGACCCCGTGGCGCCGGATCATGCGATCGAACGCATTGGCCTCAGGCTTCGGAACATAGTCGCACGCGGCGATATCGCAGATGTCCTCGAAGAGATCGAGCACGCCGAGCTTCTCGGCGACCCGCTCTGCGTGCCGATGCGAGCCGTTGGTATAGATCAGCCGCCGGCCGGGCAGCGCCGCGATGGCCGCGCGAAGCTGCGGCGCTTCCTGTACGACCGACAGATCGATGTCGTGCACGTAGGCCAGGAACTCGGCCGGATCGAGCTTGTGCACGGCCATCAGCCCCGCAAGCGTGGTTCCGAACTGCCGATAGTAGGTCTTCTGCAAATGCCGCGCGTGCGCATACGGCACGCCGAGATAGCGCGCGATGAACGCCCCCATGCGGTGGTCGACCTGCGCGAAGAGATTGCATTCGGCCGGATAGAGCGTGTTGTCGAGATCGAAGATCCAGGCCTGCGTCGTATCGAAACCGCGCCGCAGCGCTCCCGCACGGGGCTCGAGAAGACGCGGTGGCTGGCGATCCGCCGCCCCGGAGCTCGAAACCTCGCGCTTGCGCTCTGCGCTCATGCGGTCTTTTTCGCCTTCGGCTTGCGTCGCCCGACAAGCGTTCCCGCGCCGTGGTCGGTGAGCAGCTCGAGCAGCACGCTGTGCGGCACCCGGCCGTTGATGATGACCACGGCCTCAACGCCCGCCTCGACGACCTCGATACACCCCTCGACCTTTGGGATCATGCCGCCGGTGATGGTGCCGTTGCGAATTAGCTCCTGGGCTTCCAGGATCGTGAGATCCCCGATCAGGTTGCCGTCCTTGTCGAGCACGCCCTCCACATCCGTGAGCAGAAGCAAGCGCTTGGCCTGCATGCGCGCCGCCAGCGCCGACGCGAACGTATCGGCGTTGATGTTGAGCGTCTCGCCCTGCGGCGAGATGCCGATCGGCGCGATGACCGGAATGAGATCCGACTTCGAGATCACGTCCACGATGTGCGGATTGACGTGCAGCGGATCACCGACATAGCCGATGTCGACATCCTTGAGCTCGGCGCTGGTCGGATCGGCCATCTGCGTGATCTTGCGCGCGATCATGAGGTTGGCGTCTTTGCCGCAGATACCGACCGCCTTGCCGCCCTGGCGGTTGATCGCAGAGACGATGTCCTTGTTGATGCGCCCGGCGAGCACCATCTCGACGACCTCGACGGTCGGCTTGTCGGTGACGCGCAAGCCGTTGACGAATTCCGACTTGATCTCGAGCTTGGTCAGCATGCTCGCGATCTGCGGCCCGCCGCCATGCACGACGATGGGGTTCACGCCCGACTGCTTGAGATAGACGATGTCCTTGGCGAAAGCGTCCGAGAGCGCCTGGTCCCCCATGGCGTGGCCGCCGAACTTCACGACCACCGTCTGCTCGTCGTAACGCAGCATATTGGGCAGCGCCTCCGCCAGGATGCGCGCCTGAACGTGAGCCGAAATCTCCTTCGGATCGAATGCGCCTTGCGGCGGCGCCACGGTTCCGGTCACCTTCGCCATATCTCTTTGCGACCCCTGCTGCCCTGAACGGCAATTGTGCGTTTTTTGGCCCCACCTTGGGGCCAGCTTGTCACGGCGAGCACATATACCCGGTGGATAGCTGGCCTCAACGGAATTCCCACACATTCGCGCGCCAAGATTACGCGTTGAGTTATTGGGGATTGCGGTCCAACCTTGCCCGACTCCTCATCATAACGTCATATCCCGTATGAGAGATTCGGCTGCGGGGTGGAGCCCGGGCGCAGAGCCCGCTTGATTTGGCAGGCCTGTCGGCCCCGAGAGGAATGCTGATGACGACCATGATCGTCGACGATCTCGGCAGAATCCCGATGTCGCCGTATCTCACGGCGACGCTGACACGCGCTGCCGACTACGCAACCGCCCAATCCCACCGCGAGGTGACACTCGAGCATCTGCTGCTGGCGCTCGCGGAGGATCCGGAAGCGACGATCGTCCTGAAGTCCAGCAGCATCGACCTTGGGCGCCTGACGGCCGAGGTCTCGGACTACCTCGGCCATTCGGACGACCGCATCGAAGCCGGCAGCGGGCAGACGATCGCCATCTCGGGCGACCTGCGGCGCATCCTCGAGGCGGCTGCGGCCGCCGCGCGCCAGGGTCGGCGTCGCGAAATCAACGGCGCTATCGTGCTCGCGGCCATCGTCGGTGACGGCAAAAGCACCGCCGCGCACCTCTTGCGCGTGCAGGGCCTGACCTTCGAGGAGGCGATCCGCGCCCTGCAGCGCGCGGCGTCCCCGCCCGAGCCGCCCCAGCAAGCACTGCCCCCGCAACCGGCGCACCATCATTCCGAACCCGAGCACGAGCCGGATCACGAGCCGCAGCCACCGCCGAACCTCGGACCACCGCCGCAGCCCGATCTCACGCGCCCTGCACCACCGGTAACGGAAGCGGCGCGCGATATCCCCGCTCCGCACACGGAGCCGGATCGCCTTCCAACGACGGAAGAGATTCTGGCTTCGGCCCGTGAGCGCCTACAGAACCGCCACGGCGAGACCGACGCCACGCACGCGCCGTCCACGCCGTCGCCGCTGCCGCGCGCCAACTATCCGGACCTCGGCGGCCCGCCGCGACCCACGCCGACGCCGCGCGAGCCCGAGCGTCCTGCCGCAGCCGGCTGGTCTTCACCCGCGCCCGCGCCTTCAACCGATCGCCCGCCGTTCGCCGCCGAGCGCCCCGAGCCGCCGGCTGTCGACGCCGAACCGGTGCCGGCACCGTGGCCCGAGGTATCCGATTGGCACGAGCCAGAGCCAACACCACCTCCGCCGCCTTCGGATATAGCGGCCAGCGGCCGCTGGAGTGCCCCGCCGCGTAGCGCGAGCCGTCCGCCGGCACCACCACCGCCCGCAGCACCGCAGCAGCAGGATCGCAAACGCGCCGGCGCGTCCGGACCGTTCGTCGGCTCCTGGCCGCTGATCGAGGCTGGCCAGCTGGTCGAAAACATTCCGCGCCGCATGCGCATCGGCATCCCGGTCGTCGCCGAGGCCCGCATTGCACGCGCCGACGTCAAGGCGCTAGCCGAGGGCCTGCAGGGCGGCGGCGCCGCGTTTCGTCATGAGGTCGTCGTCACCAAGGCCATGTCGGTGCGCCTGCGTGCGCCCGACGGCGGCTTCTCGATCGAGAACCGCTCGCCTGAGACGCAGTGGATCGAGAACGTGCTCGGGCTAGGATCCGACGACTACGCGAGCTGGCGCTGGACAGTGACGCCGCGCGCGCGCGGCAAGCGCCAGCTGCAATTGATCGTCTCGGCCCGCACAATCGGCGCCGATGGCATGACGGCCGAGACGGCGCTTCCCGATCAGACCGTCGACGTCAAGGTCGCGATCAACTACGCGCGCACGGCGGCGCGCTGGTTCGGGTGGATCGCCGCCGCCGTGGTCGGAGGCCTACTCGCCAAGTTCGGCGAGACAGGCTGGATGATCGCGCAGGTGCTGTTCGCCCAGTACCTCGGTGGCTGATACTCACCAGGTGTACTCGCATGGGCTCAAGTCCACCGCCCTAGAACAGCCGGTTAGCTTCCTGAAACTTCGCGCTGACATCGCCGGAAAGATCGATGTTGTCCGGGTTGAGCGTCTTCACGGGCGCCCCAGCCGATAGATCGAAGGTCTTTAGGTCCGCCCACACGACATTCGGGCTCGTCGTCAGCTCGAAGAAGTAGCGCGTGTTGGTGAGATCCATCGCCGTGCGATATTCGGTGTTGTAAATGCCGAAGCCCTTGTAAGGCGCGCCGAACGGCACCGACACGTTGCGCATGATGGCCAGAATGCCGGCGATCGCAGCCCGCTCGTCTTTGGGCTCGGGTAGCAGCGCCGAGTAGTAGGCCGCGCGCTGGAAGCGATCCCTTGGATTGACGTTGCCCGGTAACGGCATGTCGCTCGCAGGCTTCGAAAAATCTTCCTTCTTGAGAAGCGCGAGCTGCTCGTCGTAGGTCGGATCGTTGGTCATGATCCGATACTCGCGGCCGTGATGGACGACCGGCTTGCCGTCGATATGCTCGATGATCGCCGAATCCCCGGTCGCATCCTCGAGCGCAAGGTGAACTGTCCCTTTGTGTCCGCGCGCTTCCGCGGTCACGATCTGAACCTGCTCGAGAAGCTGCAGCGCCTCCGCAACGGTTGCCGCAGTGTCGAGCACATATTGCGCCCACAGCGTCACGGCGATACCGGGCTTGCTGGTATCGCGCGGACCGTAGTCCGCGGCGTTCAGATAGAGAAGATGCGCGCCGAGCCCGCGCTCGTTCAACCCATCGACCGCACCGAGGTCATAGACGGATACGACCATGCTCCCGTATTTCGACGTCCACTTGGCAGGGTTGTCTGCAACGACGACCTCCGGCCCGACATTGCTGCCGCTGCGCTCGATGCCGCGCGGAAACACCATGAGCTTGGGCTCGGTGCTTTCCGGCCAGTCCATGGTGCGGCCGGTGACGACAGCGAGCTTGTTGTCGTTCCAGAGCACCCGCGTGCAGGCCACGGCAGGTTGCAATGACAGCGCAATCGCGGCTGTAAGCGCGACGCAACCGGTAACGCGATTGACTTGCAGACCCATCTCGGCCTCCGTTCCATGATGGCTAAGGTCCGCGGGACGCTAGGTGCAGGGCCGTGCGAGGCAAAGGAATAGCCTGCTCGCTGATTAATAAGTTGCAACTATTATGGCGAGCGTTGTCGGTGCCGGAGAAAGTGTCGAGAAATGCAATGAGCGAAGTGATCATTCGCAGCTTCCCGCCGATCGCTGAGCCCAGCGCACGCATCCTGATCCTGGGCAGCATGCCGGGCGTGGCGTCGCTCGAGGCGAAACAATACTACGCCCACCCGCACAACGCGTTCTGGCGCATCATGGGCGAGCTGGTGGGCGCAGGCTTCGACAAAGCCTACGAAGAGCGCACGCGCATTTTGCAGGCGCACGGAATTGCCGTGTGGGACGTGCTGCAGTCCTGCGTCCGTCCTGGCAGCCTGGATTCCAACATTCGCGACGAGGTGCCGAACGATTTCGCGAGTTTCTTCGCGGCCCACCCGCGCTTGACGCACATCGGCCTCAACGGCGGCAAAGCGGCTGCGAGCTTCAGGAAGCACGCCACGCGACATTGTCCGGATGGCGTCATCGTGACGACGTTGCCGTCGACGAGCCCCGCGCACGCCGCCCGCAGCTTCGCCGAGAAATGCGCGCTCTGGAGCGCCGCTCTACCGATCGGACGGCTATGTGATTGAGGGGCCCTGCCCTATGCGTTGATAAGCGCGGCCAGCGTTGCGCGCAGCTCGGCAATCCCGGTGCCCTTTTCGGAAGATGTCGCGAGCACCGTGGGGAACGCCGCCGCGTGCTCCTTGAGCGCCGCTTCGGTCGCGCGCAGCACAGCCTCCAGGGCAGGCACGTTGATCTTGTCGGCCTTCGTCAGCACGATCTGGTAGGGCACCGCCGTCGCATCGAGCATCTTCATGATCTCGCGGTCCGGCGGCTTGAGGCCGTGCCGGCTGTCGATCAGCAGGAACACGCGCCTGAGCGTCGGCCGCCCGGCAAGGTAGGCGCGGATCAGCGATGTCCACGCCTCGACCTTGTCTTTGGGCGCCTTGGCAAAGCCGTATCCCGGCATATCGACGAGATAGAGCGCGTCCTCGGCCGGCGCGAAGAAGTTCAGCTCTTGCGTGCGACCCGGCGTGTTCGAGGTCCGCGCGAGCCCGCCGTTGCGCACCATGGCGTTGATGAGGCTCGACTTGCCGACGTTCGAGCGCCCGGCAAACGCAACCTCAGTCCACCCGTCGTCAGGCAGTCCGTCGAGCGCCACGACGCCCTTTATGAACCGCCATGGCCTGGCGACGAGACGCTCGCCAGCCGCCAGGTCCTCAGGACTGAAGAGCGCCGCGTCCGTCATCCCTTGGTTTCGGATTTGGATTCGCCCTTGTTCAGGCCCACGAGCCGCCCAAGCGGCGCAAACGTGCGCCTGATATTGCCGATGAGATGCACCTCGGCGCCCTGCTTGACTGAGATGTACCACTGCTGGGCGATCGACAGGATGTTGTTCCAGGCCCAATAGATCACGAGACCGGCCGGGAACGCCGCGAGCAGGAACGTGAAGATCAGCGGCATATAGCTGAAGATCTTCTGCTGGATGGGATCCGGCTGCGGCGGGTTGAGCTGCATCTGGACCCACATCGTGATGCCCATGATGACCGGCCACGCACCGATGTGGAGCGCCTCCGGAACCGCGAACGGAAGCAGACCGAACAGATTGAAGATCGAGGTCGGATCGGCCGCCGAGAGATCCTGGATCCAGCCGAAGAACGGCGCATGGCGCATGTCGATCGAGACGAACAGCACCTTATAGAGCGCAAAGAAAACGGGGATCTGCACGAGGATCGGCAAACAGCCGGCCAGCGGGTTGATCTTCTCCTTTTGATAGAGCGCCATCAGCTCCTGCTGCTGCTTGGCCTTGTCGTCCTTATAGCGCTCGCGAAGCTGCTCCATCTGCGGCTGCAGTTTCTTCATCTTCGCCATGCTCTCGTAGCTCTTGTTGGCGAGCGGGAAGAAGACGGCCTTGACCATGACGGTCACGGCGAGGATCGCGAGACCGAAGTTGCCGAGGATGCCGTAGAGCCAGTCGATGACGTAATAGAGCGGCTTGGTGATGAAGTAGAACCAGCCCCAGTCGATCAGAAGCTCGAACTTCTCAATGCCAAGCTCGGCCTCGTAGCTCTCGATGAGCCTGACCTGCTTGGCGCCGGCGTAGAGATGCCCGTCGACGGTGTGCGTCGCACCGGCCGCAATCGCCTGCACGCCGAGCTGATAGTCGGTCCAGAACACTTCCTGCGAGGTGGCGTTGCCCTGCTGGCCGCGGAAGCTCGCGGCATAGGTCGCCTTCTGATCGGGGATCAGCGTGGCGGCCCAATATTTATCGGTGATGCCGAGCCAGCCGCCCGTCTTGCCGTCGAAGCTCTTGGCCCCGCCGTCCTCGAGCACGCTGGCGTAGGGGATCTCCTGCAGGCCCGCGTCTCCCGGTACGCCAATCAGGCCTTCGTGGAGAATGGTGCCGTAACCGGACGTATGGGGCGTGCCGAAGCGATAGAGACGTGCGTAAGGCGTGAGGACGATATCACCGGTAGTCGTGTTCTCGATCGTGTTCACGACCTTGAGCATGTAGTTCTCGTCGATCGAGACCGCGCGCTGGAACTTGAGCCCCTGGCCGTTGTCCCAGGTGAGCGTCACGGGCGTAGCCGGCGTCAGCTTGGCGCCGCTCTCGGCCTGCCAGACGGTTTCGCTGTCCGGTAGCGCCACCTGCGCCCCGGGGGCACCCTGCCAGCCGTATTCGGCGAAGTAGGCTCCGGGTGCGCCGAGCGGCGAGAACAGCACGACGTTAGGGCTCTTCGGATCGACGGTCTCGCGATAGTTGACGAGCACGAGGTCGTCGATGAGACCGCCCTTGAGCGAAATCGAGCCCGTGAGCGATGGCGTCTCGATCGGCACGCGTGCCGAAGCCGAGCTGGCCAGCACCTCGGCTCGCGTTCCCGTCGAACGCGCCGTGATGGCGGGCTGCGCCGGCTTCGAGCCAGGCAGAGCGGTACTCGGTGCCGCCGGCGTAGCAGGGCTTCCCTCAGTGGCCTTCTGAGCCTGCTCCTGCGCCGCCTTGTCCCGCTGCACCCGCTCCTGCTGCTCCTTCACCTGCGGCCCGGCGTAGAACACCTGCCAGCCCAGCATCACGGCCATCGACAGCGCAACGGCAATGAGAAGGTTTTTATGATCGTCGGGGCGCTGGCTCATGAAGACCTCGGATGGCGCGGCGCCGCCCCAAAAAAGCTGATCAGGCAGCGGCCCGCAAAATTTCAGACTGGCTCTCTTACAACCGGCGAAAGGCCGTGCCTATGGGCGTTTTCGCGCGGACGGGTCAATCCGGTGGGGTGACAATCCGGGCGCCGCTTGTGCCGCAGCGTGATGCACGCGTTGCAGGGCCCGTTCAAGGTCTTTCTTGAGCTCGGAGAAATCGCGATCAAGGGCTGCCGCGCGCCCGACCAGAACATAGTCGTGGTCGGCATGCGCGAGCTTGGGCGCCACCAGCTGAACGGCCGCCTTGAGCCGGCGCCGGATGCGGTTGCGCACGACCGCACCACCAAGCTTCTTTGTGACAGTAAATCCAAAGCGAGCCGAGGACGCCGCAGCCCCATCACCATTTCGCGAGCCGGAACGAGGACGCGTTTCCAGAACGAAAGAGGGCGTCGCAAAGCGCGCGCCCCCTCTAAGTCTCAGGAAATCCGCTCGTTTCTTGAGCGTTGCGACAGGCAAGAGGTCTCTCCCGCAGAGCGGGCAACCGCCGCGCCGCCAACAAAACTAAGCCGACAGGCGCTTGCGGCCCTTGGCGCGACGGCGCGCGATGACTTTCACCCCGCCCGGCGTCTGCATGCGGGCGCGGAAGCCATGCCGACGCTTGCGCACGAGCTTGCTCGGTTGATAGGTCCGTTTCACGGCGGTTACTCCAGTCGAAATCGAATGCGAACAAGCCCGGCGCCGGCAAAAACCCGCCGTCCAGGGCTGATCGTGATGGGATGCAGGCTTATAGGTTGCGCGCCTTCCGAAGTCAATTGACAAGCGCGGAGGCGGGCTATCGCGCCTTGCCCCCGCAACCGGCGCCGAAATCCGTTGTGTGTCAAGGGTGCCGGACCGGTCCGTATACCTTGCCAGGAGGCCTGAGACCGGGGAATGCTGGGCGGCGCCGCCGGTAAATCCGGCAGCCGGGTACAAACGTGGGAGCGATCGCCATGACGCAACCGAGGTCCGCTGCAGCGGCATCGGAGAGCAGGCCGCGGGCATCATCGGAACCCTCGGTCGCCTTGGCCGGAGAACCTCTGTCGACGGACATCTGCGTCATAGGAGCCGGCGCGGGCGGCATCGCGACCGCGACGCTCGCCGCCGCTTTCGGACGCAGGGTCGTTCTGGTCGAGAAGCAGCGCATGGGCGGCAGCATCTTGTCCGGAACCATGCCATCGAAAGCCCTGGTGATCGCTGGTCGCCGCGCCCAGGCCCTGCGCACGGCCAGCGCCTTCGGCATCGCCTCCGTCGAGCCACAGATTGACCCCCGCGCCGTGCAGAGCCATGTCCGGAGCGTCGTCTCGGCGGTGACGCCTAACGAATCTATCGAGCGCCTCACGGGTCTCAACATCGGCGTCATCCTTAGCGCAGGCCGCTTTCTCGACAAGCGGACGCTGCTCGCCGGCGACTACCGCATCACGGCCCGCCGCTTCGTGATCGCCACCGGCTCCTCCCCGGCTTTGCCGGACATTCCGGGCCTCGACGCCTGCCCCTACCTCACCAGCGACACCATCTTCGACATCGACCGCAAGATCCCGCATCTCGTGGTGATCGGTGCCGGCACCACGGGCCTCGAGCTGGCCCAGGCGCATTTGCGGCTCGGCAGCCGCGTCACGGTGATCGAGCAGGCGCGCGCGCTCGACGGCTACGATCCCGAGGTCACCGCGTTGGCTCTGAAGGCGTTGCGCGCCGAAGGCCTCGAGCTTCGCGAAGGCGCAACCATCGAGCGCGTCGAAGGCAGGACTGACTACGTGCGGCTCCACATAGTCAGTCCGCACGGCCGGGAGACGGTCGACGGCTCGCATCTCCTCGTCGCGGCCGGCCGCGTACCGAACGTCTCCGACCTTAATCTCGCCGCCGCCGGAATCCGGACGAGCGAGGACGGCATCATCGTCAACCGCGGCCTTAGAACCTCGAACCGCCGCGTCTATGCCGTCGGCGACGTCAACGGCGGCCCGCGCTTCAGCCACGTCTCGAGCCATCAGGCCGAGATCGTGCTGCGTCGCGCCCTGTTCCGGCTGCCCACCAAGTTCGACCCCGCGCGCGTGCCTTGGGCGACGTTCACCGATCCCGAGCTGGCCCGTGTCGGCCTCAGCGAGGACGAGGCGCGCGCCGCGAAGTACAAGATTCAGGTGCTGCGCTGGCCGTTCACCGAGAACGACCGAGCCCACGCCGAGCACCAGACGCAGGGTCACGTCAAGGTCGTCACCGACCACAAGGGACGCATCCTCGGCGCAACGATCGTCGGCTCGGACGCCAGCGAGCTGATCCAGATCTGGGCGCTGGCCGTCGCGCAAAAGCTTCACATCTCGGCGTTGGCTGGCTACGTCGCGCCCTACCCGACGCTCGGCGAAGCGAGCCGCCGCGCCGCGGCCCGCCACTACGCCGCCCTCCCCGCCAAGGCGAGCATTCGGCGCCTCATAGATTTTCTTGCGAAGCTTGGTTAGCCAAGCTGATCGCCCCATATCGAGCGCACAGCCCTTGACCATGTCATGACCTAGGCGCCGCGCCGGCCGTGCGTGACACGGAAAGCGCGAAATGCCAGAATCAACAGCCTATGGAGCCGGGGCCGCTGCTGTGGTGAGCATGCCTCTCGATACGAACGAGCCTGTGGTCGAAACGACGGAGAAACAGCCGTTACCCGTCCTACCGTGGCTGCGCGAGCGCGCCGCCGCGATCCGTCACGGCTGGCTGCGCATCGGGTTGCCGGCAAAACTGCTGCTGCTGACGGCCATCTTCGTCATGCTGGCGGAAATCCTGATCTTTCTGCCCTCGATCGCCAACTACCGTATTGGCTGGCTCAATGACCGCCTGACCGCGGCCAACGTCGCGGCGCTTGCGGCCGAGGCGGTCCCTGGCCGCAACGTGCCGCCGGCGCTTCGCAACGAGCTGACGCGCACCGCGCTCGTCCGCGCCATTGCCATCCGCCGCAGCGGCATCCGCCGTCTCGTGCTGCCACCGGTGACCGAGATCTCGATCGACGAGCACTACGATCTGCGCGAGCCGCCGAACCTGACGTTGAGCCAGGATATGGGGCTGCGTCTGTCGCAGATCGGCGATGCCATTGCGTTGTTCTTCTCGCCCGACGACCGCGTGATCCGCGTCACCGGATATCTCGGCCCTCGATACGACGACGTGATCGAGATTGTGCTGCCCGAGGAGCCGTTGAAGCGAGCGATGGTCAGCTACGGCATGAACATCATCTATCTCTCGATCATGATTTCTTTGATCGCGGCGGCGCTGGTCTATTTCGCCATCAGCGCACTTCTCGTGCGGCCGATGATGCGCATCTCGCGCAACATGCTGCGCTTCGGCGAGAATCCGGAGGACTCGAGCCGGATCATCACGCCATCAGGCCGCTCCGACGAGATAGGCACCGCTGAGCGCGAACTTGCGCACATGCAGCGCCAGCTTGCCCAGGCGCTCGCCCAGAAGAACCGGCTGGCGCAACTGGGCCTCGCCGTGAGCAAGATCAGCCACGACCTGCGCAACATGTTGGCCAACGCCCAGCTCATTTCCGATCGCCTGACCGCGATCCCGGACCCGACCGTGCAGCAGTTCGCCCCGAAGCTGATCGCCTCCCTCGACCGCGCCATCAACTTCTGCAACACGTCGCTGCGTTTCGGGCGCGCCGAGGAAGCCGAGCCGCGGCGCGAGCTGATGCGTCTGAAACCGTTGATCGAGGAGGTCGCCGAGGGACTCGGCCTGCCGCGCGAGGACCGCATCGCTTGGATCGTCGAGGTCGACGACCAGCTCCTGATCGACGTCGACCACGAGCACTTGTTCCGCGTCTTGAGCAACCTGACGCGCAACGCCGTGCAGGCCATCGAAAGCCGTGCGGACGGCAAGGGCGAGATCCGCGTCAAGGCGTGGCGCGACGGCCGCAAGGTCTTCATCGAGATGTCAGACGACGGGCCCGGCGTGCCCGAACAGGCGCGCAAGAACCTGTTCCGGCCGTTCCAGGCTTCGACCCGCAAGGAGGGCTCCGGCCTCGGCCTCGCCATCGCGCTCGAGCTGGTGAACGTCCATGGCGGCAAGCTGGAGTTGCTCGATACGCCCGTCGGCGCCACATTCCTGATCGAGCTTCCGGACCGCTCGGTGCGCTGACCGGAACCGGGCGGGCGCTCTCGCCTAAGGCCATCTGCGGCCAAAGAGATCAAGAGACTTGCGCTCGCCGACCACTCATATTAGGAGTGGCGGCCTTGCTAGGCCGAAGCGGCGCCAGCCGACCCGGTCTCCGTGCTGGCATTTGCCCAGCCCCGATAGCAAAAAGCGCCCGTAGCTCAGCTGGATAGAGCACCAGACTACGAATCTGGGGGTCAGAGGTTCGAATCCTTTCGGGCGCGCCACTCACGAACAAAACTGGGCACTCCAGCCGGGGATGCTCCTTCCGCCATCACGAGGCGTTCCAGTACGCTCTTCCGTCCGATGATGCGGATTTCCTCGTCGTCAACTTCAACCTGATCGACGATTGACCTGATATAGGCACGTCTGAAAGACGTCTCGCCCTCCAGCACATTGCTTCGCATCGCTTCGGCGAAGGCTGCGATCTTGTCCGGGGTAATTTTTGAGCCGGGACGCAGTTCTGCTTTCGCTCGGTCGAACGTCGCCTAAGCGATGTCTCGCTCTTGTTTCGCTGCAACCAGACGGTCCTTGAGTGTCGCGTCGCTCGGATCGGCAATGCCAGCTTCTATCGCATCGTACAGACGGCGAAGCCTGGCTTCTGCCGAGTTGAGCTTCGCCTGGAGCGCAGCGAGGCGCTTCGCATAGTCCTCGTCGCGTGAGGACTGGCGTTGCACCAGTCCTTCAAGCAGCTTCGCAACCCGCTCCGGCGTCAGCAGCCTCTCTGCCAGTTTTTCGCTGACGAGCCGATCCAGTTTCTCCATGGGTATCGAACGGCCCTTGCAGACGGTCTTTCCCTTCCGCGCGCAAACGGAACACGTGTAGTACCGATAGCGGCCCGATTTTCCTGTGCGCAGAGTCATTCCTCCGCCGCAACTTGCACACGTCGCAATCCCTGTCAGAAGGATTGGGCCGCTCACTACGCGGGGTGCCGTGACTTTCGGATTTCGTTCCCGAAGCCTCGCCTGCACGGCATCGAACAATGAAGCTTCGATGATCGGCTCAACAGGAACGGTGATCTGATCCGCCTCGGGCTTTGCCTCTCTCGTTTTCCAAACTTTGCGATTGAAGCGGTGCTCGCCCTTATACGTCGTCCGCGTCAGGATGAGATAAAGCGGTCCTATTCCCCACCTTGCGCCACGTCTCGTTCTATAGCCACACTCGTTCAGCCATGATGTGGCAGCCTTTACACCCAACGGCCCGGACGTTCCGTCGCCTTCTTTCACGAGCTTGAAGATCAAGCGTACGACTTCCGCCTCGACGAGGTCGACAGCGAGCCGCTTCTTAGTCTTCGATCCCCGCTGCTCCGCTTCAATGACGCAATAACCGTAGGGCGGCTGCGATCCATTCCAAAACCCCTGCCGCGCGTTCTCTTGCATCGCGCGCAGTGTATGCTTTGCGTTCTCTTTCGACTGATATTCGTCGAACAGCGCGAACACCTGCCGAACCATCGCGCTCATCGGATCGTCCCCGAGATCCTGCGTGATGCTTACAAGCCGCACACCCGCCTTCCGCAACCGGCGGACATGATACTCAAGCTGAAAGTGATCGCGCGCAAAACGGCTAAACGAGTGGACAATGACAACGTCGAATGGCGCGTCGCCGGCAGTCGCCATATCGAGCAGGCGTTGAAGCTCAGGGCGTCGGTCGTCAGTTCCGCTCGCGCCCGGCTCAACAAACTCAATAGCCACATCCCAGCCGCGGGCCTTGCAGAATGCTAGCGCCTGTCGGCGCTGATCCGGGATCGATAGATCCGACCCGTTGAGACGCGAAGGTACAGGGCAGCCCGCAATACCTGCGACCCGTCTTGGGTTAGGACCTGTTCGGCCATCTCCAACTCCACTCAAACGCGCTCAGACAGAGCAGCTTTTTGCGGCGCTTCAGAGTCGACTGGAAAGCTGGGCAAGTCGTCGGCCCCAAGAGTTGCTTCGATCAATCCCAGAAGAAATGCCTCGACCGCGTCCAACTCTCGCATGCTGACAGGAAGGTCGTCACCGAGGTCATCTGTGATCTCGGTATATTCGGTGTCAGGCAAGTTTGAGTGGCGCTGCATGCGCCGGAAGTGGGATCGGTTCGGCGCTTTATCCTGGCCACGGACTGGTCAATCACCAGCGGCCAGTTAATCGGCGTTAACTAATTGGCAACCAGGAGTTGCCATAATAATACTATAAACACTGCGGATATACATGAAAACGCCCACTTATATTGGTCTGGGAGAGGCACGAACACTACTAGCAACCCTCGGCGTTGCGCTTAGCGAACGCCAGATGAAACGAGCGGCGGACCTGGATGCTAAGGGTCGGAGAAAGCTGCCATTTTTTGTAGACCCCATTACGGGAACGCTGAAAATTGAGAAGGGCGTTCTCGTAGCAGCCTACAGGCGACTGCAAGTAGAAGAAGAGAATAACTTGCGAACGTGAAGCATTTTGTGATTCCATGCTTCCGCACTCACCAACGGGCAGCACGTCGCAGGCCCGAGATCGCCGGATTGATCTTTGCGGACTTTGGTGCTGGCAAGCGCTACCCCATAGATTTGACTATAACTCATTGAAATAGCACAGCTTACCCTGCGTTTGCGAATCGCGCCGATTTGTATCAAAATTCACAGACTGGCGCGCTAGAGTACCGATTTTCATGGTTCGGTATCGTTTTTCATGGTAAGATGCCTCTTGTATCGTTTTTCACAGGAAGGCATCGTTTTTACATGGCCAGAGCGCCGCAGAACCGTTTTTCAGGCCCAGTTACCGTTTTTCACGAGAGACGGCTGCCTGAAGCTGCGACACTCGCTGGCTACGCGGCGTTGATCGACGCTTACCGCCTGGCGGTCCCCATTCCTGCGACTCTCTCGGCAATCGGAACCCGCCACCGCCGCACAGAACAACAAGGCTGGCGCATTTTCGGCCCGCGCTATGCCCCCGAAGCGACGCTCGAAGGACACCTGACCTTCGCCCTGAAACATGAGGGCCTCGACCTCTGCGCGCTAAAGCGCCTGTTTCTCTCGGTCGGAGCAGCCGAAGTCGAAGCACTTGTCCGCGCGGAGCCGACAGGGCGCTACGCGCGGCGCATCTGGTTTCTCTACGAGTGGCTGACCGGTGCCCGGCTGAACCTGCCGGACGCAACAGCTGGCGCGTATGTCACCGTGCTCGATGCCAAGTTGCAGTTCGGCGTTCCAGCGGTGAACTCAAGCCGTCACCGGGTGAAGAATAATCTGCCCGGCACTCCCGAATTCTGTCCGCTCGTGTTCAGAACGGCAAAGATCGAGGAATTCATCGCAAGCAATCTTGCCGAGCGCGCGCGGGCCGTTGTCGCCGACGTACCACGCGATCTGCTCGCGCGCACGGCCGCGTTCCTGCTGCTGAAGGACTCCAAGTCGAGCTACGTCATCGAAGGTGAGCACCCGCCACAAGACCGCATTCAGAGATGGGGGCGGGCAATCGGCGAGGCCGGACGCAGGCCGCTCGATCTCGACGAACTGCTGCGGCTTCAGCAGATCGTCATCGGAGATGCGCGGTTTGTCCATCTAGGGCTGAGGCAGGAGGGTGGTTTCGTCGGAGAGCATGACCGCGATACCGGAGGGCCGATCCCCGACCACATCAGCGCGCGACACGAAGATCTGCGCAGCTTGATCAATGGCATGTCGGAGTTTGACCGCGCTGTATCCGAGCACCTGGACCCCGTCATCGGGGCGGCGGTGCTGGCATTCGGTTTCGTGTTTGTCCATCCGTTTGAAGACGGGAATGGCCGCATTCATCGATATCTTATCCACCACGTACTGGCCCGGCGCGGCTTCAATCCGCCCGGCCTCGTGTTCCCGGTTTCGTCTGCCATCCTCAACAGCATCGATCAGTACCGCGACGTGCTGGAGGCCTATTCGACACGTGTCCTGCCTGTGGTCGAGTGGCAACCGACACCGCAAGGCAACGTGCGCGTTCTCAACGATACCGGAGACTTTTACAGGTCCTTCGATGCCACCCCTCAGACAGAGTTCCTGTTTGAGTGCGTGAGAAAGACTATTGAGGAAGAGCTGCCCGCCGAGACGGATTATCTGCGCCGCTACGATGAGTTCAAGGCGGGTGTGGAGCAGATCGTTGACATGCCCGATCAGAGAATTGATCTGCTGTTTCGCATGCTCAGGCAAAACAACGGCAGGCTATCCCAGCGAGCGAGACAGCGGGAGTTCGAGCAGCTTACCGCCAACGAAGCTGAGGCAATAGAAGCCGCCTACGCAAGGACGTTTGCGGGAGCCGCTCCGCCATGACGAAATCGCCGATCGTCGGCAAGGGCACCTCTTTTCCATTTCAGGTCTCGGTCGCTTGCTGGATTGACCTGCTTGGTTATGGCCGCATGATCTCCGAGGCTGGCTTTAATCCGCTGCATCCGAAGGCCAAGGACGCAATCAAAAGGATTAGAAGATTCCATTGCCGATCACAGCGCTCGTCACTTTCCCACTCTCGTCATGAACGACGGCGCAGTTGCGGGATGAGCGGTGGCGCGAAAACGCTGGGACGAATGATCAGCCGCGCGTCGGCAGGGCATAGCTCGTTGGCAGGTGTCTGATGGGCGAACCACCGGAGAACCCACATGCGCCGTTCCCCCGAGTGGCGAAGAAGTACGTCGATGTGAACGGACTGTACTACTTGGCGCTCACTCTCTCTTTGGCGCTTACGTTCGGGTTTTTAGCAGCGTACGGACTTGCACAGGATCGGGTGGCAAACAGGATCTTGCTGTACCTATGCCTTGTGAACTTGGTGACCCTGATCGTCGTGGGCGTCCCGAGTGCCGACGATCGCGATAAGCTGAGCTGGCCACCTGCCTCTTTTAGCTTTGTCATCACGTCATCAAGCGGCTTCGCACGGCCGGGGCGTCAGAGAGCGCCGCAACGACGATCAACGACGACGCGGCGCCGACTTCGAAAAACACGACGGCGAGCAGTGTCAGCCAAAGGCTGAGCTTCGTGGCTTCTAGTTCCCAACCGAGGGCGCCGGCATAGGAGACGATAGTCTCAGCGACCGGATCGGCCGCAGCAACGCCGGCGCGCGCGGTCATGACGTTCTGTGCGTTGCGTACCGCGATCTCGAACTCGGAGCGCCGCTCGGCGCGTTTCGCTTCCCTCTTGCGGTTGCCCTTCGACGCTGCGGCCAGGGTCTTGAGCTCGGCGGCGGCAGCTTCAGCACGGGCCTTGGCGATCTTGTAAGCGTCCGCGTGCGCTGAGCGCGCGGTCGAGGTGTCTTTAGCCGCACCAACAAAGCCGCGATGACCCGCAGGCCTTTGCTGTCGAAGCGCAACGCCATGAGGTCCGGCTGGGTTCTTAGATTGTGCTTCGCTCCCCAGGTCCAGACGCGATCAGGTACATGATCAGCGCATCGCTTTCGCCCGACGATGCGTCGGACGTCCCATAAGTTAGCCAACAAGATAACAATTGTTGACGCGCGTTCGCGTCAGTAATATAGTTAGCTATATGGCTAACCAAACAATGCAACTCGACCATGTTTTCGGTGCCCTGTCCGACGCGACGCGACGCGCCATTGTTATGCGTCTGTGTGCAGGCGAGGCGTCCGTTGGGGAGCTGGCGAAGCCATTCGAAATGGCATTGCCGAGCCTGATGAAACACATCCGCATTCTCGAGAACAGCGGCCTTGTCGTCTCCGAGAAGATCGGTCGGGTCCGAACGTGTGCTCTGCAGCCCGAAGCACTGGAGACCATCGAAGATTGGCTGTCTGGTCAACGGAAAATCTGGGAACGACGCTTGGATCATTTGGAAAACTACGTCGAAAAATTAAAGAACGAGGAGAAGCTCAGTGCCCGTAAACCCAAGTCGAGATGAAACCCCCCTTTCCACATGGGAGCTTGACCGAGAGATAGTTCTGTCACGCGTGATCAACGCACCGCGAGATTTGGTGTTCACCGCTTGGGTTGATCCAAAGCACCTACCACAATGGTTTGGTCCGGCAGGTTTCCAGGTTGAAACCAAGTCGATTGACATTCGTGTCGGCGGAGAATGGCGGTTCGATATGATCGCACCTGACGGCAAGCGATATCCGAATCGAATGAAATTCCGACACATCGAACGGTCGCGCTTGATCGAGATCGATCATGGGGGTGATACGGACAACGATCCTGGCATGTTCCGCACCACTATCACATTCGATCAGCAGGGCGACAACAAGACGGTCATCACATTGCGGCAGTTGCATCCAACGAAAGCGCAGCGCGATGCAAAGATCGGGTTCGGTGCAGTCGAATTCGGTTATCAGACGCTCGATAAACTGGCTGTCTACGTCGAAAACGGGAGAGCCGGCTAGGGCATAGATGTCTGCTGCTGGACGTTCGAATGTGGAGCGCTCTGGGGCAAAATTGCCCATCAGCCGACGCGATTCAGACGGCAGGTTTGCTCCACCCAGTGGAGTCGCTACGGGTTTCGGCAGCTTGTTCTCAGCTGACACGCCGACGGCGAACGCAACCGGTAAGTCAGGCCAAGCAATCCTTTCAGCGCGCCGCGCGAAGGCGCTCCGCCCCAATTGCGGTCATTGCCGCAGCTTTGTCGGTGCATCCCGTGCACTTGCCGACAAGTCTGCTTATAGGGGCAATGCGGCCGACATGATCAAGGGCACGGAGATTGTTACGACTGCGCGCTATTGAGGTGCGCGCAATCAGCGCGCCCAACGCTCATTCGAATTCGTGCAGGAAAACGCCGTCTATAGCATCGCTTTCTACAGCCCATAGGGCGCAATCGATTGCTCTCATCGTCTTTTCGTAACCCGCGTTCCAGCGCCTGCGGATTCCCGAGGGGCTGAAGTCGACGTCCTTGGTATGGTCCTCGTGGTCGAGGCCAGGGGATAACAGCCGCACGACGTGCATACGCGTCGAGCAGCCATAGGCCGCGAGCGCGGCTACGTCGTTCCTCGATCGTGTTTCGTCCGGTACCAGTGCCGAAAGCTCCCGTATAATATGGCGCAAGCGGTGTATGTCTGCCTGCCTGCGGATGTGCGCCGCGACGCGACTAGAATACTGGATGTCCTTCTGCCGATGCAGGACTTGCCACATGGTCTTGGGCTCGAGACCTACCGGGTTCCACATGTGGACTGCGAAGACGAGCGAGTTGCGGCGCGGTTTGTCGTCGAATACGACTTCCGTCGGCGTATTCGAGAGTATGCCGCCGTCCCAGTAAAGCTCATTGTCGATGCGCACGGCAGGGAAGGCGGGCGGCAGTGCGCCGGAAGCCATAATGTGCTTGACGCCGATCTCGGTTTCTCGGCTGTCGAAGTAGCGCATCTGGCTGGTAGTCACGTGGGCCGCACCGACCGTAAGGCGCGGCTTGTTGCGCGCTGCGAGCGAGAAGTCCACGAGTTCAAGAAGTGTTTTCTCGAGCGGGGTCGTGGAATAGTAGCCGGCGCTCTCGGCGCCGAGATGCACGTGCGGTCCCATGAACGCCAGCATATTGGGAACGAAGAAATTCGGCAGGCCTGCCGTTAACGTGGTGCCGTAGGCGACGTACTGAGTCAGCCGCGGCCATAAAGCCCAAGCCATCGATTTGTGCGCCATGCGCCGCCAGAATTCTTCGAGCGCGGCGATCCGGTTACCGGGCTCGTTGCCGACGATGAGCGCGGCGTTAATCGCGCCGATCGAAGTGCCGATTATCCAGTTTGGCTCGATGCCTGCTTCGTGGAGGGCGCTGTACACGCCGGCCTGATAGGCACCGAGCGCGCCCCCGCCCTGTAGCACGACGACGATCTGTCCACAGTCCGTATGGGTCTTACGTGGTTCCGCAGCTTCCCGCGCCGCGATCGCTCCGAATGTATCAGGCTTCGACAGGTTGCTCATCGAAATGTTCCGCTTCATGGATGAGGCAGCCACTATTTCGCAACGCTCGAGGTAATGGACGCCATGACGTCAGAGGCCATTTTGAACTGGGCTTCGCGGTTGCTGATGCCGTGACGCCGCGCGATCCAGCCGAAGTCGTTGTAGACGGTCCAGACCTGCCCGTAGTCGTCTTCGCCGACCAGAAGGCGAACCGGCCAATCCAACCCGGCATTCGGGTTCGACGTCAGGAACTGCACGCCAAGCGGAGGATTGCCGAAGATCAGAAGGGTCGACCGATTGATACTGATTCCGGCGTCTGCACCCAGTGCCGCCTGATCGACAGCGAGGAAGAACTTAATGCCCTTTTTATCGATGTCGGCCTTGAGGTGCGCGACGGTCTCGTCGAAGCTATAGGCGCTTCGCACTTTGACGATCCCGTCATCGGTGGTCGTAGAGCTATAACCCGTGAGACCCCATATCAGGAACGCGCAGGCGGCGAGGCTCGCCAAAATTTTCGTAGGAGAGACGGAGATCCGATGACGCATGAGAGGACTCCCGGTTTGGGTTGCGAAGGTGCCTTCGAAATTTCGGCTGCAACCTTGGCCGGGCCCTCGTCAAAGCTGAAATAGCAATTGGCTCGCGTATCGATAGAACGACGCTATCGAGGTCGCAGCGATGCAGACTTGTGGACGTGAAGCTGCAAAACCCAACATGACGGTTCCGAAAGAGGCCCGACGCGCCCGCGCCGGAATAGCCGGCAGCTATGAGTTCGATATTCAAACGGCATTTCAGAAATTGCCTGCCTCTCGATAGCGTTCTCCTCGACCGCAAAGCCCTCGAGCCGCGGCCAACGTTAAATTGAAGAGAGACCCCATTCCTCTCTCTCGGCATTCCAAAACGGAGAACCCAAATGAAAGCTCAGTCCATTCTCGCGGCCGTTCTGGTCGCAACGTCCAGCACTCTCGCCCTCGCTGACAACAGCCTCTCGGGCAAAGCGATGCGCGAACTTCCCGGCAACAATGGCGCCGGCAGCACCGTTAATCCGACCGCCAAGCCGAACGAGTCGAGCCTCTCCGGTCAAGCGATGCGCATCCTGCCCGGCAACAACGGCGCCGGCACGACACCCAGGACTCAGGGCAATGGCGACACCACGAGCCTTTCTGGCAAGGCGATGCACGATCTGCCCGGCAACAATTAAGCTCACATCTTGATCCACGCATGGAGAGCCGCTTGCTTAGCAAGCGCTCTCCAACTTCTTTTCATCTCACGATATGCAGCAGACGTGTCTCGTCGATCCAACTTGTTGGAACTCAGCCTAGGCGCAGCTTGGCCGTGAACAGCGCTGCGGCTGCAAGAGCCACGCCGATTCCCGCCACGCAGCCAAGCCAGCCTAGGCGCACGTAGAGAGCCCCGAGAATGGCACTGCCCACAAGGCCGCCAAGAAAGTAACTTGTCAGGTAGATACCGCTAGCCGCGGATCTGTTGTGCCTGGCAGCCCTGCTCACAAACCCGGTGGCTATCGCCTGGGCGAAGAAGGTGCCCACACCGACGAGTGCCATGCCCGAGACTACAGTTGGGAGGTTCCCGCTCAGCAGCATGGGCAGGCCGAGCGCGGCGATGGCGAGGGCAACCCAAAGTGACGGCTGAACGCCAAACGCCGATACGGCGCGTCCTGCGAACGGCGTCGACACGATCGATGGCAGAAAAACGAGATAGATGATGCCAAGCTCCATCATGCCGAGCGCGAGCGGCGGCTTCACCAGCTCGAAGTTGATGTATGTAAAGGTGCCGATGAACGCGAACAAGATGCAGAAGCCGACGACAAAGCCGGCGCGCAGAGTGGGATCGAATAGATGATCGATGGCGCTGCTCCATGTCGCGCGGGTCATCATTCCGTGCCCGCGTGGAATGTTCTCGATGGTGCAATAGACGAGCGCTGCCCCCGAGAGATTGAGAAGCGCGAAGACGGCGAATGCGGCGGAAAGGCCAGCGTAGTCTGCAACCGCAGTGGCAATGAGACGGCCGACGAGGTTGCTCGCGACGTTGCCCGTGATGTAGGCGGCGAAGACACTTGCCGAACGTTCCGCCATGTATCGCTCGCCGAGGTAGGCGAGCGTCAGACCAAAGGCAGCCGACATGAAGAGGCCCTGTGCGATCCGAAGTAGCGAGAAGACGATAAGGTTCGGAGCGGCCGACAGTAGCAGTGTAGGAAGCGCTAAAAGTGAGAGGCTCAGAACGATACCGCCCCGGCGCGGCACGCGGTATCCGCCAAAGGCAATTCCGAGGCCGCCGACGGCCATGCCGAGCGTGCAGGCATTAACGGCAAGCCCCATGGCGGCCGGGCTCACGCCGTAGTGTGCCACGAGCGTCGGCAGCAAAGCCTGGGCAGCAAACAGATCGACGACGGTGAGGAAGGCAATCAGCGAAATAAGGGCCAGGTGCCAAAGCGCTTGCGGCTTGCTCTCCGCATCCCTTCGTTCGACGGCGATAACTTGATCGAGGCGCATCGTTGCTGTCCCTGGCATGAGCCGGCGCGCATTCCGGCGGAGAAATCCGCTGGAATGCGCATTTCAGTGCGACGTCGATTACATGCCGGGGTGGTCGGGGTCGGCGGCGATGTCCGCCGAGATCAGGACCGCTGAACGCTTGGAGGTGTTCTTCCACCAATGCGACAGCCCTGCTTGCTCGACGGAGAGCTCACCTGCCTTGTGCACGATCGGCACGGCGCAATGGCTTGAATACTCGGTAATGGAACCAGAGACGACATAGATGAGCGCCGGGCGATCTTCATGGCTGTGCCATGCGACCTCTCCATTCGGCTTGATTTCGAGACGGCGCATGCGGAAGTGACGGCCGGAGATCGCGATCTTCTCCTTCGCGAGGTCGATCTGGCCAAGCAGCTTTTCCGCGACTCCCTTGTGTGCGGTGGCGCCGGGCTTCTGGCCGTGGGCGGTGATCTTTCCGGCCGGGCATTCGCCGGCAGACGCGATTGTCGAGCCGAACAGGAGCGCGGCCGAGAGAGCGCTGGCAAGGCAAAGCGCGAGAAGACCCGTTCCATAATCGCTGGTGGTGCGAACTGTCCTAGTCATGATGTCTCTCCGTAGAGTGAACAATGAGGGCGGGCTCGGGGCTCCGCTGACTGGGAGAGAATGGCGCGACCCATGCGTGCGTTTGAAATATCGGCTCGGCCTCAATTCCATAGCGGCAGGCTATTGGCCGACACAAAGTCGCGCCTCTTCTTAAGGTGCGGCATATGGGGTCACAACGGCGACGGAAACTATTGAGCCGTCCAGCCACCTTCGACGGGCAGCGCTGCTCCTGTGATTGAATTTGCGCCGTCGGTTGAAAGGAAGACGGCCACGGCGCCGATCTCATCCACAGTTATGAAGCGCCGGGTCGGCTGCGCCTTGAGCAGCACGTCACGGACCACCTGATCTTCGGTCAGCATGCGCGCCTTGGCCGTCTCGGGGATCTGCTTCTCGACCAGCGGCGTCAGCACGTAGCCGGGGCAGATGGCGTTGACCGTGATGCCGAACTCGGCGGTTTCGAGTGCCACGGTTTTCGTCAAACCGATGAGGCCATGCTTCGCGGCCACGTAGGCCGACTTGAACGGTGATGCGACAAGAGCATGGGCGGAGGCGACATTGATGATGCGGCCCCATCCGCGCGCCTTCATGCCGGGCACGGCGGCACGGATTGTATGAAAGGCTGCCGAGAGATTGACGGCGATAATCTGTTCCCACTTCGCCGGCGGAAAGGTCTCGATCGCCTCCACGTGTTGGATGCCGGCATTGTTGACGAGGACATCCACCTTGCCAAATTTCGCAATCGCATCGTCGAACATGGCGCAGATTTCGTCTGGCTCCGACATGTCGGCGCCAGAGTAGTTTGTCGCCACTCCGAACTCGCGCTCTATGCCGGCGCGGATGTCATCGATGTCCGAGGCTCCGAGCCCATTGAACATCACGTCCATCCCGGCCTCTGCTAAGGCGCGCGCGATGCCGAGCCCGATGCCGCTGGTGGAGCCCGTGACGATGGCTGACTTGCCCACTAGACAGCCGCGCGTGGACTCCTCGGCGCGAGGCGTGGTCAACTTTTGCATGGTGAACTCCCGAGACTCCGATCAGCGGAGCCAGATGGAAAGGAGACCCGGGACCAGCTGCGGGGGGAGCACGTATTCCCGGGTCTCTGAGCGCAGGCGCTCGGTGGAGGGAACAAGACGCCTGCAGTTAACCTGTTTTTCAGCCGCCGGACCGTGGACGGCGGGCGCCATAAGGGCTTGCTGCGCGGTCGCCTCGTCCACTGTAAGGAGCGCCAGAAATTTCGTTGTCATGACTGCCTCCATGGTTTCGTGTCGGGCTTCGATGCATGGATGGTACGACTCTCACCCCTGGAGCAAAAATATCCTTTGCGGTATATTTCGATAGCTTTGCGCTATGGCACGTTGCTTTAAGAGTGTTTTCTCGGCGCGCTGTATCTGGTCGGGATTGCGCAATGGAAATGCACCAAGTGAGATACTTCCTTGCTGTCGCACGGCTGCTCAACTTCACTCGTGCGGCCGAGGAGTGCCATGTAGCGCAACCCTCGCTCACGCGCGCTATCAAGCAGCTTGAGGCGGAGCTCGGTGGCGATCTTTTCCGCCGAGAGCGGAATCTCACACATTTGACAGATCTCGGCCAACGCATGCTGCCCATGCTGCAGCAATGCTACGATAGCGCATTGACCGCCAAGACGCTGGCGCAGTCGATCAAGGCAGGTGCTGTGGCTCCGCTCGCCATCGGTCTGTCCCTAGCCGTGGACATCACCCTCGTCATCACGTTCGTGACAGAATTGGTGCGCTCGCTACCGGGACTCGAATTGCGCTTCATGCGCGGTACCGGGCCCGAAGTTGCCGAGTTCCTGAAGAAGGGCGAGGTCGAGGTCGCGCTTGCGGGCTCAGTTGGCGAGACCTGGGATCGACTCGAGAGTTGGGCGCTCTTTACTGAGCCCTACAAATTCGTCGTGGGTCTAGAGCATCCGCTCGCCAACAAAGGGGCGATAAGCAGCGAGGACGTGACCAAGGCGCGCCTGGTGGGCCGCACACATTGCGAGCATCTCGCAGAGGTATCCGCATTCGTGACCAATCTTGGAATGCGGCCCGACACGCACCAAGTCTGCAACGATGCCGACGTCGCAGCGCTACTCCAAAACAACATCGGTGTCAGCATCATGCCGCAAAGCTCTGCGGGCCGCCTCTGGATGAGGTCGCTCGATCTTGAGGGGTTCAATATCACTCGCACTGTATCAGTCTACGCGGTGTCAGGCAGGCAAAGGTCGCTCGCAGCAAGCACGTTCATCAAGATGCTGCGTGCCGCCGACTGGTCGAGCATCGAGCCGCATTCGCAGGCCGGCGTCCCCAAAGTCGCCTAGCCTTTCAGTGCGGTCAGGATGTCGTTGATGTCCATGCGCTTGCGATAATCGGGATCAATGAAGCGGGCTTTGACACGGCCGTCTCTGCCCACAACGAAGGTGGCGGGGATCGGAAGGGTCCAGGCGTCGCTCGCGTTGAATGGCGTGATGTCCCAGCCAGCCGCCGACATGTGCGCTTTCTTCTCATCGCCGACATAGAACGCGAGATTGAGCAACAGCGCATAGCCATTGTCCATGTCGGAGAGAACGGCGAAGGGCGCGCCAGATGCCGATTTAAGCTCAGCGTTGAACTTCTCCGCTTCCGGCGTGATAGCGACCAGCTCAGCGCCGAGCCGCCTAATCTCCGGGTAGGATTCGGCGAGTGCGGTCGCGCTGATGCGGCAATATGGGCACCAATGGCCGCGGTGGAAGGCGATGACGAGCGGTCCCCGCGCTAAGTACTCCCCGAGCGAATGGAGTCGCCCGCTCTCGTCGGGCAAAAGAAAGTCTGGCATGGCCTCGTCAGGCTTCGGCGCTTCGGTTCCAGCACCTGTGGCACCCAAACGAGCAATCATGCGCTCAACCACATCCGCAAACTCGGGGCTCAGGCGCCGCACGTCGGTGGCGAAGGCCGCAAGCCGATCCGGCAAGAGAGCGTCCATGTTGCGGCAGCGCTCGGTGCATGCTGCAAGCTCGTCGGCGAGTACCTTTTCGGCCATGTCACACCAGCCCGCGGCTTGAGTGGAGGCAGTTTAACCGTCGCCGCCCTCGCCGTTAAGAGGGAGCGGCGGGTTCAACGGAGATCCGTTGGCCGCTCGTACTGTCCTCAAGATCTCTTCGATTTCCATGCGCCGCCGAAAATCGGGATCTACGTGGCGGGCGAGAACGCGCTTATCTGGTCCGACGATGAATGTTGCCGGCAACGGGACGAACCAGCCGTCGGCACCCTGATAAGTTTCCAGGTGATGGCCGCGCCCTTGCATCAGCCCCTTGATGCGATCGCCCAGCCATAGCACCAGCCCCAGGGAGAGCGCATAGCCGTTCTCGACATCGGTCAGGACGTGTAGCTGGTCGAAAGCGGCCGCGCGCAACTTGCCCGCGAACTCCTGCCGATCCGGGATGATGGAGACGACCTCTGTTCCGGTGGCCTCAAGCTCGGCGTGATGCTCGGCGATGGTTCTGAGCTCGATCTTGCAGAAGGGACACCAGTGGCCGCGATTGAAACTGATCACGGCCGGGCCGCGTTTGATTACGTCATCCAGGGCCAGAAGCCGACCGGATTTGCTTGGCAAGATGAAGTCGGGCATCACCTCACCGACCGCCGGAGCCGTGGTACCGATCTCACCCGCCAGAAGTCGGGCGACGAGGGCGTCGTAAGCTTCGGCGAATGGGAAGCTGAGCTCGCGCAGCTTCTCGGCGTAGGCGGCAAGCCGCTCGTTGAGCGGCGCCTCCATCACGCAGATGTCCTCAAAGGTCTCAGCGAGGGTTCTTGCTTGTTTCAAGTCTATCCCCAACGTTCGCCGCCCCGGCGAGGGGAGGTCTATTGTTCTCGTCGACGCAGCGCGCCGGGCAAGCTGCAGTCCGTGCCGAGAGCATAATCGAGCGAGAACCGGCCGGCACCGTATTTCATTAGGTAGAGCAGAGTCACAGCCCAGACGCCATGCGTGTCAAAGGCATTGGGGAAGACAAAGATCTCGATGACCAGCGTCATTAGGAGAAGAACCGTCGCCGCAAAGCGGGTCAGAAAGCCCGACCAGAGTAGCAGCGGCATAGTAAGCTCGGTCGCGGTCGCCAGGCGCCGGCGAGGGCTGCGGCCGAAACAGTCTTAACGGCAGAGGACATAAGTGATCTCCCGAATGAGGAACGGGGTGCGAGCCCGGATGAACAGAGGGATGTACGCGGGCGCAATCGTTGGATTTCGCCCTGGTGTTGATCATGCTCGGGAAATCGGGGGAGGTGAAATGCCGGTTCGGTCTCGTTTCTATAGCGCCCAGCTATGAGACCAATCCCAGTCGGATGAGGCGCGAGAGGCGCATGGCAACCTCCCCCGGCTGTGCTTCCTGCGAACGAAGAGTGCTGGGTTCAGTTATTCAGGCCGTTGCGGCGCGAACTGGGCCACGCGGCCCGTCCGCAACCAAAGCTGAAAGCTGACATTGCGAATGGTGGCGATAGAAATCGCGGGCCTAATTGGTTGCGCCAGCGCCACGGCCTCGGGGACCTAGTTCATGTGCCACCCATGGCTCACAATAATCGATTCACCCCCAAGCGCGACTCTACCTCCAGCCCCCACCCACATAGCGCCTCGCAATGGCGAAGCCGATGCCACTGGCCGCGCCCGTGACCGGTGCGACTTTGCCGTTGAGCATCAGGGCTGCAGCTCCGGAATTGATCGCGCAGGCACCGATCAGGCGGCGGTAAAGCGGTACGTGCAGTCGTACCGGCCAGCGTCACCAAGCTCCTTGAGGTCAGTTGCCACCTTGCACTTGACGCCCGACTCCTCGGCGATCCCCTCGAAAAAAGGCGTGAGCTCTGGCCAGGTCAGGTGCTGCTCGATGTCGAGCCTCTTAGCGATCCGGTCATAACGCGAGACACCAAAAACGTGGACCACAGTGTCCTCCGGCAGGTACTCGAGGACATGAAAATTGTACTCTGGCGACGCCGAATGCACCGCAGTGATGAACACGACGGCTAGGGCGCGGCAATCGTTGGGAAGAGCGATTCCGGTCTCGATCGCTTCCCGCGTCTTGAGCCGGCCCAGCTCGCGGAAAACGCGCCTGGAAAGCTTGTCAACCTCACCCCAGCCGAACTGCTCACCGACATTCTTCAGCATCAGTCCATAGAACGCCGCAGTAACGTTCGATAGCCGAAGGGTCATCTCCTCGGCGCTGGCGGGAAACGACTTGTCCAAGAGATAGGCCTTGATCTCCTCATCAGGATACGCGTCCTCGGAGCGGAGGGTCTGCATCTCACTGTAGATCTTGCGTCCTGTGATGGACATCACGGCGGCGCTGAACTCATGGACACGCGATGTGAGACGCCGGATTGTGCCGGCCTGCTGGCGCAGCACGGCCTGTGCGACTGAGGGCTCGGTGCTTAGAAGCTCACGAAAAACTGCGGCTGGAAGCGCCGCGACCAGGCAATCTGTTTGCGCCTCGACGCTGGCTGATCTCGGACCCCGATCGATCGCCGCAAGCTCGCCGAACGTGTCTCCTGGTGTCAAATCGCGAAAGCTCACCACGTGACCGGCTTGCGAGTAGAGAAGGACGCGCGCACGCCCTTCAACGACGAAAAAAACGTCGTCTGACTCCTTGAGGTATTCGACTATCACCTGCTTAGGATCGTAGGTTCGCCAGGAGCAACGGCCTTCAATTGATCGCAGGGTAGGTGCCGGAAGACTTGCAAAGATGGCAATCCCTGAAAGGGATCGGTCCGACTGTCTGGATTCCGAGGCTGCCATGACTGGCCCCCATCGAATATCTCCGTGCTAATTTTTATCCTATGTCGGGGCGACGCGCACCACTTGTCTGAAGAATAACGCAAAAAAATTCTCAAAGAAAGCGCTCTTCTATGGACACAGACGACTGCCTCCCAAGCTTATCAAAGTGCTGTCTCAGAAACGCATCGCCGCGGCTGCGCCCAAGCTCGAAAAGCCAGCTTAAAAAATCCCACTCGACGTTGAGCTTGCTGGACACGCCAAGACGCCGCATCTCGTCTTCAGAGTCGACGCAGTGGATGAACATCTTCTTGAGGCGCCCGTCGTCATCGAAACCCTCGTCAACGAGCCTGGTGACGAAGGCGATCGCCCGCATCTCGCGCAGCAGACTGGAATTGAAGCTCAGCGTATTTATGCGATCGAGAATCGCTTGAGCGCTGCGCGGGACCTCATCGATCGTAATTGGATTGATCATCACGATGACAACGTCGCGCGACTCGCAATTGTAAATGAGGGGAAAGATCGGCGGGTTCCCCATGAACCCTCCGTCCCAATAATGCTCTCCGTCGATTTCGACCGCTTGGAATACCGACGGCAAGCAGGCGGATGCCAACACGGCGTCGGCCGAAAGCTCGTTGCGCTCAAAAATCCGCAGACGGTTTGTCTTCAAGTTGGTGGCACATATGAAAAGCTTCACGGAGCGAGACTGGCGCAAGGCCTCGAAATCGATCAGCTCATTCAGGATGTTCCGGAGAGGATGATAGTTCGTCGGATTCCACTGGTAAGGAGACAACATGCGCGAGAGCGCGTCCATGATGTTCCAGGCCAGTGAAAAGTCCATGCTGCCCGGATGAGCAAGCCGATCGAGCCAGGATGGCTGCATGAGAGAGAACGCCCCAGTCATCGATACGGCTTCCCAGAAACGGCGGAGCGCGGCGCGCGCTTCCCTATTGCCGCCGCGAACCAGCCCCGAGGCCATCACCGCCGCGTTCATCGCTCCCGCGCTGGTGCCCACAATGCCCTCAACCATAATCCGCTCATCCTCGAGCAGGCGGTCTAGCACCCCCCAGGCGAATGCCCCGTGAGACCCACCGCCCTGAAGCGCAAGGTTGACGAGTCGTTTATCGGAGGGTGAGCAATCTTCCATGGCCTATAAGCAGTTACCATATAACTCCAAAGAGCCAGCCGACCCGAGCAGCGGCGGCGCCAAGTCGAAAACGAAAAACATTTGTTACGCATGGTGGCAACTGTTATTCAAATAAGAAAAAGCGGTGGTTGCTTTCGGATTAGCGGTCACGATCTCGGCTTGCGGACGCGATGCGCGCTGACGGGATATCGCTAAGTTTGTCACGCTATACAATTGCGTGAAAAGCGAGCGGATCGAAGTCATGAAACAGTGGCTGGACAATTGTCGATTGAGGCCGCTTATCCCCGAAATGGGATCAAATCCGCGCCACCTTTTGCAGGCTGGAACGCGTGGCAGACTCGAGGAATGAGTTATCATATCCGTGCCATGTCAATGTGAGGCCCTGAAGCTTTGTCGTGATTGAGATTGCGTTCGTTGGAGTGGCGCAATGTCAGGCCAGAGTGAGAGTACGGGAATATTCGCAGCGCTTGGTCTGGGTAAGCGTAAAACGGTTACGGACGGACCCGGCGGCTCCATGGCAGACATAGGCGTACCGCATGCCCGTCTGCAACACATGCTCTCCGCCAGCCCTGCTGTGATTTATACCACGCGCGCCACAGGGGATTGCGCGTGTACCTTCGTCAGCGACAATCTTCGCACCGTGATCGGATACTCACCCGACGAAATGACGAGGGATCCGAAGCACTGGCCCGCCAATCTCCATCCGCAGGACGCTGGCCAAGTCTTCGACAAGGTAGCGGCGTTGATCGAGCGCGGGGGTGGTTCCGTCGACTACCGTTTCCGCCACAAGGACGGGCATTACATCTGGATCCAAGACAGCTTCAGAGTCACGTACGACGAGACCGGAAACCCGCTGGAGCTGGTCGGAGCCTGGACAGACATATCCGAGCGCAAGATGGCGCAGGATCTGCTTCAGAAGTCCTACGCCGAGATGGAAAAGCGTGTCGAGGAGCGGACGGAAGAGCTCAAGGATCGCCAGCAGCGGCTGGCCCATGTGCTCACCGTCAGCCCCGCGATCACATATGTCACCAAGGCGACCGGGGATTTTGCGTGCACATTTGCAAGCGCAAGCTCGCAACAGATCATGGGATATCAGCCGGAGGAAATGCTCGCCGAGCCAAACTTCTGGATGAGCCACTTGCACCCTCAGGATGCGCCACGGGTGCTGACTGAGTTCGCCCGTCTCGTTTCGCAGGGCGGCGGAAACCTGGAGTATCGATTTCTGCACAAAGGGGGCTACTATCGATGGTTCCAGGATACGTTCCAGGTACTCAGAGGCGAAGACGGCAACCCATCTGAGATCGTGGGCTCATGGGCGGACATTACCCATCGCAAGCTCGCCGAGGCCGTTCACGAGCTCTATGCGGCGAGCCTGGAGCGAAGCTCCCCGATGCCGCTCAAGAAGCTCGACAGCATCCTCGAGTCGGGACGAGAAGTGCTCCGCCTTGACAGGCTGAGCATCCTGCGTGCCTGTCCGCAACAACAGTGGCTCCAGGCCACGGCCGCCACCGGAACGGAGGAGCCGCTGGAGGAAATCCGCGTTCCCATAGGACCGGAAGGTGGCGGCCTGGCACAGGCCTACCTGACCAAGGAAACGATCGTTAGCGACGGATCCACACCCATTCCCGAATTGCTGCGCCTGAAGCCACCTTACGATCAAATAAAGTCGCTTCGCTCCAGCGTTTTCGCCATTGTGCCGCTCATTGTGCAAGGTCAGGCGGTCGGGGTTCTGGCGGCTGACCGAACGAGCAACCGAGTGCCCTTCGAGGCGTCCACGTTGGAATCCTTGAGGGGGTTGGCCACCCAGGCCGCGATAGCGCTGGAGCACGCCCGGCTGTACGCGGCTGCCCAACCGGTTATCAGCCGCTCGCTCCACCTTTCTGAGGTCTATCCCGCATTCGCGCGAGCTGTGAAAGCGCTACTTCCCTACGATCGGATCGGCGTTGTCGTGCCCCAAGGCTCCTCTCTGGTCATGGCTTTGTCGGTTGCCGAGCCGCCGCTTGCCAGCTGGCAAGGACAAGTCTGGGAGAACATCGAAGGCACTGCGGTGGAATGGGTGTTGGAGAACGCCCGACCACTTGTCGTGAAGGACCTCTCCGCGCAACAGAGCTTCGCCGATTCTGCGTTCGTTGCCGCAGAAGGCATTCGATCAAGCCTCTTGATGCCCCTGCAGGCTGGCGGCGTGACGGTCGGAGTGTTCTTCTTGGACAGCCTGACTTTGGGTGCCTACACGGAGGAGGATGTTGCGCTTGTCGATCCCGTGGCCCAACAGCTCGCTCTTGCCATCGACAACACGCGGCTGTTCCAGGATATCGAGGAGAAAGGCCGCCAGCTCGAGCTCGCGAACAAGCACAAGTCGCAGTTCCTCGCCAACATGAGCCACGAGCTCAGAACGCCTATGAACGCGATCCTCGGTTATTCCGAGCTCATCCTGGATAACCTCTACGGTGACGTTCCAGAAAAGGTCCGAGAGGTCCTGCTTCGGATCGACAAGAACGGACGCCATCTCCTCGGACTGATCAACGATGTCCTTGACCTGTCCAAGATCGAGGCTGGCTCGATCAAGCTGTCCTGTTCCGATTTCTCAATAAATGAGGCGGTCCAGGCCGCCGTGTCAGCCGTCGGTTCGCTCGCGATGGAAAAGAAGCTAGAGCTCAAGACAGAGGTGCCGTCGACGCTTCCTAAAGCCCGAGGCGATGAGCGGCGCACCACTCAGGTGCTGCTCAATCTGCTTGGAAATGCCATCAAGTTCACTGATGGGGGAGAAGTTCGTCTAAAAGTCTCGGTTGCGGATGACATGTTCCATTTTTCCGTCGCAGATACTGGACCTGGGATCGCGCCTGAGGAGCAAAAAAAAATCTTCGAGGAGTTCCATCAGGCTGACAACGCACGTGTCTCAAAAAAGGGCGGAACCGGACTTGGCCTGGCAATCTCCAGACGCATCGTCGAGCTGCAAGGTGGGTGCATCTGGGTCGACTCGACGCCGGGCAAGGGCTCCACATTTTTGTTCACATTGCCAGTCCATGTCGAGCCACGCAGGGAGGCGACATGAGCAGGCGCATCCTCATCGTGGAGGATCATGAGGACAACCGGCGCATCTTGCGCGACCTCCTCACAAGCGCGGGCTTCGAGCTCATCGAGGCGGTGAATGGAATCGAGGGCGTCGCAGCGGCCGACGAGCACCGTCCGGACCTCATTCTCATGGATATTCAGCTGCCGATCATCGACGGATACGAGGCGGCGCGGCGGATCAAGGCAATTCAGGAGCTCCGCCCTATCCCAATCATCGCCGTCACGTCATTTGCGCTCAGTGGCGACGATACAATGGCGTATGAGGCAGGCTGCGTTGCCTACATCACAAAGCCGTTCAGCCCGCGCAGTCTCCTGGCGACGATCCAGAAGCATCTTTCCTGACCCGATATTCGCAGGGAGGACTGACATGTGAGCCCGCCCGCACGCATCCTCATCGCCGACGATAATCCGGACAATCTCGAGATTTTCCGAACACGTCTTGCCGCTCACGGCTACGAGGTCGTAACTGCCACGGACGGAGAGCAGGCGCTCGAGATAGCACGGGAAACACATCCGGACTTGGTCCTTCTCGACGTGATGATGCCGAAGATGGATGGCGTCGATGTATGCCGGCATCTTAGATCTGACACTGCTCTTCCATTCATGCCGATCATCATGTTGACGGCAAAATCAGCCACACAGGATGTCGTCGCCGCCCTCGATGCCGGAGCCGACGAATACCTGACAAAGCCCGTGGATCACGGAGCACTGGTGGCCCGAGTAAAGTCGATGCTACGCATCAAGGGGCTGACCGACACTGTGCGCGAGCAGAGTGCCAAGCTCGCCGAATGGAACGCGACGCTTGAGCGCCGGGTCGAGGAGCAGCTACGTCAACTCGAGACGTTTTCCCAGCTGAAGCGATTCTTCTCGCCGCAGCTCGCCGACGCGATTCTGGCCGGCGGAGCCGCTGATCCGCTCGCCACCCACCGGCGCGAGGTCGTCGTGGTGTTTCTCGACTTGCGCGGATTCACTGCTTTTGCAGAGAGCGCGGAGCCCGAGGAGGTTATGAGCGTCCTGCGCGAATATCACGCTGCCATGGGCAAGCTGATCCACGAATATGAGGGGACGCTCGAGCGGTTCACCGGAGACGGCATGATGATCTTCTTCAATGATCCGGTCGTCATTCCCAATCCAACAGAGCGAGCCATTCGCATGGCCTTGGCCATGCGGGAGCGTGTGGTCAGCCTCACCGAGTCATGGCGCAAGCATGAGCATGATCTCGCGCTCGGCATAGGGATTGCCAAGGGCTACGCTACTATCGGCGCCATCGGTTTCGAGGACCGCATGGACTATGGCGCGATCGGCACGGTGACCAATCTTGCCGCCCGCCTCTGCGGCGAAGCCAAGGGCGGACAAATCTTGACCAGCCGCAAAACTCTAAGCGATGTCGAGCACCTGGTCGACGCCGAACCCGTGGGCGAACTGCATCTCAAGGGTTTTGCGAGGCCTGTGACAGCATTCAATATTAATGCCGTGAAAGGTTGAGAGTGCCTTCTGCATTACCAGAGATGATTGCTCGTGCCTCATCGCTCGTGGACCACCGTGCTGCGTACGCTATGCGCTGCCCACCGGCATAGCCGCAGCCGGGAAAGTCTGTGCTTGCGACACGCACTCTGATGTCCACTTCCTCAGCTTCTCAAGAGATGCGAGCGCTGCTGCGATCAGCGTGGATTGCAGGGACTGCCGGGGCATTAATTTAATATTCTGCCTGAGTTGCATCGTCTGTCTATTTTCTGCGCGGGCGAGGCCGCCGGCCAGCAAGCTTCTCGCGCAAGATCGACCAGAGGCCGTTCAGCGCAGCCCTGAGTGCGACCGCATCATCCGCGAGCACGCGGCACCAAAGACCTGCGCTCCCCGGAAGCTGAGACACCCCCGCGTAAATCCCGCGCGCATCTGCAAGCACCTGTCTCAGATCCCGTTCGAACGGAGCGAGACGGCCATCGGGCGCCACGGCAAGAAAAGTGCCCTGCACGCGATACCGCCCGGTGATGCCGGGAATCCTCTCGGACACCACGGCCCCCGTGACGCTGTAGCGATCGCGCACGACACACCCGCGTCCGTCGACGTCGATCGATGTGTCCGATACGAAGCGCGAAAACGGCCGCTCAGTGCCCTGCGGATCATGCAGAAGAAAGGAATCCACAAGAACGGCGAGGCCTGTCGGATCGATGCTGAGGTGAACGTCTGATGAGAGCGACGAACCGGAAAACAGGATCAAAGGATCCGATATCATCTCCAGCCACGCGTTCGCTCCGACCCGAAGCGTCGTCTCCAAGCGGGCGGAATCGCCGGCCATCGTATGAACGATCGTCGATGCCTGCGTCGTCACATGAACGCGGCTGTCCGCATCCGCGGAAATGTCGAGGTGCAGGCGATCGTTCTCGTAAATGCCACCCGCACACGATTGCAGGTAGAGACTCGCCATGCCGTCGGGATCTCCTTCGACCATGAAGGGGCGGCAGATATGAAAGGGATACGCCACATGCTGTCTGCGAAGAAATGTGCGACCCGCGGGCGAACTCGCGAAATGGAGCCTGGCACACCGTTCTCCACTCGCAAAATCGGCGCAACTCTCCGGAAAAACGGAACCGTCGGCGGCCATGATCAGCTCCGAAACAGCACAGCGTCCGCGATGTGATCGAGCACGGCGTCGACACCGTCTCCGGTCGCGCAGTTGGTCACGAGCACGGCGCGATCGCTCCTGACAGCACGCGCCTCTTCGACCATGCGATCAAGATCGACACGGACGTAAGGGGCGAGATCCGCTTTATTGATCACCAGAAGATCGCATTGCAGGACGCCAAGCCCGCGCTTGCGCGGAATGTCGTCGCCACCCGCCACATCGATGACAAAGAGCCAGTGATCAACCAGATCGAGAGAGAATGACGATGCCAAGTTGTCGCCGCCGCTTTCGATCAACACGAGCTCTGCGCCCGGGAACTCGAGTTGCAGCTCATCAGCCGCTTGCATATTGAGGCTCGGATCTTCACGGATCGCCGTATGCGGACAGGCCCCCGTCTCCACGGCGACAACGCGGGCCGGATCGATGAGACCGCTGCGTTTCAGGCGCTCGGCATCTTCGCGCGTCACGAGATCGTTGGTGATGACCACGAGGTCGATGCCTCGCTCAATCACACGCGGAATGAGCTGCTCGACCAGCGCTGTCTTGCCGGAGCCCACGGGACCGCCGATGCCGACGCGCGCCGCCCCGATCGATTTTGCTGGAGACGCTGGGGACGGCACGGTCATCGCATCATGTACCGCTGCGAGAGCGGCACCTTCCTTGCTGGCTGGCAGGTTGCGAGATCTCCGTCGACAAAGACGTCGAACGTCTGCGGGTTAACGGTGATCGTCGGACAGGCGTCGTTGCGCAACATGTCCGCCTTGCCGAGCTTGCGCGTGTTCCTGACGGGCAGCAGCCTTTTTGTGAGGTCGAGCTTGCCGGAAACACCCGCATCGACCGCAGCCTGAGACACGAAGTTGACGCCGAGCGCCTTCTTGGCTTCTCCGAACGCGCCCCACTGCGGACGCATCGCCAGCGGCTCGCACGTCATCAGCGATGCCGCGCTGTCGCCCATCGCCGACCAGACGATGAATCCGCTCTTGATCACCAACTCGGGCTTGATGCCGAAGAAGCCCGGGCGCCAAAGCACGATATCGCCGAGCTTCCCCGCTTCCAGCGAACCCACATGATCCGCGATACCGAACGTGATGGCCGCGTTGATCGTGTATTTTGCGATGTACCGAAGGATGCGCTGATTGTCGCCGATACGGCTCGTCTCCTCCGAAAAACGCCCGCGCTGGTCTTTCATTTTGGAGGCAAGCTGCCACGTCCGGCATATCACCTCGTTGATCCGCCCCATGCCTTGACTGTCGGAGCCGAGCATCGAGATGGCACCGATATCGTGAAGCACATCCTCGGCAGCGATCGTCTGCGCGCGAATGCGGCTCTCGGCAAACGCGACGTCCTCCGGCACCTTGGGATTGAGGTGATGACACACCATGATCATGTCGAGGTGCTCATCGAACGTGTTGATGGTGTAGGGGTTGGTCGGATTCGTCGACGACGGCAGACAATATTGCTCGCCAGCAACGCGGATAATGTCGGGCGCGTGCCCACCGCCGGCCCCTTCGGTGTGATACATATGGATCGTGCGATTCTTGATGGCCGCGAGCGTATCTTCCAGAAAGCCGCTCTCGTTCAGTGTGTCGGTATGGATCTGCACCTGCACATCGTAGTCGTCGGCCACCGACAGGCACGTGTCGATGGTAGCAGGCATCGTGCCCCAGTCCTCGTGCAGCTTGAGCCCCATCACGCCGCCCGCAATCTGATCGACGATCGAAGCGGGTTTCGAGGTATTGCCTCGGCCCAGGAAGCCGAAATTGAGCGGCCAGGCTTCCGAGGCCTGCAGCATCTTCCCGACATTCCAGGCACCGCCGCAATCGATGCCGACGGTAATCGGACCAAGAGAACCGCCAATCATAGTCGTGATACCGCTCGCGAGCGCATGCTCGCACAGCTGCGCACTGTCGAAGTGCACGTGAACGTCAATACCGCCGGGTGTGGCGATCAAACCTTCCGCATCACGGACAGTCGTAGCCGCTCCGCAGATCAGATCCGGGTGCACGTTGTCCATGATCGCAGGGTTGCCGGCCTTACCGATGCCGACAATCCGGCCCTCCTTGATCCCGATGTCTCCTTTGACGATCCCAAGGACAGGATCGATCACGACAGCGTTGGAAATGAGCATGTCGAGAGAACCCGCCGCACTATCGAGGCCAGGGACAAGCCCAAGTCCGTCGCGCAACGTCTTGCCGCCGCCGTGCAGGCATTCGTCGCCATAGACGGCATAATCGTGCTCGATCTCGGCGACGAGGGACGTATCGCCGAGGCGCACCGCATCTCCGGTCGTAGGACCGTAAAGCGTGGCGTATTCGCGGCGCGTCATCTTGGCCATCGCATTACGCTCCCTTGAAGCCGCGGTCGCGAGCGCGTTGAAGCGCGGAGGCTTTCGTCTCGGGCCGCCGAGAAAAGCCGTCCGTCAGATTGTTGAGGCCATAAAGCTCTCCGGTGCCGCCGAAGGCAGCCAGCTCAACCTGTTTGGTCTCGCCGGGCTCGAAACGCACCGCCGTGCCAGCCGGAATGTCGAGATGGAATCCGAACGCAGCAGAACGATCGAAATCGAGCGCCTTGTTCGCTTCAAAGAAGTGATAGTGACTACCGATCTGGATCGGGCGGTCTCCGGTATTCGTGACACGCAGTGTTGCCTTTGCCCGCCCGGCATTGAGCTCGATCTCGCCCTCCGCTGGAATGATCTCGCCCGGGGCGATCATGTCCGCGGCGGCAATCGCCTTCTGTCCCGGACGGATGGGGTCGTGGACCGTGACGAGCTTCGTCCCATCCGGAAACGTCGCCTCGACCTGAATGATGGTCATGAGATCGGCCACACCCGGCATGACGTCGTCGGTTGTGAGAATGGTCGAGCCGAAACCGATGAGGTCGGCAACGCTGCGCCCGTCCCGCGCACCCTCGAGAATCTCATCGGCAATGATCGCCGTTGCCTCTGGATGATTGAGAAGCTTCCCGCGCTGCCGCCTGCGACGCGCGAGCTCTGCTGCCGTGTAGATGGTAAGACGCTCGTATTCCGTGGGTGTAAGAAGCATTGCTGTCCTTTTGGCTCAGCTTGCGAAGAGTCGGCCTGACTGTTCCTCGTGGCGCATGATGGCGATCTCGGCCTGTGGAACATAGGCGAAGGCCTCCTGCGGATCACGGGCAGACGTTTCGAGAAGAACCGCGATATCGGGCAGAACCGAAGAAAGCACCTTCTGGGCGTCAATCGCACCAAGCACGCCGAGTCGAACTGCAGCGCTAACAGTCCCGACACAGACGCCATAAGCCGACATCGCCTGCCCGATGCCCGGCGAAAGTCCGGCGCGTACAAACAGCAATCCCTGCACGACTGGCACGTGCCCGTGAGCGCGCTTCGAGCGAATGGCACGCTGGTATTCGGCTGCGCCCGGCGTCCCGAGCCGTTCGTGCACCGCCAGCAGTGAGCGACCAGCCCGCGCCGATGCCTCTCTCTGCTCGCGCACCAGCGTCAGACTTTCAACGTCCCGATCGAGATTATAGGCGCACGCATCTCTGGCCCTCATCGCCGCCACAACGAAAGGCCGATCGAACGTATCCCATCGCCGCAGTGTCTGGCCCCGCAGAAACGCTTCGGCGGTGGCCGCGTCACGCACGATGCCGTCGGCTACCAGGGTCTCGAGGCCCCACGAGAAAGCGATCGCACCACTTGGAAAGAACGAATCTCCGTATCGCAACGCGCTTAGCAGCTCCGACCAACCACCGATCATGTGGCGTCGTCCACCAGATGGACGGATCCGCGATCAATGAGGTGCTGCAAGCGGTCAACAATAGTGCGCGGTTCTGCGCCCGCTGCGATGCAAAGCCTCGGCCCGTCGAAGCGCACGGTCCAATGCATGTTGCCGGCGAAGTAGCCAAGCTCAAGGGCAGCGGCCGCATCGCGAACTCCGAATTCGAGCCAGCGCTCAGGCTCCGCCCGCACGACGATGGCTCGATCCTCGGTGAGCATGAGAACGGCGCCGTCGAAGAGGCGCTCCGCGCGAGGCAGGGTGATCGCGCACTGAGACCCGCGATCCGTGACCGACAAAAGACGTCGCCGGCCGAAGTCGGCGGTCTTCATCAGTATCCACTCGACCCTACCGTCATGATCGAGCTTATGCAGCCGATCTGCCAGATCGATATCCTTCGAGTTTCCGATGATCGTATCGAGCGCAATCATTCGCATCCTCAACGCAACGCGCACCGATCTTTAGGCTCTTGAGACCGGCACCCCTCTCGGCGAGCGCCGGACACCTGCCGGCATTCGCCAAGAGGCCCCGCTTTTTACGGCAGCTTGCTAAGAGACGTGTCGAACGAGAGGCTGATCAGGAAGCGGTCACCACACGAGTCGCGCTGACCGATGAACGCGGCGCATTCGCTATCGGACATATCGGCGCCGGTGTAGCGCAGGTCGAGCGTCATGGCCTTGTACGTCAGGCCGAAGCCGGCGTTCCAATATACGTAGTCGGGCGCAAAGTCGTCGCTGACCCACTGCTTGCCGAGTTCGGCCGACACATACGAGCCGACGCCCTGCGGCAGGCCAAAGTCCGGCAACGCCAGTCGGCCAAACAGCGAGGAGTGCGTGCCGTCTATGCCGTTGTAGCCGATGAAAGAACTCGTCCAGAAAACGTTGGCGCCGACCGTAAGATCGTCCGAGACAGCATATTTCGCGATGCCGTAGACCTTCCAGAAATCGAGCTCGTGACCCGGATTCTCTCCGAGATAGTCGATGTAGACGTACCCAGCGTCGAGCGAGAGGCGGTCAAACGTACGACGGATGCCGCCGTAGTAATCGAACTCGGCGTAGGGATCAGTGCCTTGGAAGTCCACGTTCGAGGACCAGACGCCGGCATAAAGACCGTTCTTGAGCGTGAGCTCGACATAGCCTTGCAGAGCTGGGCGGTCCCGCGTCTGCGAAACGCTGCGCAAATTGTATTCGTTTGCGATCTTCGTTCCGAACGAGATGTCGAAGGGCAGCGGAGCGGGCGGAGACGGATCGCTGGCGGCTGCGGGCGAGGCGACGGCGCTCAATGCGAGAACGCCAGCCATGAAGGACAGTTTGATCGAGGACATGATTGGTCAAAAACCCCTGTTCCGAGACTAAGAACTTTAGTCTAGATGAGATTCTAGAGTCTATATCTAGACAAAGTATCTCGATATAGGAATTCGCAGCTAGCTGTTGCGGCTATAACCCACTGCGTGGTTTGTGTGCAGCACGGGGCCTCTTTGCCCCTCTTGGCGCTCAGCAGCCGGGCATCCTCTTGAAGAGGAAAATACTGGCGCCCCGCGTCGCGCTTTCTGCGACCGGCACGTGCAGCTGCTCCGTCAGGTATCGGAAGACGATATGGGCGGCGTTCGGCGACAGCGCGGGCTTCCAGACCCAAATGTCCCGCTCGCGGTCTACGCCTTCGCGCTCGAACATCGCGGTTTGAGCGTCGACCGCACAGCCGACACACCATTCTTCGGGGCGTCCGCCAAACTCCTTGATGTAGCTCAGGAGCTCGAACTTGATCTGCTGCGGGCTGAAGACCATCGCGCGTCACGCCGGCTTGGGGTGAAGGCGAGCGTGGCTCGACGCGTCCGGTGTGCGCGAGCGCCAAGCCTCCACCGCCGCGGCGCCTCGGCACTTTTCGTCCGCGGACATCTGGGAGACGATCGCCTCGAGCGCACTTAACGCAGTTCCAACTCCGTGCTGCGCGGCGAGTGACAGCCAGACATAGGCTTCGACGCGATCCTGCTTCACGCCGATGCCGTTGGCGTAAAAATATCCGAGCCGCGCTTGCGAGGGGTAGTGGCCCGCTTCTGCAGCCACACGATACCACTTGACTGCAAGCTCCTGATTGCCAGGAATCCCTTCGCCTTTCGAGTACAGCGTCGCGAGATTGTATTGCGCAAACAGATCGCCCTGCTCGGACGCCTTGGTCAGCCAGATGACCCCCTCGGCCTCATCGCGCGGCGCGCCCTGCCCCATCGCGAGCATCGCGCCGAGATTTGTTTGCGCCAGCACGTTTCCCGCCTCCGCGCTCTCGCGATAGAGCTCGACAGCCTTCGACAGCGACGCTGCGACGCCCTCGCCATTGGCATACATGGCGGCAAGCCAAGCTTTGGCATCAACGTCACCCTGCTCGGCCAGCTCGCAGAACAATCCGAACGCTTCGACGAATTCGCCACGTGCGTAAACCTCGACCGCATCGGAGAGCGCGGATGTTGCGTCGACGGTCAAATTCAAAGAGAGCATCTCGGTCAACCTCCGGCGTGCTGAAAGATGGGCTGCGGAAAATGTCCGTTCGACACCTGCACCGCCCGGCGGGCGAGCAAGCGCTGCATCCACAGTCCTTGAGGACTGGCTTGCAGCGGAAGCGCAGCGCCTTTGGTCTCAGGACGAAAGTTCGTCCCCCAACGCACCGTCGCGTGATGATCTGCTGCCGCATTCGCCGCGCGACGCCCGATCTCCCGGGACCAGAAGGCGGAAGAGGTTTCGCCCGCCGTCCCGTAGACGAAGTAGCGGCAAAGCGTTTGGCCGATCGCCGTGTGCTGCAGGACGATGGCGCAAGTCACGCGCTCCGCGCGGATCAGAACGAGATTGGGAAACAACCAGGCGACGTCAGCCGACCGCCCGTCGACAGAGCTGCGAGCGAGGAGCCACGACCCATCGTCGCTTTCGGACATCGTTTCGCCCGCCGCGAGGTGCTGGCCAAGAAGCTTCCAGTTCGCAGGAAATTCCAGTTTTCCCGCTGCTGCGCGGTGCGCCGAACCTTCGAAAAAGCGCCCCGCTCGATTGAGCTCCGCCAACGCCACGCCGTTCGGAACCGGCTGGAGATCGAGATTGACGAAGATAAGCGGACCGAAGGTATCGGCATGAGCCGTCAGCAACCGCTCCGGCCGGAGGCCGAGATACTGTTGCATCTCGGGCGTATCGTCGCCGAGGTCGCGTGCGGGAATGGCATCGCGATCCCGGCTGTAGCCGCACGACGTAAAAGAACATTTGGTCTTCTTGCCCGTCTGGCATTGCTGCGGAATCGCACGGCAGCCGCCGTGCTGCGCTTTGTTGAAGCGCGCTTTGAACGCACCGCCTACGCGTTGCACATGGATGCCGTGGATACCGACGGTAAACGGCAGAAGGTCTCCCTCTTCGGCAATCTCATCCGAGCAGCCGACGGCTGTCCAATCCCGCGTCCAGATCATCTCGTCTTCAAGCAGACTGAATTGGAGTGAGCGGAATGCAGTTGGCGGCAATACACGAGCCTCGCCAAAGCTGCCAAGTGCTTTGGCATAGAAATCGATGCTCGAAAGATCCTGGCCTTCGTCATAGAAGCCGAGATCGGGCCGATGAAGCATACGAGCGATCCCCTATTCCAAGCTGCCAATTGGCACGTCCGACGGGAATGGTGCCCACGGAGAGATCCGTGGGCACCATCGTGGGACCCCGCCTTCAGCTTTGAGAGGCAAGGGCCGGGGATTCGTAATCCGCGCGTCCGCGATGCTTGACCGCATCCGCCGGCGGAGGCGGCAGCGGGCCGTCCTTCGAGAAGCGATCGAGAACGTTTTTCACGAGGCGCGATACGTTGTTCTGGCCGTTGTTCCACGGCAGAGAGCCGCAGAAAGCGATCGACGAGAACGCGAAGCACGCACCGCCATTCGGCGTCTCGTGGAAGGCAACATCGCCACGTACGCGTGGATGCGTGGTGCCGTCGAGGCCCTGCTGGTTGAAGCCGAAGTCCTCCATGACGAGGAGATAGGCTTCCGTGTGCCGTCCGGCCGACGTCGCCACCGCAAGCGTGTGCGGCGGTGAGCCGAGCGTGACATCGACGATGTCGAGTTCGAGGCCCGCGCAACCGCCGCCGACAAGACCGAAGTTGCCAATCGGCTCGTCATAGGTGATGCCCTCGAAAGCCCAGGCCACGCGAGGATCAAGGCTGTCCGGAGTGCGGCTGTAGTAGGTCGAGACGTCGAAGCCTTCGTTCGTCATGCCGACGCCCGCGACCGAGTAGAGCGATCGACCGCGGTAGCGCCACATGCCACCAAGCTCACCGGTGCCCTGGTGGTAGTACTCGCCCGGCTCCGCGCGCCAGGTGCGGATGCCGGACTCGCAACGGCGCATCTCCGTGACGACACCACGGCCGAGCTTGTCGTAAGCCGGATGGAAGGAGTGGACCCAGTACCAGGCGTCCGCACCCATGTACATCAGGCGTCCGCCGCGCTGCGTGTAGTTGTGCAGCGCGTCCAGCTGCGTGCCCGAATTATGCTCCGGGTGCGAGCCGGTGATGATGACGTTGTAGTTCTCGAGTCGCGCAAGCCCGTCATACGTGACGTCCTCGTCGGTGATGACATCATACTCGTAGCCCATCGTCTCCAGCCAGTAGATCAGATGGAGATCGGCGGGATACTGCCACGGCGCCTGCGCGAGGAAGTGATCGTATTTCGGCCGGATCGAGAGGATCGGACGCAGCCGCGATGAGAGGCAAATGCCCGAACCGTCGGTGTGCGTGTCGTAGATCGAGCCGCCATACTCGCGATGCTCGGCCAGGAACATGTTCTGGTGCTGCATGATCGGCACGCGGTAGACGAACAGCTCCGCGCCGCCAGCGTTGCACGCCACATGCTCGTTGGCATACGCCATGTAGCTGATGGTCGGCACCATGACGGCGATCTTGGATTGCTCCTGGCCGATTTTCGGAACGACCCAGAACGGGATGTAATCCTCATCGCCTTCTGTGGTCGTGAGCTTCAGCGCGTAGAAGCGGCTCTTGATACCGTCGGCCGGAACGTCCCACTCGACATCGACCTCCCAGCGGGCATTGTCGACATCGTCGTCATGGAAGTGGATCGCGCCGTATTCCTTCTTCGCATACTTCCAATCGAAGTTCTGACCGCACCAGTTATAGCCCGTCAGAGCACGTGTCGGACAATTGACCAACTGAGCGTCGAAGCGATACGGCCCGTTGTCTTTGGCCGTGATGGTGTCGATGCCATCCCAGAAATCCCACGCGGCGACGATGGCTTCAGACAGCGCACCTGTCGGACCGGAGTTGCGACGCTCGGTCAGACCCGGCTGTGCACCACCCTTCATCTGCTCGATCTCGAAGCGATTGAGAGCCTTGTTGCAGATACGCGGACTATCGATCTTGCCGTTGTATTTGCCGGTGAACCACACACCTGCGGGCAGCGAGGACTTGCCCAGTGGATCGTCGTCGATCTTGTCGACGTAGGCCGCGAGCGCGACGGGAGCAGCGGTGTTAATGACCTTGGTGTTGATCGCGGTCTTGACCGGCTCGATCACGGGATCAAGCGCGTAGACGATCTGCGGCTCATGGTAGAGCACCACTTCACCCGTTGCAGCATCGAAGCTCGCGGCGACGAAATGCCAGGCGTGGTCGCGGATCGGAACGCCGGTCGTAATCTTGTGCTCGTTGATGCGCAGCTCGACGAAGCCCTCTTCGCTGATGAAGAGGCCGTAACCTTTTCCGTTCATCCACTTGGTCACAAGCCCCTGGGCGCCGTGCTTCCAGTAGCGCGGGTGTGTCTTCGGCGTTGTCGGCCAGATCCAGCATTGAAGCGTGAAGCTATCGACGTGGAGCTGCGGAGCGTCCGCGACGTACCCGTATGATCCGCCATGAATGATCTGCTTGCGGCCCTTGTAGACGCCAGCCACCGTCGCATCGATCGGCTTCTCGATGAAGCCCGGGCCGCGAGGGTTGGTGTCGCCGTGGATCATCTGAACGACCTCGGCCTTGAATTCCGACGGGCCATCGCAATTGATGTAGAATTTGATCTTATCGCCGGGGTGAACGCCAAACTTGTCCGCGTATCCCGTAAGCCTCATGGCACACATGGTAGTCTCCGATTTTGTAAGGCTCCCCGCGCACAGCCTCGCCGTTCACGTCCCCGAGCGAAGACGTGGCAGGGATTTTTCTCATTGTTGAACCGGGGCGCCCGCGCGCCCTAGCCTTGGCCGAGCGAGATCAGGTCACCGGCCAATTGTCGTCCCGGCGCTTCCATCCATCATGGTAGTGCTCGGGCATGCCGGCCGTTTCGGGCAGCTCGTCCAGACGCATCAAAAAGATGTCGTGCTGGATCTCCTGCTCGTCCGTGTAGACCTTGTCGTTGACGAACACGGGCGGCACGCCGCGGATTCCGGAAAGACGCCCGATGCGCCACTCCTTGTCGACCTTGGTGCAGATGACGATGAGTTTGCCCTTCGGCGACTCGCCTCGCATACGCAGCAGCACACGACGCAACAGCGGATATTCGTGAACGCCGCCGCTTAAGACCGTGGTATCGCCAGGCGTCTCGCACTTCAGCACCGAAAACCCGGCGACGCCCTTCATGGACTCGACGCATTCCCAGTGCTGGCGGATGAGCTCTTCCCGCTCCGGCGTACCTTTTTTCGGAATTGAGATCATTCGTCCTCCGTATGTTTGCGCTCGAGCTCGTATCAACTCCTGCTGCACTCACCGGCTCGAGCAATCCCGAACGAGTGCCGTTCCCTGCCGCCCCGCTCCCTAGATCGTCATGTGCCGCTCAACGAGTTCGTCAGTCATTTCCGAGATGGGGCCGCGAGCGACGACGCGACCGTTATCAACCATCACGAACGCATCTCCGAGCTTTCGCGCGACCTTGATATGCTGCTCCGTCAGGATCAGGCTGATGCCGAGATCCCGGTTCAGCATCTTCAGGATCTCGCCGATCTCGTGCACGATGTTCGGCTGAATGCCTTCGGTCGGCTCGTCGAGGAGGAGAATCTGCGGATCGACCGCAAGGGCCCGCGCGATGGCAAGCTGCTGCTTCTGGCCGCCTGATAGCAAGCCAGCGCGTCGATCAAGGTTCTCGCGGAGATACGGAAAGATCCTGAGACATATGTCTGGAATCTCCGATACGTTATCGGTGCGCGCGAACGTGCCGAGCAGGATATTCTCCCGCACCGTGAAGTCGGAGAGAATGCCGCGTCCCTGCGGCACGTAGCCGAGGCCGTAGGTGGCGCGGACGTGTGTCGGCTTGCCTACGAGCTCGTTGCCGTTGATGCTGATCGCGCCGGTCGACCTGTCGGTGAGGCCCATGATGGTGCGCATCAGCGTCGTCTTGCCGACACCGTTGCGGCCCAGAACGCAAACGCACTGGCCATTCTTGAGCTCGAAGGAGAAGTCCCTGAGGATCGGGGTCGCGCCGTAATACGACGTGACGTTCTTGAGTTCCAGAAGGGTGCTCATGCCGCCTCCTGCTCGCCGAGATAAACATCGCGCACGCGCGGGTTCGCTTCGATCGCCGCGATACTCCCTTGAGCCAACAGCGCGCCCATATGCATAACGGTCACGACATCGGCGATCTCACGCACGAAACCCATGTCGTGCTCGACGACGATCAACGTTGTCGTCTTCCGAAGCTCTTTGAAGACGCGCGCGGTCTTCTCTATCTCCTCTTCCGTCATGCCGGCGATCGGCTCGTCCATGAGCATGAGACGCGGCTCCTGCATCAGCACCATGCCGATCTCCAGCCATTGCGTTTCACCGTGCGACAGAATTCCGGCTCGGATGTCGAGACGCTCGGTGAGGCCAGCGATCGTCGCAACCTCGCCAAGCTTCTCCTTGAGCCCGGCCCGGCGAAACTTGAACATGTTCCACAGCGGATTTGTCTCTCGGCTGTAGGCGACCTCGAGGTTCTGCCTCACCGTCATGTCGCGAAGCACCGCCGGAACCTGGAACTTGCGCCCGATGCCGGCGCGCGCAATGAGATGCTCCTCCAGCCCCGTGATATCGGTTGAGGCGAACAGGATTTGGCCGGAGGTCGGCTTCACACGGCCCGTGATGAGGTCGATCGTTGTCGTCTTGCCGGCACCGTTCGGACCGACAAGACAGCAGATCGTCCCCTCATCAACGCTCATGCTGAAATCGTTGATCACCTTGGTGGCGTCGAAGCTCTTCGACAGGTTATGGATTTCGAGAAGCCCACTCATCGGTATGCCCCCTTCTGCTCGGCGGACACGGGCGCGACAGCGCCATAGCCCTTTCGCATTGCGCCAATCTTCGAGCTCAACAACCCGAGACCAAGCTCGACGAGGCTCGCGAGACCATTGGGAAGGAAGCGCACGACGACGATGAAGAAGCCGCCCAGAAGCAGCAGCCAGGTCGAGAGAAACGCGTCGCCGAGGTAGCTCTGCGCGCCCTGGATGATGAAGGCACCGATCATCGCGCCAAGCAGCGAGAGACGTCCGCCGATCGCTGCCCAGATCACCATGGAGATGCTGAAGCCGACATCGAGCTGCGCCGGCGACACATACTGGACAAGCAGAACCCAGCAACAGCCCGCGACCGCGGCGATCAGGCCCGAGATCGTATAGATCATGGTCTCGTAGCCGGCGACGTTGTAGCCAAGGAAGCGCACACGCTCGCTATCGTCGCGGATAGCCTGCGTGACCAATCCGAAGGAGCTTTGCGTGATAAGCTTCGCGAGCACGGTCGCCGCGCAAAGGCAGAGAAACACGATCCAGTATGCCGCCGGGCTGTAGGGATCGACTTCGTAGCCCGCAATCTGAAATGCGGACGGAGGCGTCAAGCCGTTGGCGCCACCCGTGTACGGCTGCTGGTCGAGAACGATCGTGTAGAACGCCGACAGCATGGCCAACGTCATGATGGTGAAGAACACGCCCGACACTCGCGCGCGGAACATGGTCCCGCCGAAGAGCGCGCAAAAAAAGGTCGGAACGGCAACCGCAAGGAAGAGGCCGGCTGCGGTATTCTGAAACGGCATCCAGAGAAACGGCAGGCTGTCGAGGCCGTTGTTCAACATGAACGGCGGGATCGGATTCGAGTCCGTCTGCATCTGCATCTGCATGGTCATTGCCATGCCGTAAGCGCCAAGCCCGAAGGCAATGCCTTGCCCAAGATTGAGGATGCCGCCGAAGCCCCAGCACAGGCTGATCGACAATGCGAGCATGCCGAAGACGCCGTAGGTTGCCAGCTGATTGAGCAGGAAGGCATCCTCGACCATGAGCGGGATAGCTCCGATCGCAACGAAGAATGCCGTGTAGGTCAGCCACTGCGCCGTCTTGTTGTGGTAGATGTTGTCCATCACGTAGTGGCCCCTCGATCGTGTCGCGTTATTCGTTTCATCGTCTCACGCCCCCTTGCGCGAAGAGACCCTGCGGCCTGAACCTCAGGAACACGACGATCAACACGAAGATGATGAAGCGCGCGAAGGTATCGTTGGTGAACGACGCGAACACGGATTGCAGCTCGCCGGTCACGCCACTCGCCACGACAGTGCCCGCCAGAGACCCACCGCCGACGACCACCATCAGGAAGGCCTGCACCACGTAACTCAGACCCATGGTCGGCAGCACGATTGCGAGCACGCCGAAGAGAGAGCCGGCAATACCGGCCAATCCGGCGCCGAGCGCGAAGGTCATCATGTAAATTCGATCGGAGTTGATCCCGAATGAGGCGGCCATCTCCTTGTTCTGCACGACAGCGCGCAGCTGAACGCCAAACCGCGTTTTGTAGAAAAGAAACCACAGCGCGAGCACCAGAAGGGCCGTGACGAGCAATATGAAGATCCGGAACGTGGATATCGACACCGGCCCGATCTCGATATTGCTCGAGAAAATCGCGGGCGCCGCAATGAACTTCGGGTCGCTACCGAAAATCAGCCGCACACCCTGCATCAGCACGAGCGAGACGCCATAGGTTGCGAGCAGCGTATCGAGCGGACGATTGTAGAGATATCGAATGAGCCCACGCTCGATCGCGAGTCCGACCAGCGCTACGATCACGAACGATGCAGGAATGCAGAGAAGAAAGGGTAGCCCAAGGTAGGCCTGCAGCATGAAGGTGCTGTAGGCGCCGAGCATGATGAACTCGCCATGCGCCATGTTGATCACGCCGGCGGTGCCGTAGATGATTGTCAGACCGAGCGCCGCTATGAGCCAGATGCTGGCGATGCTGATACCGAGGATGAGCGCATTCGGAAGCGAACCTAGATCCATTGCAATTTTTTCCTTGCGGACAGAGCGCAGTCGGCCGCTCATCCGCCACCCTCGGCAGAGTCTGCATTCAGCTCGGCTCAGCTCGATGGAACGGGGCCTGCAGTGCCAGGCGGCGCAGGCCCCGCTGCGTTGTCAGATGACGTTCGTGCGGACCTTGCCGTCAGAGGCCTTCAAGCCATCCTTCGTGCAAGTGCCGATGTCGGGATAAATCGAGTAGGGATCCGGAGCGACGTGCTCTTCGGCGGACTTCACGATCTTGAAGGTGCCGTCGGCCTGGCACTGGCCGATCTTCGGCTTCAGCCAGGTGTTGAAGTTGTTCTCGTCGATCCAGATCAGCCCTTCGGGAGACACCGCATCCTCGATGCGAATGCCGCCAGAGTGATCACGAATGGCGCGCGGCGTGACGTTCTCGACACCCACGGCGGCCGCAGCTTTCTCCAGGCCGGCCTTGAAGACGTAAGCCGAGAGGTACGTCTCTTCCATGTTGTAGTGTGTCGTGCCGTTCTTGCCGTACTTGCTCTTGAGGAAGCCCTCGACAAACTTCTGGTTTGTGGGATTGTCCAGCGTCTGGAAGTACGGCGCTGAGAGGAAATGCCCCGCTCCGAATTCTGCGCCCATCGCGCGGGTCTCGATCTCGCCAGTGGTGAGCGACGCGATCGGCATCGAGTCCACCTTGAAGCCTTCCTGCTTGAACTGCTTATGGAACGCGATATCCGACGCTCCGACGACCGTCGAGAAGATGAAGTCGGGCTTGGTGTCGCGGATTTTGTTCAGAACTGGCCCGAACTCGGAGCTGCCGAGCGGGATGTATTCCTCGCCGAGCAGTTCGCCGCCGGCCTGCTCGAGCCAGATCTTGGCGTTCTTGTTCGATTCCTTCGGCCACACGTAGTTGGAGCCGACGAAGAAAACCTTCTTGCCGAACTTCTCCACCATGAAGGGGATCAGGTCTTTCGAATGCTGGTTGGCAAGCGGACCGGTGCAGATGGTGTTCTGCGTGCACTCGGCGCCTTCGTAGCAGGTCGGATAGTACAGCAGATGATTGCGCTGCATCACCGTCGGCAGGATGGCCTTCCGGCTGGCCGACGTGTAGCAGCCAAAGAGGGCAATGACCTTCTCGCGAAGGATGAGCTCCTTGGCCTTATCCGTATAGACATTGAAGTCCGACTTTGCATCGACGATGACCGGCTCGACCGGCACACCGTTGATCCCGCCGTTCGCGTTGATCTCGTCGAAGGCGTACTGGAGCACCAGGGTGGAATCTTCCTCCGGCACAGCAAGCGCGCCGGTAAGAGAGAACAGCAGGCCGACCTTGATAGGCTCGCCCTTCTTGAGGGTCGCTCCCCAGGCCTCCTTGGAGGTCGGCAGCCACAGGTGAGGCATGCCGACTGCGGCAGATACGGCCAGAGTCGTCTTGAGAACCTTTCGGCGGGTGAAGTCCATGTTGGTCAGGTCTCCCGGATGCGGAAGGGAGCGTATCGTTGCGACACGCGGCGCTAGATATTTATGCAAGGCCACACACCTCACGTCTAGACGTTTGCGTATATTGCGACGCAGCGTCAATCGATTTTTTTGCCCAGGAGGAAAATTTATTGAGCGCCGCGAGGCACTGCTAAATTGCAGTGCAAGCGCAGCTTTTTATGCGTGCAACATGCCGCAACGAAGGGCATAATAGGTATCTAGATGAAATGCCTCGTTTAACGCGCAGCGTATGTCCGGCTGTGAACCCAACGGATGATGGATAGCAGCGAAAGTTACAATGTACCCTACATCTGGATGCCGTATCAGGCGGCGTCCCCGCCTCCAGAAGCGCAAGCGAAATGTGAATAAGACGTGTATCGCAGGAACAGAATCAAAAATGTCGCTAGACGTAACGCATACGACAGCGCGCGTAGGGCGGTCCGAAGGGGACTGGCAGGTGAGGGATGAAGATCATTATCGCAGATGACCATTGGGTGGTCAGGCAATCCCTCAAGCACGTTGTGCGAAGACTGGACCAAACGCTTGAGACTTACGAGGCGGAAACCTTCGGCGAACTCACGCAGCTGCTGGAGGAGCATCCGGACGTCAGTCTCATCCTGCTGGATCTGGTGATGCCGGGGTTCGAGGAGCTTGGCGGCCTGAGCGCATTGCGGACGAAGTTTCCCGACGTTCCGGTCGTTGTCGTGTCCGTGCACGAGGATGTCGACCACGTCATCCGCGCCGTAGAGCAGGGCGTCATCGGCTACATCCCAAAGTCGGCAGACGGTGCCGAGGTTGAACGCGCACTCGAGCGCGTGCTTGCGGGTGAGGTTTCATTTCCGCGCAGGATCATCGAGCGCTCCTCCGCGCCACCGGCTCGCAAGAAGGAGGCACCCAGCGATCGCGATCTCGACAAGCTCACCGAGCGAGAGCGTGACGTGCTGGCGTTGCTCGGCAGCGGGGCATCTGTGAAAAACATCGCCGAACGGCTTGGGCTGAGCAGCCAAACCGTTCGTATTCATCTTGGAAATGCGATGAAGAAGCTGAACATTCAGGACCGGTCAGGCGCTGTCCATTACGCGATCACGCACTTCGGCCGAACCACTGATGCCGCTAACTGACAACAGCAGTGCTCCGCGTGCGAGCGATCCTATAACTGATGTTGTATGGGCCGGGCTGGATGTCGTCGACAACGGCATCCTCATCTGGTCGAGTGATCGGCAGCTGATTTACATCAACGAAGGCTTTCGTCGGAACTGCGACCTGCCGGTCACGCTCGGCATGCAGTACGACGACTATATCGCCGCGCTCGCCTATTCGAGCGAGTGGGTGATTCCAGGAACACCCGAGGACTGGGCGCGCGAGAAGATCGCGGATTTCGCGGCAATCAAGGATGCCGACTACCAGCTGGCAACTGGTCATTTCATGCATGTTGCGCAGCGGCCGATCCCAACAACCGGCGGCATGGTCGTCATCTTCACCGATGTCACGGCGGTGAAACGCAATGAACGGGAGCTGCGCGAGGCGAAAGAGGCGGCGGAAGCGACCGATGAAGCAAAATCACGCTTCCTCAGAGCGGCGAACCACGATCTTCGTCAGCCGCTCGCGTCACTGAAAATCCTGATCTACAATTGCCTCCGCGAAGAGGACGAGGAGCAAAGAGTCGAAACGCTCCACGCGATGAGCGTGGCAACCTCGATCATGGAAGACCTCCTCGGTGCTCTGCTTCAGATCGGTCAGCTCGATGCTGGACGGATCCAGCCACGCATCACGTCCTTCCAGCTCGCGGATCTCTTTGAGCGCCTGCAAATCCAGTTCGGTCATCAGGCGCAGTCGAAAGGTATTCGACTTAGGTTCGTAACCCCGAACAAAACCGTATCGACAGATCGCGCGCTGCTGGAACGCATCCTCAGCAATTTTGTCGCGAACGCCATCCGCTTCACGGAGGTGGGTGGAGTTCTGGTCGGTTGCCGCAAGGATGGCCGGGGGCTGCGAATAGAGGTGGTCGACACCGGACGCGGCATCAAGGAAGAGCATCGAGAGCGCGTCTTCGACGAGTTCTATCGCGTGGCGGACGAGAACCGCGCACAGAAGAAGGGACTCGGGCTCGGGCTCAATATCGTGCGCCGGTTGGCAGAGCTGCTGGAGCATCCGATCAAGTTGCGCTCTCGGTTCGGCAAGGGCTCGGCCTTCTCTGTATGGGTTCCGCTCGGAAACATTTGGCATAGTGATACTGGTTTCGCGGCTGACATCAGCGAAGCCGTGGCAGGCGAATTTGCGGGAACGCCGGTGCTGCTCGTCGAGGACGACGAGATCCTGCGCGAATCCATGGTCCGGCTGCTGCGCCGCTGGGGCGTTGACGTACACGCCGCCGCCAATGAAGAAGAAGCATTGGCGCTCGTTTCAGAGGCTGGCGTCACCCCGAAAGTCATTATCGCCGATTTCAATCTTCAGGCCCGCACAGGTCTCGACGTCATAAATGCGATACGGGCCGCGGTGGGAGACGATGTTCCTGCGCTCGTTGTGACTGCGGACGCGGAACCAAAAGTGATAAGCGGCATCCGCGACGCTGGCGTCCCGGTTTTGATCAAGCCCGTCAGCCCACCGCGCCTCAGAGTGCTGATGCATAAACTGCTCTTCGAGCCCAACCATTCCGATGCAACGGATAACCAAAGACCTGAGTGAAGGACAAAGCCTCGCGTGAGTGACCGTACGAAACCTGTGCCGATCGGCAGCATGATTCCGCTTACCGGCCCGTCGGCCGCAGATGGCGCAGAATTCAGGAACGGCATCGTCCTCGCCTGCGAGGAGATCAACGCCCGCGGCGGTCTCCTCGGTCGTCCCATTCAACCGATCTTTGCGGACACATGTCGCCAAACAGCCAATGAAGTCGTTGCCGCTGCCCGATGGCTGATCGAGAAACACGAAGTTCACGCCATCGTAAATGGCTACAACATCGGCGCACAGAACTCAGAGTATGAGCCGATCGCCGACGCCGGCATCATCTACGTCCATGCCAACACACTGCTTCAGCACCACGACACGGTGATGAGCGATCCAGACCGCTATTTCGGCTGCTTTATGGCTGACCCTGCGGATTACTGGTACGGACCAGGGTTCATAAAATTCCTGTCTTGGCTGCGAGACAGCGGGCAGTGGACGCCGAGCTCGGATCGTCTCGCGATTATTTCCGGGTCGACGCCTTACAGCATCGTCATCGCCAATGCCATGGCGAAGGCAGCAAGCAGCTTCGGCTGGAATGTCTGCTTCGGCCCAAGGATCGTGCAAACCCCGACCAGCCAATGGCGGGACGTGATCGAGGAAGTGCGAGCCACCAACCCGGCCGTGCTCGCCAACACCCATTTTTACGCCGGCGACCTCGCACACTTTCAACGGCAGTTCGTCGCAAAGCCCATAGACTGCCTCGTCTATCTTCAATACGGCGCCGTGCACCGCACCTTCATCGACATCGCACAGGAAGCAAGCGTGGGCGTCATCGTCTCGTCTGTCATCGGCCTCCTGCGCGATGAGATGGGCAAGCGGTTCGAGGCGCGCTACGTAGCCCGGTTCGGAGCAGGCTCCACGCCGACGATCGGCTGCCAAACCTATAGCAATTTGCACCACTATGCGGTTGGCGCCGCGATGGCCGGAGGATCGGGGCCGCCCGGAGATTTCGAGCAGAACAAGAAAGTAGCGTTTGCGCTCAAGGGAATGATCTATCGCACGGTTCACGGCACAATCCGTTATCATCCCGATTGGCAGGCAGTCGTGCCTTACCCCGTCGTGACGCGCGATCCATCGCTCGGCATGCCGCACATCTTTTACCAGATCCAGGATTTCCGCGAGCCGCTGTCGATGATCGCTCCCGAGCCTTACAATACGGAGCGTTTCATCTATCCGCCATGGATGAGCAATCGCACCGCTGCACCCAAGCCCACAGCAAACCCGCGCGGACTGACGGGCTTGTAAAGCTGAGCCGATCGTAAAAGGAACAGCTTACTTCAAGCGGCTTTCTAACCGCGCGTTGCTTCGTAAGTAACGACAGCCTTTGACCTGTCGCTTCGTGCCGCCACGCTTCCGATTTCGTTCTGTTGTTCTGCACGATACAAGTGAGCGAGCATCAATCTGATGGCGAACGGCAACCGCTCAATCACAAATGAGTTTGGATTTCGATGATGGCGCAAGGCGTCATTCCTCCTCGTCGAGAGCGCCAGGTTGGCGTTTCGAAGGCGCCGCACGGCCTATCCGGTCCGGAACTTCGTTTTTATCGGGCGCCTCCTGCCGCGTCGGGTCCAGGTCCGTATTATCATTGTCAAAACGGCGGCTGATTGCGCGCTTACCGTGCTCCACCCGGAACGCGTGCTCAGGACTTTTCGTGTTTGGCATGGCATCCTCCTTTCCGCTGGGAACGGCGGCAAGAAGACAATGGTTCCGGAGTGCTCTTCATGATTTGCAGCGATCACGTGTTTACAGCACGCTGCCCACGCGGGCATGATCGCGAACGGCGCAAACAAAACGAATAGGTCATGAATGACTGCAATATCGATCCGGAAGGAAACGACCTCTCATGGCGGCCGTTACGCCGCGACGGTCGAGGGCAAGGACGGCGAGGCGGAGCTGACCTTCACGGTTCGCGCGGCAGATGTGATCAGTGCCGATCACACCGAAGCCCCCGACACCCTGCGCGGAACTGGGGTTGCTCTGGCGCTCGTCGAACACCTGATCGCCGACGCGCGCGCCAAGGGATTCAAGGTTATCCCTCTGTGCCCGTATGTGCAGGCACAGTACAAGAAGCACCCGGAGTGGAACGACGTGATCGCCAACCACGCGTAGAACATAACGACTGAGACTTTCCGCAATTCGCCGAACAGCGGATAGCCTCGCCCTCTTTACCCACTCAGTGAACCGCGACTGCGCGGTCGTCGTCGAGCACAACCTCGGGAAACGTGGGATAGACGCCAGCAACACGCCCCATCTGCTGAGCAAGCGCCAGCACGACATCGATCGTCGGTGTCGGCGCTTCAACCAATCGGCCAATCTCCTGCACGACGGTGAGCAGCGCATCGAGCTCAAGCGCGCGCCCCTTCTCGAGATCCTGCAGCATGCTCGTGCGATGCGCGCCGACAGAGGCCGCACCGTTGATGCGCCGCTCGATGTTGACGCGGAAATGCACACCGATCCGCCGCGCAACGATCTCCGCTTCCTCCATCATCTGCCGTGCTACCGCGCGCGTGCCGGTGTCGGTCGCCACCACGTCGAGCGTCGCATGCGTCAGCGCTGAGATGGGATTGAAGCAGAGGTTGCCCCAGAGCTTCAGCCAGATGTCGTTTCGGATCTCGGGATAGATCGACGGCTTCAAGCCGCCGGCTTCGAACGCGTCGGCGAGCCGTTTCACGCGCGGCGTAACTTTCCGCGTCGGCTCACCGAGCCCATAGCGATCGCCGTAGATGTGCCTGACAACACCTGGCGACACGATTTCGGCCGCGGGATAGACCGTGCAGCCAACTACGCGTTCAGGCCCGATCGCCTTCCACTGCCGCCCACCCGGATCGACGCTCTCGAGCTGCAGGTTCGCGTACTGTCCTTCGAAGCCATAGAAGTACCACCACGGAATGCCGTTCTGCGCCGTGACGACGACGGTCTCCGGCCCGAGCAGCGGCTTCACCTGCTCGGCCGTTTCCCACGCCTGATGCGACTTCAGCGCAATGATCACGTAGTCCTGCGGCCCGAGATCGGAGGGATTGTCGGAAGCTGGCATACGCGCGATCTTGGTCTCGCCGCCGATCTCGAGCGTCAGGCCATTCTCGCGGATTGCCGCAAGGTGCGCGCCGCGCGCGATCAGCGACACATCCACGCCTGCGAGCTTCATGAGGACGCCGATATGCGCCCCGATGGCGCCCGCTCCGTAGATGCAGACTTTCATGGTGTCCTCCCGCGTTTTTCGTTTTCAGTGGTATACCAATTTTGGCATGCCACAGTCGAGCGGCAAAGTGTCTGATGGGCCAAGGCTTTCTCGCGACTGCGAAAAGTCTGCCCAGTTCAGGACAGCATCGCCATTCCAGCAAGCGGCGTCGAAGGCGCCGCCATATCGCGCGCCGGAATCGGATCCGCGAAATAAGCCGCGCGACCCGCTTCGATAGCCTTGGCGAAAGCCTCGGCCATGGCCACCGGATCTCCGGCCTTTGCCACCGCAGTATTGAGAAGAATGCCGTCGTAGCCGAGCTCCATCGCAGCAGCCGCATGTGACGGCAGCCCGATCCCGGCGTCGACGATAAGCAGGATATCCGGAAAACGGTTGCGCAACACCCGCAGCGCGAATGGGTTGTTGAGACCACGCCCCGAACCGATCGGCGCGGCAAGCGGCATCAGCACTTGGCAACCGGCCAGAAGCAATCTCTCGGCAACACCCGGATCATCGGTCGTATACGGAAACACCTGGAAACCGTCTGAGGTAAGAATCCTCGCCGCTTCCACAAGCTGGAAAACATCCGGCTGGAGAAGATCGAAGTCGCTGATCACCTCGAGCTTGATCCAAGAGGTGCCGAAAACCTCACGCGCCATCTGCGCCGTCGTGACAGCCTCCTTGACCGAGTAGCATCCGGCAGTGTTCGGTAACACGTTCACCCCAAGCCCTCGTACAATCGACCAGAATCTGTCGCCGGCGCGCGAGCGTGCGGATTCGCGTCTAAGCGATACCGTCACCACCTCCGCACCGGATGAGCGCACCGCATCAGCCAGCACTTGCGGCGACGGATACTGTGCCGTCCCGAGCAGTAGGCGTGACGCGAGCTTCGTCCCATAGACCTCCATCTCAGCCTCCCTGCCGCGGTGCGAGCACTTCCAGCGCGTCGCCTGAGTTAAGAAGAAGCGTTCCCCGCTGCCGAGCCGGCACGAAGGTGCCGTTTACGGCCGTTGCGACCGCATCGTCCTGATAGCCAAGCTCACGCAGAACCTCCGCCAGGCTCTGGCTTTGCACCTCTTGCTCAGCGCCGTTCCAGATGATCGTCATCGCCGCTACTCCGCCGCTGGCACGTAAAGGCTGCCTCCCCGATCCAGGAACTCCTGCGACTTCGCCTCCATCCCGGCGAGCGCTTCGGCCTCCTTACGCAGATCCTGCGTAATCTTCATCGAGCAGAACTTCGGGCCGCACATCGAGCAGAAGTGCGCGACCTTGTGTGCGTCCTTGGGCAGCGTCTCATCGTGGAACGCACGCGCGGTATCGGGATCGAGCGACAGGTTGAACTGATCTTCCCAGCGGAAGTCGAACCGCGCGCGAGACAGCGCATCATCGCGCACTTTCGCCGCCGGATGCCCCTTGGCGAGATCCGCCGCATGCGCCGCGATGCGATAGGTTATGACACCTGTTTTCACGTCATCGCGATTGGGAAGCCCGAGGTGCTCCTTCGGCGTCACGTAGCAAAGCATCGCCGTGCCGAACCAACCGATCATGGCCGCGCCGATGCCGGACGTGATGTGGTCATATCCCGGCGCGATATCGGTCGTGAGCGGCCCGAGCGTGTAGAACGGCGCTTCCCCGCATTCGCGAAGCTGCTTGTCCATGTTCTCCTTGATCTTGTGCATCGGAACATGGCCGGGACCTTCGATCATCACCTGGCAGCCTTTGTCCCACGCGATGCGCGTCAGCTTGCCAAGCGTTTCGAGCTCTGCGAACTGCGCCCGGTCGTTGGCATCCGCGATGGAGCCCGGCCGCAATCCGTCGCCAAGCGAGAACGACACGTCATAACGGCGCGCGATCTCGCAAATCTCGTCGAAGCGCTCGTAGAGGAAGCTCTCCTTGTGATGCGCGAGGCACCACCGCGCCATGATCGACCCGCCGCGCGAGACGATGCCCGTCACGCGAGTGGCGGTGAGCGGCACATAAGAAAGCCGCACGCCGGCGTGGATCGTGAAATAGTCGACGCCCTGCTCCGCCTGCTCGATCAGCGTGTCCTTGAACACCTCCCAGTCGAGCTTGATCGGATCTCCATCGACCTTCTCCAGCGCCTGATAGATCGGCACCGTGCCGATGGGCACCGGCGCATTGCGTAGGATCCAGGAGCGGATGTTGTGAATGTTGCGGCCCGTCGAGAGGTCCATAACCGCGTCGGCGCCCCACCGGATCGCCCACACCATCTTCTCAACCTCCTCGGCAGCCCCGGACGTGATCGCCGAGTTGCCGATGTTGGCGTTGACCTTCACCAGGAAGTTGCGACCGATGATCATCGGCTCGAGCTCGGGATGATTGATGTTGGCGGGAATGATCGCGCGCCCACGCGCGATCTCATCCCGCACGAACTCGGGTGTCACATGCTCCGGTATCGACGCGCCGAAGCTTTCGCCATCACGAAGCTGCTCGCGCGCTCCTTCGAGCGCCGCCTCGCGTGCCAGATTTTCGCGATGCGCGACGTAGACCATCTCTTCGGTGATGATACCAGCCCGCGCAAATTCGAACTGAGTGACAGGCTGCCCCGTTTTTCCGGCACGCAGGGCGCGCGGCGCCGGGCATTGCGGAACCAGCCGATCGGCACCGACATTGCCGTTGTCCTCGGGCTTCACCGCGCGGCCCGCGATGGCTTCGAAACCGCGCCGTGCAATCCACGCGTCTCGCACCAGCGGCAGGCCGCTGGCGAGATCGATCCGCGCGTTGGTTTCCGTGTAGGGGCCTGACGGATCATAAACCCGCACCGGCGCTTCCTTGGGATCGGACAGCGTGATCTCGCGAAACGGCACGCGGATGTCAGGCCGCCCGCGCACAGACGCATAGACCTTGTGCGAGCCCGCGACCGGCCCCGTGGTGACGGTGTCGGGAGCGGCTTGCAGTTGCTTCGGACGGGTAGGTGCGTTCATGGATCTCTCCTGCCATCTGCCTGAGCGATCCGGGATGACGCGAGGGCGGACACCATCTCTGGCGCTTTGAAGTTCCGTCCCTTCGCCGGCATGATCCGGATCAGGTTCATAGGGTTCGGCATCTGCCGTCTCAGCCCCGCTTTGCGGCGGGACACCCCTCGGAATGAGTTTCAACCGACTGCGAGCCGCAGCCTTGCATCAGCCTGAAGTGCGTCTGCGATCGCCTCGCCGACGAGATGCGGGCCCGGCGCAATAATGACACCGGCTTCGGCAAGCGCCGTGATCTTCGCCGCCGCCGTGTCGCGCCCGCGCGTCATCAGCGCACCCGCATGCCCCATGCGCCGCTCGGACGGCGCATAGCGACCGACGACTAGCGCAACGATCGGAATTTTCGGCTTCACCTGTTGGATGTAGTCCGCAACATCCTGCTCCTCCATGCCGCCGATCTCCCCGATCAACACCACGCCTTCTGTCTGCGGATCGGCCAGGAACATCTCGAGGCAATCCTTCATGCTGAGCCCGTGCACAGGGTCGCCTCCGACTCCCACCGTCGTGGACTGCCCAAGACCTGCTGCCGAAACCTGCGCTAGAACCTCGCTCGCAAGTGATGCCGAACGCGAGATGATGCCAACCGAGCCGATCCTCTCGTTGCCCGTCGCCATGACGCCGATCTTGCAGAGCCCCGGCGCCAGGATGCCCTGTGAGTTGGGTCCGATGAGCCGCGTCCGCGACCCATCAAGTGCATGCAGAACGCGCACCATGTCGAGCACCGGCACGCGTTCCGTCACCGTGACCACCAGCGGAATCTCGGCCTCGATCGCCTCGATCATGGCCTTGGCCGCAGTCTCGGGCGGCACGAAGATCATGCTGGCATTGGCGCCCGTCTCACGAACAGCCTCGGTCGCGCGCTCGTATACCGGCAAGCCGAGATGCGTCCGCCCCCCTTTTCCTGGCGTCACGCCGGCAACAACCGCTGTCCCGTATTCGATCATCTTCGCCGTGTGATGCGTGCCGGCCCAGCCGGTCATGCCCTGGCAGACGACGCGGGTATTGCGATCGACAAGGATAGCCATGGTCTCCTCCTGGAGTGTTGCCGGTTCGGCAGAAGCAGATGACTAGCGTGCTGCGGCGACGGCCTCCTTTGCCGCTGTCCACATGTCGGGGCAGTCGATGATCGGGCATCCGAAATTTTCGAAGCGTGTACGCGCGAACGCCGCGTTGTTGCCGGCCAGCCGCACGACCGTCGGCAGCGAGCGCCCGGTGCGGCGCATGGCAATGCCGAGACCGTCGGCGATGGTATCGCAGGGCTGCATGCCGCCGCCGTGTACGTTGATGAGCAGCGTGCGAACCTTCGGATTGTCGAGAATGAGCCCGAACCCGTGCGCGATATCGAGGCTGGTCGCGGTCGTGCGGATGTCCATGAAGTTCGCCGGCTGGCCTTTGGCCGCACGCACCATGTCGAGCGTGGCGAGGCCGAGGCCGGCGCCGTTTGCAGCGAGGCCGATGTCGCCATCGAGCCGCATGTAGTTGAGCTGATGGTGCTGCGCCTTGACCTCGATCTCGTCCTCGGCGCGGAGCGCGAGCAGCGTCGGCTGGCGAAACAGCGCGTTGTCGTCGACGGTGAGCCGGGCCCCCAGTGCCAGCATTCGACCATCGGGCAGGACGGCAAGCGGATCGACTTCGATGCGGGTCGCATCGAGAGCAACGAACGCACGCAGAAGCCCATCGACAAGATCCGCGAAGGCCGGAACCACGGTCTCCGGAATGGAGAGCTTAAGCGAGAGCTGCGCGATATCCTCCGCAGAGACGGCTTCGCCGGTCCCGAGAAACAACCGGCGTACGCCAACCTCGCCCGCCACGATCGCATCCTTTGCCGAAAGCACGATGCCCCCAGCCGACGGATCGACAAAAAGATGAAGCGCGACGGAGCGCTCCGTGCTGATGGCAGCCTCCACCAAAACGCGCTTGATGGTCTGGCTCTGCGAGCGAGCCGGATCGATCTCGACCGTCTGTCCGAGAAGCTCGCGCGCCGTCCGGCCCGCTTCGTTCGGAGAGTTCACCAGATGCGCGCCCGTGAGACGCCCACGGCGTGCGCCAGGAACCTGTGCTTTGACGACAAAGCGCGATGCATCGAGACCGGCCGCAATAGCGTGCGCTTGCTCCGGTGTGATCGCGACGCCCCAGTCAGGTGAGGCCAGTCCGAAATCCGACAGGATCTGCTTCGTTTGAAACTCGTGGAGCTGCATGTGCGTCTCCTGTTGAGCTCGAGTCATACGACCGAAGAGGCGGCGGAGATTGGGAAGAGCAATCCCCGCCGCCGAGGCTTGCGGCGGGAATTACTCAGCGGCTAGGGGAACCTTTTCGCCGAGAGCACCGCTTGCCTGAACCTCACGAAGTCCCTGCGCGTCGAGCCCAAGCACATCGCGCAGGATCTCTTCCGTATGCTCGCCAAGCAGCGGCGAGCGCGTCACCTCTGTCGGGCTGTCCGAAAGTTTGATGGGATTGCCGACCGAGAGGTATGTCCCTCGCACCGGATGATCCACCTCGACGACGGTTCCGCTGTCGCGCAGCGATTGATCCTCGGCAATCTCCTTCATCGACAGGATCGGGCCACAAGGAATGTCGTATTCCGTGAGGATGTCCATCGCCTCGAACTTGGTCTTGGTCTTGGTCCATACCTCGATGGTCGCGAAAATGTCGTTGAGCCTCGGGAGGCGCGCCGCCGCCGTCGCGTAGTCGGGATCGGTGATCCACTCTTCCTTGCCGATCACCTTGCAGATCGCGCCCCATACAGGCGCCTGCGTGATGAAGTAGATGTACGCGTTGGGATCCGTCTCCCAGCCCTTGCACTTGAGGATCGAGCCCGGTTGCCCGCCGCCCGAGGCGTTGCCCGCGCGCGGAACGGTTTCGCCGAACGTGCCGTTTGGATACTGCGGATACTCGGTGAGCGGGCCCTTCGTGATCCGCTGCTGGTCACGCAGCTTGACGCGGCAGAGGTTGAGCACGCCGTCCTGCATGGCTGCATCCACGCGCTGGCCACGCCCCGTCACCGTACGCTGATAGAGCGCCGTGACGATGCCCAGCGCCAGATGAAGACCGGTGCCCGAGTCGCCGATCTGCGCGCCCGTCACAACCGGAGGCCCATCTTCGAAGCCTGTCGTTGACGCCGCGCCGCCCGCGCATTGCGCCACGTTCTCGTAAACCTTGTAGTCCTGATAGGGTCCCGGTCCGAACCCTTTGATGGACGCAACGATCATGCGCGGATTGAGTTCTTGAATGCGCGACCAGGAAAAGCCCATGCGATCAAGCGCACCGGGGGCGAAGTTCTCGACCAGCACGTCGCAGGATTTGATCAGCGCTTCGAGGACAGCCTTACCGGTAGGGTTCTTCGTGTCGAGAGTGATCGACCGCTTGTTGTGATTCAGCATCGTGAAGTAGAGGCTGTCGGCGTCCGGCACGTCGCGCAGCTGTGTGCGTGTCACATCGCCGATACCCGGCTTCTCCACCTTGATGACGTCGGCGCCGAACCAGGCCAGAAGCTGCGTGCAGGTGGGCCCCGATTGGACGTGCGTGAAATCCAGGATGCGGATCCCCTCTAGCGCCTTCCCCATCGATGTTTCCTCCTCGAGTATTTTTTGTTTGTTGCGTTCGGCAGGGATCAATGTCTGCGTCCGGTCATGTTCATAGGGCAGCCACCTCGGATCCCGGGCACCCGCCGCGGTCGCTTAACGTCGCGATGCCTAACCGTCCTGCGGCGAGCGATCCCATTGGTCTGCATTCCTTCGTCTGCGCCCCATACCGTCGGTGCGACGGGGCAGCCCGAATGCCCAACCACCGCGTGCGCAAGAGCCGAGCACATCTGCGACATACATCAACTCTGGCATACCAAATACCAGTATGTCAATTGAAGATGTGACATTCAGCCACGCTCATTTTGCGCATGAGAACCCGCGAGTTATGCGCTTTTCGCATCGCTGCAATGCGGTAGGAAATCTGGTCACACGCGTCTGGCATGCTAGATACCAGCACATGAGCAGCCCGCGCCATGGGGCGCCGAGGCCGAAATCAAAGGAGACGAATGATGAGCACCGCCACTTTGCTGCGCCGCACCTCAGGCCACGAAACCCAGGACGGCTTTACGTGGAGTGCGCTCTTCGCCGCCCTGTCGGCAAGGTTGGGGGAGATTTACAGCCGCAAAGGCTCCAAGGAGCCGAAGCGCCTGTCCTGGCTGTACTTCTCAGCCTGAACCACGCGATTGAAGGCCGCCTTTTCCACCGAAGGCGGCCTTAAGTTACTGATGAAAAGACATTTCCCGGAAAAGTTTCGACAACACACGCACGCAATCTCTCCATTCGGACGACGACCACAGTGGCCTAGCTCAACCCCCTCCAACCCGGACGGAAGGGCACCGGTGAATTATTTTCAATTTTTTTTCGTCCCCTCCGGCTAGCGCTCGCCTGCGACAAATTATCATTGTATTTGAAAACCCTGGCGGCATCTGACGATGCGGGCTGAACGGTCAAATCTGGCCGTTTGGAGCGCTCCCAAGCCCGTCATGACGGAATTCTGACTTGCCATCTGGCATTCAATATACCAGGATGTCGCGGTTAAATCTTTGTAGAAAGGGCGAGCCCAGAGGGAATCGTCACTCCTCTGAACGAATCGCTCGAACGAAGGAGGGACGGTCAATGTCGGCCACTATCGGTGCACCCGCAGAGGTGCAAGGGCACCCCCCATCAAGCCGCTGGATACAGCTCATCGTCGGCGTCGCTTGTATGGTCGCGGCATCCAACATCCAGTATTCCTGGACACTCTTCGTACCTGAAATCCAACAGGCTCACGGCTGGACCCGCGCCGCGATCCAGACTGCATTCACGATCTTCGTCGTGGTCCAGACGTGGGGCACCCCGATTGTCGGACACTTCGTAGATAAGTACGGCCCACGCACCGTCGTGCTCATCGGCGGTCTCTTCGTCGGCGTCGCCTGGGTCGTCAATTCTTATGCAACGACCCTCACCGGTTTCTACGTCGGCTCCATTCTGGGTGGCATCGGCGTCGGCGCGGTTTACGCGACCTGCATCAATAACGCACTCAAGTGGTTCCCGGATCGTCGCGGTCTCGCAGCGGGCCTGACGGCAGCGGGATATGGCTCCGGCACGATCGTTACGATCATCCCGATCGCAAACATGATCAAGAGCAGCGGCTATCAGGACGCTTTCTTCACCTTTGGCCTGATCCAGGGCCTTGCGATCCTCCTTGTTGCTGGCTTCCTCCGGGCACCGAAAGAAGGGGAGACGGTCTATTCCGACCAGGTCATGCAGTCGCGTCGTGACTATACGCTCGGCGAGGCACTGCGCACCCCGGTCTTCTGGGTCATGCTGGCCATGTTCACCGGAACGGTGACTGGTGGACTGATGGCAGTCGCACAGCTCGGCGTGATCGCCCAGGATCTCGGCGTCCGCGAAATGCCAGTCAACGTCTACTTCTTCACCATGGCTGCACTGCCGCTCGCGCTCATGGCCGACCGCGTCATGAACGGAATCTCGCGGCCACTGTTCGGATGGATCTCCGACCATATCGGCCGCGAGAGGACGATGTTTATCGCCTTTATGATCGAGGGCATCGGCATCCTCGCGCTCGGCACCTTCGGCCACAACCCGTGGGCATTCGTGATCCTCTCAGGCATCGTCTTCCTGGCCTGGGGCGAGGTGTACAGCCTCTTCAGCGCCACGGCCGGCGACGCGTTCGGCACCAAGCACATCGGCAAGATCTACGGCGTTCTCTACTGCGCCAAAGGAATTGCCGCACTGCTCGTACCTCTCGGCAACCTACTCATGGAAGCCACAGGAACCTGGTCGACCGTGCTTTATATGATGGGCGCCATGGATATCACCGCGGCCCTCACCGCCGTCTTCATCCTGAGGCCGTTGCTCCGCCGCCACCATGCTCAGAATGGCGTCGTTCTCGACCATCGAGGAAAAATGGTGATGAGCGGCCAATTGGCGACTGCACAACGATAAGCCGACAGTCCCCTGTCTGCTCGGAAGCCTGGGGCGGCGCAGCAACGTCGCCCCAGGCTATTTTGTCGGGATTCCGAGCCTCCGTGCGCAATAACCGTCGGCCGTGGTGGGAAAAACCTCGCCTATGGTCTATAGTATGCCAGAGAACAAATCCGACGCCATTGGGAGACAAATACGTGGCTGACAATTCCCAAGCCCAAGCACGCTGGCCGGTTGGCGAGGCAACGACCCCGGACCTCGTCCTGAAACCCTTTGCGCCCGAGGAAACATACAAGACCAAGGCCTACAATGCGCTGAAGCGCGCCATCATCAACATGGACATCTACAGCTCGTCCGAACCGGCATGGATCGACGAGCGCCAACTGTCCGAGCGCCTCGGCGTGAGCCGTACGCCGGTCCGCGAAGCGATCGCCATGCTGGAGCAGCAGGGCTTCGTGAAGTCGGTGCCCCGCCGCGGCATCATGGTCGTCAAGAAGACGAAGCGCGAAGTCATCGAGATGATCCAGGTGTGGGCGGCTCTTGAGGGCATGGCAGCCCGCCTCGTCACGCTACGCGCGAGCGACGTCGACATCGCGCGCCTGCGAGCGCTCTTCAAAGAGTTCAACGAGAAGCACAAACCCGAGGACCACGTTAGCGAGTACTCGGCCGCCAACATCCGCTTCCATCAGACGATCATCGAGCTGACGGGATCAGCGCTTCTCGCCGAAATGACGGAGAACCTTCTGCTGCATGTTCGTGGCATCCGCCAGATCACGATCGGACGTGACGACCGCGCCAAGCGGTCGATCCAGGATCACCTCAAGATCATAGAGGCGATCGAAAAGCGCGACACGGAGCTCGCCGAAAAGCTGGCCCGCGATCATACGCTGGGCCTCGCCACCTACGTCGATGAGCACAGCGAAGGCATCTTTGACTGACTCTCGTAGTTCCGCAGTAGGCAGCGCGCCAGGTTCCACTGGGAGTCCGGCGCGTTTTGCATATCGATGCTCTCAGCCTCGATCTGCCGCTCGCACAGGACATCCCGTCGCTTCGCCACGCATAACAGTAGTTGGCACCGAAGCGACCGCGGCATTGGCTGTGCGCTCGAGCTCCGCAATCCGCTTGCGCTGTGCACGGTCCCTTTCGAAACGCCGCGTATCGTCACGGATGACCGCCGCGATCCCCGAGACCTTGCCATCCGGTGCATGCAGCAGCGCCACCGTGAACGCGATCGAGAACGAGCGGCCCGCTTTGTCGATAGCCGGCACCTGCAGCACCTCGGTGCCATAGCGGGTGACGCCGGTCTCCATGGTCACGCTATAGCCATCCCAGTGCCGCTCGCGCAGGCGCTCGGGGATCATGATGTCGAGCGACTGGCCGAGCGCCTCGGCCTCCGTGTAGCCGAACAGACGTTCCGCCGCCTTATTCCATAACGTGATGATGCCATCGACGTCGCTGACGACGACCGCATCGCCCATCGCTGAGACCAGCGCATCGAGATCGACAGTCGTTTTCATATCGGACCTCCTCGAAAATCCGAGCCAGAAAAAAAGGCGACGCCTTGCGGCGTCGCGAGGTACCCCAGGGGAGGAATCGACTAGGGGTTAAACTGCTTGCGCCGCGTGGAGCTGCTGAATGCGGTCCTTGGTGTAGCCGAGCTCCGCCAGCACCTCTTCCGTGTGCTCGCCGAGCAGCGGAGAACCAGTGATCTCGACCTGCATATCCGAGAACTTGATCGGGCTTCCAACCGTCAAATATTTGCCGCGGACCTTGTGGTCGACCTCGGCAATGGTGCCGCTCGCGCGCAGCGACGGATCGTTCGCCAGCTCCTTCATCGACAGCACCGGCGCGCACGGGATGTCGTGCTTGCGGAGGATGTCAACCGCTTCGAACTTGGTCTTGTCTGCGAGCCAGGCTTCGATCGTTTCGAAGATCTCCACAATGTGCGGCTGGCGCGCCTTTGCCGTCGTGTACGCCGGATCGGTCTTCCACTCGGGCTTTCCGATAGCATCGCAGATCGGCTCCCAGGCATGACCCTGGATCGTGAAGTAGATGTAGGCGTTGGGATCCGTCTCCCATCCCTTGCACTTCAGAATCCAGCCCGGCTGACCGCCGCCGCCCGCATTGCCGCCGCGCGGCACGACATCGGAGAACGAGCCGTGCGGAAACTGCGGATACTCCTCGAGGTGGCCGACGCGATCCAGACGCTGCTGGTCGCGCAGCTTGACGCGGCAAAGGTTCAAGACGCTGTCCTGCATCGAGACGGCCACTTTCTGGCCCTTGCCCGTCTGATCACGTTGACGAAGCGCCGTGAGAATGCCGATCGCGAGATGCATGCCGGTGTTGCTGTCGCCGAGCGCGGCGGCGCTGATGACCGGCGGACCGTCCCAGAAACCGGTGGTGGATGCGGCACCGCCAGCGCACTGCGCGACGTTCTCGTAGACCTTGAGATCGTCGTAGTGGTGACCGTCCGAGAAGCCCTTCACCGAGGCGAGGATCATCTTCGGATTGAGCTCGAGAATGCGCTGCCAGGTGAAGCCCATGCGATCGAGTGCCCCGGGTCCGAAGTTCTCCACCATCACGTCCGACACACGGATCAGCTTCTCGAGCACCTCCTTGCCCTCGGGCTTCTTGGTGTCGAGCGTCAGCGAGCGCTTGTTGGAGTTCAGCATCGTGAAGTAGAGCGCGTCCGCTTCCGGAATATCGCGAAGCTGGTTGCGCGTCACGTCGCCGGAACCGGGACGCTCGACCTTGATCACGTCCGCGCCGTACCAGGCGAGAAGTTGGGTGCAGGCCGGTCCCGCTTGCACGTGCGTGAAGTCGATGATCTTGATGCCATCGAGTGCTTTGGTCATGGATACAAGTCTCCTTGTGGGCAGGTTTCTTTGAGATCGCGTGTCGATCGGATTATTTTTTCTTGAGAGCGCTTTGCGGGTTGAGGTTGCCGATGCGGCCGCTTTCCGTACCGGCTGCCGGATCGATCACCGCGTTGATGAGAGTGGGCTTGCCGCTGCTCAGGGCTTCGTCGACAGCACGCTTCAGCTCGTTAGGAGTTGTCACGCTCACGCCGACGCCGCCGAACGCTTCCATCATCTTGTCGTAGCGCGAGCCCTTGACGAACACGGTCGTGCCCGGGTCGCGCCCCGTCGGATCGGCATCAGTGCCGCGGTAGATGCCGTCGTTGTTGAAGATGACGATGCAGACCGGCAGGTTGTAACGGCAGATGGTTTCGACCTCCATGCCGCAGAAGCCGAACGCGCTGTCGCCCTCGACCGCGAGCACCGGCTTGCCGGTCTCGATGGCAGCCGCGACCGCAAAGCCGAGCCCGACGCCCATGACACCCCATGTGCCGACATCGAGACGCTTACGCGGTTGGTACATGTCGATGACGCCGCGCGCGAGATCGAGCGTGTTTGCGCCTTCGTTGACGAGGATGGCGTCGGGACGCTCCTTGATGACCTGCTTCAGCGGCGCCAGCGCCGAATGGAAATCCATCGGCACCTTCGGCTGCGAGAGCTTCTTCGCCATCTTGGCGATATTGTCGTCCTTCTTGGCCTTGATGCCGTCGACCCATTCGGAAGGCGCCTTCCAAGAGCCGTCGATGCCCTCGAGAAGCGCCGTCACGCACGATCCGATATCGCCCACGAGCGGAGCGGCAATCTCGATGTTCGAGTCCATCTCGCGCGGCTCGATGTCGATCTGGATGAACTTCTGCGTGCCTGGCGCCCCCCAGGTCTTGCCCTTGCCGTGCGAGAGCAGCCAGTTGAGACGCGCGCCGACGAGCATCACCACGTCAGCTTCCTTGAGCACCTTGGAGCGGGCCGCACCCGCGCACAGCGGGTGCGTGTCCGGGAGGAGGCCCTTCGCCATGCTCATCGGTAGGAACGGAATGCCGCTCTTCTCGACGAGATCACGCACCGCGTCGTCGGCCTGCGCGTAAGCCGCGCCCTTGCCGAAGATGATCAGCGGACGCTTGGCGCCCTTCAGCAGATCGAGCGCGCGCTTCACGGCATCCTTGCCCGGAATTTGCACCGGCGCAGGATCGATGACTTTGACGAGCGACGTCTTGCCCTTCACCACATCGATAGTCTGCGCGAAGAGCTTGGCCGGCAGATCGAGATAGACGCCACCCGGACGCCCGGAGACAGCAGCGCGGATCGCGCGCGCCACACCGATACCGATGTCTTCGGCATGGAGAACACGGAACGCCGCCTTACAGAGCGGCTTGGCGATGGCGAGCTGATCCATCTCCTCGTAGTCGCCCTGCTGCAGATCGACGATCTCGCGCTCGGACGAGCCGGAGATCAGGATCATCGGGAAGCAGTTGGTCGTCGCGTTCGCGAGCGCAGTGAGGCCGTTGAGGAAGCCCGGAGCCGACACCGTCAGGCAGATGCCTGGCTTGCCGGTGAGAAAGCCGGCGATCGCCGCCGCATTGCCGGCATTCTGCTCATGCCGGAACGATACGACGCGCAATCCTTCCGCCTGAGCCATCCGGCCAAGATCGGTGATCGGGATACCGGGCAGGCCGTAGATGGTCTCGATGCCGTTGAGCTTCAGCGCGTCGATGACGAGGTGAAAGCCGTCGGTCAACTCGGGCTCCTCGGACGCCGTTGCGCGCACTCCAAGCGGATACGTTGCCGGTACGAACGCCGGAACCGGGCCATCCGCAGTAGGATTGCGGATGCCGAGCGGATAGGACGCCGCCGGAAGCGAGCTAGGCACGATGCGTGCTGCGGGTGCCGCGACCGGCGCCGTCTGAGCGGGCGCCTGCTCGGGTGGTGTCGACACTTTTTTTGCAAAGAAATTCACGGGTGAGCCTCCCAAAAGTATGTTTGTATTTCGAGCTAGTTGAGGTCGACATTGCGGGCGACGTGCTCGCACAGTTTCAACGTGTGCTCGCGCACGAGACGCTCGGCCCGTTCGCCGTCGCGTTTTTCGAGCGCGGCAACGATCTGACAGTGATCGTCGATGGAGCGGCGCGCACGGTCGCGATCACCGATCGTGCGGTGGCGAATGGCGCGTACATGAAAGAACAGACCGTCGGTGATCTCACCGATCAGCGGATTGCCGCCGGCCTTGATGATCGCCTGATGAAATTGAATGTTGGCGTCCGAGTAGGCGCCCATGTCGGCGAGCACATCGTTCTGGGCGTACGGGTCGACGAGACGATGCAGCGCCTTGATCTCAGCCTCGCTCGCGACCTCCGTCGCGAGACGCGCAGCCATGCTTTCCAGTGTCGCCCAGACCGTGATCATGTCGAGAATCTCGGCCTTGGTCTTGCGCACGATGAAGATGCCACGCCGGGCAACGATCTTGACCAGACGCTCCCTGTCGAGCTGCGCGAGCGCCTCGCGCAGCGGCGTGCGCGAGACGCCGAAGCGGGCGGAGAGATCACGCTCGTCGAAGCGGAGTTGCGCGTCGGGCGCGTAGATGTCCATGCGCACAATCGCGGCCTTCAACGCATCGTAGGCCCGCGCCTTGAGGCTGACAGGGCCATCGATCGGGCCGATATTTGTGCGGGTGTCTTGCATGAGCGAAGCCGTTCCCGTCCGTCCATCTGGCATGCCACATACCATATGCCAGATTGACGCACGACGCAAGCGCTCAGCAATGCCCAACCGCAATCAATCAAGAATTGAAATAAGAACCTGACATAGCAACTTTTTTTGGGATTTTCTCACGACGCGCGCCCACAATCGGACGGGTTTGGGAGAAAAATTCGCACCAGCATCCCGGCGATCAGAACATAAGTGAGGCCCGTTGCTGCAGCAGTGGCTGTGGCATCCGAGGCAGATTCCCAACTTTGGCTGCGACTCGACTGTAATCTTGGCAAGCCGCCGAAAAATTCGGCAGCCGCTGGTGATCGCCCACGTCAGAACGCTGGAAACAACGGCGAATTTCGCTTGGCACGTCTCATGCAGAACAATCCCGTATAACGCCTCTAGGGTTCCGGTCGCTCAGCGATGCTGGTCCGAGAGAGGCTCTCTCGCCCACGCCGCGCGCCTGGGCGAAGCCACGGCGGGATAAAAGCCCGGGAGACCTACACCGCAGGGAGTTTCGGCTCTCGAACGGAAGGCCTCCTCGCGTGCGTTCTGCGCCATCCGTCCGTGTCGACCCCCCTTGCGAACGACAGTCAGTGGTCAGCACGAGGGGTTTTTCATGAACCGGTCCGTCTCCAAGGTCATTCGTTGTGCCATCGCGGCTGCGGCGAGCATCGCGCTCACGCTGCCCGCGGCGCACGCAGCGGAGAAAAAGGATTTCAAAGTCGCCTGGTCGATCTACGTCGGTTGGATGCCCTGGGGCTACGCCGCCGATTCCGGCATCGTGAAAAAGTGGGCCGACAAGTATGGCATCAACATCGAGGTCAAGCAGTTCAACGACTACGTCGAGAGCATCAACCAGTACACAGCCGGCGCCTTCGACGCCGTGACGCTGACCAACATGGACGCAGTTTCCATTCCGGCCGCGGGTGGTGTCGATACGACGGTCGTCATCACCGGCAGCACCTCGAACGGCAACGATTCCATCATCCTCAAGGAGAAGGACAAGCTCGAGGATATTAAAGGTCAGACCGTCAACCTGGTCGAGTTCTCAGTCTCGCACTATCTGCTTGCACGCGGCCTCGAGAGCATCGGTCTTGCCGAGAAGGACGTGAAAGTCGTCAACACCTCCGACGCCGACTTGGCATCGGCCTACAAGACGCCGGACGTAACTGCCGTCGTCACCTGGAAACCGATCGCTTCGAGCATCCTCGAGAATCCTGACGCCAAGTTGGTCTACGACACATCGAAGATTCCGGGCGAGGTCATGGACCTGCTCGTCGCCAACACAGAAGTACTGAAAGACAATCCCAACTTCGGCAAGGCGCTGGTTGGCATCTGGTACGACACCATGAAGGCGATGAGCGACGGAACGGCCGCCAAGGAAGCCATGGCCAAGGCTTCTGGCACCGACCTCAAGGGCTATGAGGAGCAGCTCGCCACGACCCAGCTCTTCTCCGATCCGAAGGCCGCCGTGGCATTCGCGACCAGCCCCGAGGTCAAGACCACGTCAGAGAAGGTTTCGACCTTCCTGTTCGATAAGGCACTGCTCGGCAAGGACGCCAAAACCGCAGGCGCCATCGGCATCGAGTTCGCGGACAAGAGCGTCTTTGGCGACAAGGACAACATCAAGTTCCGATTCGACGCCACCTACATGCAGGCCGCAGCCGACGGTAAGCTCTGAGCTTCGCCCCAAGGCTCACAAACAAAACTGACGGCAAGGCCGCGAGGACACGATGCGTCTGTTGAACTTGAAGCCCGACAGAACCTGGACCATCGCGCTCGCGGCCTTGCCGTTCCTGGCCCTTCTCATCGCATACGTCATGAGCTCGGCCGCACGTCTGGCCGAGAACCCGAACGACAAGCTTCTGCCGAGCCTGAGCGCCATGGGCGAGGCCGTCAAACACATGGCCTTCCAAGCCGATGTCCGCACCGGCGCCTACCTGATGTTGAACGACACGCTGTCGAGCATGTATCTCTTGCTCGTAGCCCTTGCCATATCGACCCTGATCGCCCTCGTATTCGGCCTCTTGATCGGGCTGCTGCCGGTCATGAACGCCACCTTCGGGCCGGTCGTTGCAGTGGCCTCCATGGTGCCACCGCTCGCGCTGCTGCCGATCCTGTTCATCATCATGGGGCTCGGCGATGCCTCCAAGATCGCGCTGATCGTCATCGGCACTTCGCTGAAACTCATCCGCGATGTGGCGCTCCGCGTGCAGGATCTTCCGCGCGAGCAGCTCATCAAGGCGCAGACGCTCGGCGCGTCCACCTGGCAGATCGGCCTGCGCATCGTGCTGCCGCAGATGCTGCCGCGCCTGATCGATTCCGTACGCCTCGAGCTGGGTCCCGCCTGGTTGTTCCTCATCGCCGCCGAAGCCATCGCCTCAGACTCCGGTCTCGGCTACCGCATCTTCCTCGTGAGGCGCTATCTCGCAATGGATGTCATCATCCCATACGTCATCTGGATCACGCTGCTCGCATTCCTGATGGATCTCGCTCTGCGTCTTCTGCAGCAAAAGGCATTCCCCTGGTTCTCGGGAGCGCGCACGGCATGACGTCCATCGTCTTCGACAAGGTTTGGAAGGAGTACGGCGATCACGTCGTGCTCGAGCGGATCGAGCTCGAGATCGCCTCGCGGTCGTTCTTGGCCCTCGTCGGCCCTTCGGGCTGCGGCAAGACGACGTTTCTTCGCATGCTGCTCGGCGAGGAGAAGCCGACACGTGGGAAGATCCTCATCGACGGCGCGCCGCTCAAGGCCGAGCCGGACGCCGATCGTGGCGTCGTCTTCCAGCGCTATTCCGTGTTTCCGCACCTGACCGTGCTCCACAATGTCATGATCGGTCGCGAGTTCGAGCGCTCGTGCTTCTTCGGCAAGCTGTTCGGCTCGTCGCGCCGCGAAGCCGAAGTCGAGGCGCGGCAGCTGCTCGATGCTGTCGGCTTGAAGGGCCATGAGGACAAGTACCCCGCTGCCCTTTCAGGCGGCATGCAGCAGCGTCTTGCGCTCGCACAAGCGATCAACCGTAAGCCGAAAATCCTGCTTCTCGACGAGCCGTTCGGCGCGCTCGACCCCGGCATTCGCGCCGACATCCACGTGCTGATCCGCCAGATCTGGAACGAGAACAACCTCACCATCGTGATGGTCACTCACGATCTCTCGGAAGCGTTCCGGCTCGGCACCCGTGTCATCGCCTTCGAGCGGCCGCGCAATCGCCCCGAGGAACTCGAGCGCTACGGCGCGACCCTTGGCGAGGTCGGCGCCAACGTCGTCGCGGCGGCATCCGGCGCCAGCGTCACCCGCGATTTCGAGGTCTGGCCCAAGAAAACGGTGCAGCCTTTGCCGGGCGCTGATCCGGCGAAGCCGTTGGCGCTCAACGGCAGCGGACCGCCGAACTAGCGCCGCCGATATCCGCCGGGGACGACCCCGCGCGGCTTCTTTCACCCGGGACGGCCCGGACTCACCAAGCGGGGGACGACACCCCGCAGAGAGGAGCAGCGACGTGAGTCTATTGATCTACAGCGATGTCCTGCCGGGTGGAAAGCACTGGTCCCTGACCATGCGTCGCAACCACCGGCTTCGTCTCACCGACCTCGACGGCGGCGCCAACGTCGGCATGCTGTTCTACAATCCGGTGAACCTGCTCGAGCGCTACAACGCGCCCGACACGTTGAAGTGCCAGCACACCTTCAAGCTGACCACGGGCCACTGCCTCTATTCCGACATGGGCCGCATTTTTTGCGCCATCGTCTCGGACACCGCCGGTTGGCATGACACCGTATGCGGCGCGAGCACGAAGGCAATGGTCAAGGCCCGTTGGGGGGAGGCGGCGTACCAGACGCACCGCAACGACTGGTACCAGAATGGCCGCGACAGCTTCCTGATCGAAGCCGCGAAATACGGCATGAGCCGGCGCGATCTCGCGGCCAACGTCAACTGGTTCAGCAAGGTCGCGACTGACGAGAGCGGCACGCTCGCCTTCGACGCATCGGCCGCAAAGCCCGGCGCCGATGTCGAGCTGCGCTTCGAGATGGATACGCTGGTGCTCTTCCACACCTGCCCACACCCGCTCGACCCGAGCCCGACCTACCCACGCAAATCCGTGCGCTTCGAGATCCTCGAAGGCGCACCCGCCGCCGCCGATGACGCCTGCCGCCTCTCCGCGCCCGAGAACAGCCGCGGCTACGAGAACAACCGGATCTTCCACGCCGGTTGTAGCTGCTGAGGAGAGCGCGACAATGATCAAGGAAAGCACGCTCGCTCCTGCCGCAGCGGCACATCGCGAGACCGTCCTCGCCGGCGACTACTGGATGCACGTCGTAAAGCGCGGCGAGACGCTGCGCATCGTCGACCTCGAAGGTAATCAGGCCGCCGACACGCTCTTCTTTAACGCCGACGATCCCTACGAGCGCTACTCGGCCACCGACACCATCCGCGAGCAAGGAAACGTCTACCTCGGCCCCGGCTCCATCCTGTTGTCCGACCTCTGCCGCCCGTTGATGACCATAACCGCCGACACCGTCGGCCGCCACGACACGCTCGGCGGCGCCTGCGCGACGGAAAGCAACACGGTCCGCTACGCGCTCGAAAAGAAGAGCATGCACGCCTGCCGCGACAGCTTCTTGCTCGGCGTCATCGAGAACGAGCAGTATGGGCTCTCGAAGCGGGACATCGCGCACAACATCAACTTCTTCATGAACGTGCCAGTGACGCCCGACGGCGGTCTGACGTTCGCCGATGGCGTCTCCGCGCCCGGCAAATACGTCGAGATGCGCGCCGAGATGGACGTCATCGTTCTCATCTCGAATTGCCCGCAACTGAACAACCCGTGCAATGCCTACAACCCGACGCCCATCGAGGTTCTGATCTGGCCGGAGGGCGCCTGACGTGTTCAAGAAAGTTCTGATCGCCAACCGCGGCGCCATCGCCTGCCGCATCATTCGCACGCTCGACCGCATGGGTATCGCCAGCGTCGCCGTCTATTCGGATGCCGACCGTCACTCCATGCACGTCGCGCAAGCGCGCGAGTCCGTCGCCATCGGCCCGGCACCCGCGGCACAAAGCTATCTCAATACCGATGCGATCCTCGCGGCCGCGAAAGCCACCGGCGCCGAAGCCATTCATCCGGGCTATGGCTTTCTCTCCGAGAACCCAGACTTCGCCGAAGCCTGCGCGGCCGCCGGCATCGTCTTCATCGGCCCGAAGCCGGATCAGATGCGCGCCTTCGGCCTGAAGCACCGCGCCCGCGAGCTGGCCCTCGCGGCCGGCGTTCCGCTCGCGCCAGGCTCCGGCCTTATAAGCAGTCTCGCCGAAGCGGAAAGCGAGGCCGCGCGCATCGGCTACCCGGTAATGTTGAAGAGCACGGCAGGCGGCGGCGGAATCGGACTGCAGCTCGTCTCGTCGCAGTCGGAGCTTGCGCCGCTCTACGAGAGCGTCGAGCGCCTTGCACGCAACAACTTCAAGGATCCGGGCCTCTTTCTCGAGAAGTACGTCGCGCGTGGCCGCCACATCGAGGTGCAGATCTTCGGCGACGGCAAGGGCCGCGTCGTGGCCCTCGGCGAGCGCGACTGCTCGGCCCAGCGCCGCAATCAGAAAGTCATCGAGGAAACGCCCGCTCCGGGCCTTGCTGAAGAGACGCGCGCCGCGCTTTGGGAGACGGCGCGCCAGCTCGGCAAGTCCGTCAACTACGAAAGCGCCGGCACCGTCGAGTTCCTGTACGACAGCGACACGAGCGAGTTCTACTTCCTCGAGGTCAACACGCGCCTTCAGGTCGAGCACGGCGTGACCGAGGAGGTCACCGGCACGGACCTCGTCGAATGGATGGTCCGCCAGGCGGCCGGCGAAGCACTCCCGCTCGATCAAGACAGCATCACGCCCAGGGGCGCCTCGATCCAGGTTCGCCTTTACGCCGAGAACCCCGGCCGCGACTTCCGCCCGAGCTCCGGGCAGCTCACGCACGTCGCCTGGCCGAAGACAGCGCGTATCGAGACCTGGGTCGAAAGTGGAGCCGAGATTTCACCATTCTACGATCCCATGCTGGCCAAGATCATCGTCACGGCGGAGACGCGCGAGCAAGCGCTCGCAAAGCTGCGCGACGCCCTCACTGCCACCGAGATCGGCGGTTTCGAGACCAACCTCGATTATCTGCGCCAACTGGCATCGTCCGAGATACTCGCCAATGGCGAGATGCTGACGCAAACGCTCGCGACGTTCCCTTATCACGCGCGCACCATCGACGTTTTGGCGCCAGGCACCCAGACCACGATCCAGGATTGGCCGGGCCGCACCGGATACTGGGCCGTCGGCGTGCCTCCGTCAGGGCCGATGGATCACCTGTCGTTCCGCCTCGCCAATCGCCTTGTCGGCAACGGGGAAGGCGCACCCGCACTCGAGATAACGCTCTCCGGGCCAACGCTCGAGTTCAACTGTGACACCGTCATCTGTATCGGAGGCGCAGAGATGACGGCCACCATCGCGGGTCGTCCAGTGCCGTTCTGGCAACCGGTCGCAGTCACGGCAGGCGAGGTCCTGAAGCTCGGCAGCGTGACCGAAGCAGGAACCCGTGCCTATCTCGCCGTGCGCGGCGGCTTCGACGCCCCGGCGTACCTCGGCAGTCGCGCAACATTCACGCTCGGCAAATTCGGTGGCCACGGCGGCCGCGTCCTCTTGGCGGGCGACGTGCTGCATATCGCGAACGATAGCGCGCTCGCGACAGCCAGTGCCTCCGAGCCGCTCGCCTCGGCGCTCCGCCCGGAGCTGACCCGCGCTTGGGAGATCGGTGTCCTCTACGGTCCCCATGGCGCGCCAGACTTCTTCACCGACGACGACATCGCGACCTTCTTCTCCGCGCGATGGGAGGTTCACTACAATTCCAACCGCACCGGCGTGCGCCTGATCGGCCCGAAACCGCAATGGGCGCGCGCCGACGGCGGCGAGGCCGGCCTGCACCCCAGCAACATTCACGACAACGCCTATGCCATCGGCGCCGTGGACTTCACTGGCGACATGCCGGTCATCCTGGGCCCGGACGGTCCATCACTCGGCGGATTCGTCTGCCCGGCAACCATCGTCCAGGCCGAGCTGTGGAAGCTCGGCCAGCTCCGGCCGGGCGACGAGGTGCGCTTCAAGCGGCTCTCTCCATCCGAGGCCCGCGCTCTCGAGCTGAAGCAGGATCGCGAGATCGCAACGATCGCGCCCGCAACCGCGTCGCTCGTTGAGGCCATCGAGCTCGGACCCGACGATTGCATCGTCGCCACGCGACCGGCATCCGGACCTCATCCCCGCGTGGTCTATCGACGTGCTGGCGACAAATATCTGCTTGTCGAATATGGGCCGCTCGTTCTCGATCTTGAGCTGCGCTTTCGTGTCCACGTGCTGATGACGCGGCTCGAGGCTCTGCGGCTTCCCGGCATCGTCGATCTGACACCCGGCATCCGCTCACTCCAGATCCACTACGACAGCCACATTCTCTCGCTCGCCGTCCTCCTCCAAGAGCTCACCCGCATCGAGGACGAAATGGGCGACATCGGCGACATCGAGGTTCCAAGCCGCATCGTGCACATGCCGCTCTCATGGGACGACGCGGCAACGCAGCTCGCCATCCAGAAGTACATGCAGTCGGTACGCGCGGATGCACCCTGGTGCCCCTCGAACATCGAGTTCATCCGCCGCATCAACGGTCTCGACAGCGTCGATGATGTCAAACGTATCGCCTTTGGCGCGAGCTATTTGGTGCTGGGCCTCGGCGACGTTTACCTCGGCGCGCCCGTCGCGACACCCGTGGACCCGCGCCATCGCCTGGTGACCACCAAGTACAATCCCGCGCGCACCTGGACGCCCGAGAACGCCGTCGGCATCGGTGGTGCCTATCTCTGCATCTACGGCATGGAAGGTCCAGGCGGCTATCAGTTCATCGGCCGCACGGCACAGGTCTGGAACACCTACCGCGTCACGCAGGAATTCGAGGACGACAAGCCCTGGCTCCTGCGCTTCTTTGACCAGATCCGCTTTTACCCGGTCTCGGCCGACGATCTGCTCTCATTTCGAGATGGGTTCCTGCAAGGCAAGGTCGGCCTCGAAATCGAACCGACGATTTTTAAGCTCGCCGATTATCGCCGCTTCCTTTCCGAGAACGCCGGAGAGATCGCGGCCGTAAAGGCGCGCCAGCAGGCTGCCTTCGAGGACGAGAGATCACGCTGGCAGGCGAGCGATCAATCCGGCGCAGCCATCAGTGACACCGTTTCGGACGATGCGGCAGAGGAACCCCTTGCCGAGAACGCCGTCGCGGTCGCAAGCCCCGTTCCAGGCGCAGTGTGGAAGGTGGAGGTGAATCAGGGAGCGCGCGTCAAGAAAGGCGACTTGCTGCTCGTCGTCGAGTCGATGAAGATGGAGATGGCCGTGCACGCACCGTCTGACGGCATCATCGCCGAGATCCGCTGCGCCGAGGGCCGCGCCGTCTCGCTCGGGCAAACCCTCGTTGTGCTGGTCGACGAGACGACGGAGGCTGCCTAGTGACCACGCGTCTTGCCACACAATCCCTCGACATCGCAGCGCTCACCGATGGATACGCCTCAGGAAAGTTCACGCCCACCGACATCATCGAAGAAGTGTATCGGCGCATATCCGAAACAGGGGAGCGACCGGTCTGGATCTCGCTGGTGCCGAAAGAAGCGGCCCTTGCAAAAGCCCGCACTGCGCACGGCCCGCTCGCCGGCATCCCGTTCGCCATCAAGGATAACGTCGATGTCGCAGGCATTCCAACGACGTGCGCGTGTCCCGACTTCACCTACGTACCCGAGCGCTCCGCAACCGTCGTGGAGCAGCTCGAAGCCGCCGGCGCCATCGCCATCGGCAAGACCAACCTCGATCAGTTCGCGACCGGCCTCGTCGGCACGCGCTCGCCCTACGGCATCCCTGCGAGCGTCTTCGACCCGGAGTACGTCTCCGGCGGCTCGAGCTCCGGCTCAGCCGTCGCTGTCGGCGCCGGCCTCGTCTCCTTCGCGCTCGGAACCGATACTGCCGGATCAGGCCGTGTGCCCGCCGCGTTCAACAACATCGTCGGCCTGAAGCCCACCAAGGGGCTGATCAGCGCGCGGGGTGTCGTTCCGGCCTGCCGCACGCAGGATACGGTCTCGATCTTCGCACTGACCGTCGCCGATGCCGCTCGAGCCGCAGCAAGCGCGGCAGGCTACGATTCCGACGAGCCCTATTCGCGGAAACCACCGCGCCCCTTCGCCGTCGAGCGCACGCCGGCCAAGCTGCGTATCGGCGTCCCCGCGACAGGTCTCGAATTCTTCGGCGACAAAGAAGCCGAACGCCTCTACCGCCTCAGCGTCGAGCACGCCGCAAACATCGCAGCCGAGATCGTCGCCTTCGATCTGACACCATTCCGGAAAGCGGCAAGCCTGCTCTACCAGGGACCTTGGGTCGCCGAGAGGCTTGCAGCCATTCGCGCCTTTGCCGAAGACAAGCCCGGCTCCCTGCATGAGGTCGTCGGCCAGATCATCCTTGGCGCCGAAAAAATCTCGGCAGCCGATGCATTCGAGGGCCTTTACGCTCTAGCCGGCTTGACGCGCGAAGCCGAAGCCCAGTGGGAGGCCATGGATGTCATGCTGCTCCCGACGGCGCCGACCACCTACAAGATCAGCGAAGTCCTGGCCGACCCCATTCGCCTCAACTCGAACCTCGGCCTCTACACGAACTTCGTCAACCTGATGGATCTCTCCGCGCTCGCCGTTCCCGCGGGCTTTCGCGACAACGGATTGCCATTCGGCGTCACATTGATCGGCCCCGCTTTTGCCGACGGATGGCTGGCAACGATCGGCGACGCCCTGCACCGCCAATTGTCGGAGCTACGGCTCGGCGCCACAGGGGCCACGCTCAAAGCAACGCCGCCGGTCAGCTCCGCATCCGCCGGAGGCCGCATCTCGGTGGCAGTCGTCGGCGCGCATCTCTCGGGCCAGCCATTGAACGTGCAGCTCCGGGAGCGCAACGCACGGCTCGTCGCCACCACGCGCACGGCGGCGGGATATAGCTTCTATGCGCTCGCAGGCACCACGCCCGCCAAGCCCGGCCTCGTCTTCGATGGACAAGGCGCCGGCAACATCGAGGTCGAGATCTGGGAGATGGACGAAGCCGCCTTCGGCTCGTTCGTCGCGCTTATCCCGCCGCCGCTCGGCATCGGCACCCTCACGCTGGCAGACGGCGGGCAGGTCAAAGGCTTCCTGTGCGAGCCGCACGGACTGGCTGACGCCACGGACATCACCGCCTTCGGCGGCTGGCGCTCTTGGCTCAGCCGTTAGCGCGCCGCATATCCGCAAATCGAGATAGAATGCCGTAAGGCTCTATCCCGACGGAGACCGGCATGGAACTGCTACTGACACTGCTGACCTGGGCTTCGGCCCTAGGCTCCGCCCTGATCGCGGGTGTGTTTTTCGCCTTCTCCGCTTTCATCATGACCGCACTCGGCAACCGCCCCGCGGCCGAAGGCATTGCCGCCATGCAGGAAATCAACGTCGTCGTCGTGCGCTCGGGCTTCATCGCCGTGTTTGTCGCCACCGCAATCGCATCGGCCATTCTGGCGGTCTTCGCGTTGATAAGATGGGACGATCCGCATTCCGGCTACTGGCTGGCTGGCGCCCTGCTCTATGTCCTCGGAACATTCGTCCTGACGATTGCCTGCAACGTTCCACTCAATGACCAGCTCGCCGCGGCCGATGCGGCAAGCCCGCAGGGCGCAAGCGTCTGGGCCACGTATCTGACGGATTGGACGTGGTGGAACACCGTGCGCACCGGAGCCTCCCTCGCCGCGACGGCCGCCTTCATACAGGCCATTCGCGTCGCCCCGGCCTGATCAGCCGAACGGCCTCGGCACCACCACGCAAACTCCTGTCAGCGTCGCGTCAGTTTTCCCTTGCTATTGCCCGACTATCCCGATGAACTCGGGAAAAAGTCCTGACAAAGGAATCGACGGGGAAATCATGCGTAGGGGAGCGTCGCCAGCGGCTCGCGTTGGCTCGTGGGGTGTCATGGTGGCGGCCAGCTGCGTCCTGGCTGAAAGCGCCATGGCCGGACCGGCCGTCGGCCAATTCGAAGTCAAAACACTGGACGCCGAGCCCGGCGAGATCGAATTTCAAAGCCAGAACGCGTATTCTTTTGGAAATCCGCGGCGCAAGACGATCACCGGCCCTGGCGGAGAGATCCAGGCCGACGACAACTCACTCCCCCGCCAGCGTCACGCTCTCGAGCTCGAGTTCGGCATCACAACATTCCTGAAAGGGCGTATCGGCGTCGAGTATGAAAAGGAGCGCCGCGAAGATCCCGCGTCGGTCCGCGCGGCCCAGGGCTACGAGGAGCTCAAGCTCGACGAATACGCCGCCGAACTGATCTGGGTCATGCTGCCCCGCAAGGGTGACGGCGTCGGGCTTGGCATTGTCGTCGAATACGAGGTCCCGGCCGAAAGCGGCGGCGCGCAGACGCTGATCGCGGGCCCGATTTTCGAATGGGCAAGCGGGCCATGGTCCCTGAGCCTCAACCCGACGCTCGTGCGCTTCTTCGGCGGCGAGCGGAACGAAGCTGGACGGCAGGACGAGAAGATCGATTTTGCCTATGCGAACCAGCTCAAGTACCGCTGGTCGCCTCATCTCGATTTCGCCATCGAAGCCTACGGCACCGTCGAGCGCATCGGCGGCCGTGGCGGCCGCAGCGATGAGTCGGCGCTATTTGGAGATTTCGACCAGCACCGCTTGGGCCCAATCATCTACTGGAATTTCACGCCCGAATTTGCCGACGCGCATCGTCACAAGGATGACGATGACGACGAGCAATTGGTGAGCCTCGGCATCGGCGCACTGTTCGGCCTCAACGAGGACACGCCAGACACCACGCTGAAGCTCAGCATGGAAGTCGTGTTCTAACGCTGCGAGCCAAGCTCGGCTTTACCGGCAGCGAACGCCCAATCGAGCCACGGGGTCAGCGCATCCAGATCAGTGGCTTCCACAGTCGCGCCGGTCCAGACGCGCAAGCCTGCCGGCGCATCGCGATAGGATCCGATGTCGAAAGCCACGCCTTCCGCATCGAGGCGCGCCACGAGCACCTTGACGAAGGCGGCTTGCGCGTCAGCCGGGAGCGCCAGAACATCCGGATCGACAACCTTAAGGCACACCGAAGTGTTCGAGCGCGTCGCCGGGTCGACGGCCAGATTTTCGACCCAGGGCGTCCGCTCGATCCAATCGAACAGCACGCCCGCATTGGCATCCGCCCGCGCCATCAGCCCCGAAAGCCCGCCGACGCTCTCGGCCCACGCGAGCGCATCGAGGTAGTCCTCGACGCAAAGCATCGACGGCGTGTTGATGGTCTCGCCCTCGAAGATCGCGGCGTCGAGGTTACCCTTCTTGACCAGCCGAAACAGCTTCGGTAGCGGCCACGCGGGCATGTAGCTCTCAAGGCGGGCCACCGCCCGCGGGCTCAGGATCAGCACGCCGTGCGCCCCCTCTCCGCCGAGCACCTTCTGCCAGGAATAGGTGACGACATCCGTCTTTGCCCAGTCGAGCGGCTGCGCGAAGATGGCGCTCGTCGCGTCGACCAGCGTCAGCCCCTCGCGGTCATCGGGAATCCAGTTTCCGTCCGGCACGCGCACGCCTGACGTCGTGCCGTTCCACGTGAACACCACGTCGCGTGTAAAATCGACGAGATCGAGATCGGGCAGCGCGCCGTAATCGGCCTCCAGCACGCGCACATCGTCGAGCTTCAGATGCTTGACGATGTCCGTCACCCAGCCCTTGCCGAAACTCTCCCACGCCAGCACGTCGACACCCCGTGCACCGAGCAGAGACCACAGCGCCGCTTCAAACGCGCCCGTATCCGAACCTGGCATAATGCCCACATAAAAGTTTCCCGGCACGCCCAGCATCGCGCGCGTGCGCACGATCGCCTCCTTGAGCCGCGCCTTTCCCTCTTTCGAGCGGTGCGAGCGACCGAGAAACGCCTCCGCGAGCGCATCCGGCGTCCATCCCGGCCGCTTCGAGCAGGGTCCCGACGAGAAGCGTGGATTGGCGGGCCGGCGCGTGGGCTTTTGAGGCATCGTCATCAGTGGAACCCAATCGTTGGAATAGGCGTCGCCAAGCACTTACAGCTCGAGCGCTACGGCCTTCGAGATCGCCGGTAGCGCCTGGACTTCCGACAGAACCGCCTGCGAGAGCGGGGCTGAAATGCTGATCAGTGCAATCGCATGCTCAGCGCCGCCGTTGCCGTCAACGCCCACATGCATGCGCGAGATGTTGACGCCCTCGCGCGCCAGGATGCCACCGAGCGCCGCCACCACGCCCGGCTGATCCAGATGCTGCGTGAACAGAAAATGCCCCCTCGGCACCGTCTCGACGTCATAGCTGTCGATGCGCACCAATCGCGGCAGGCGCCCACCCAGCAGCGTGCCGGCCACCGTCGTCGTTACACCTTGCGTCACCGCGCTGACCTCGACCAGAGACACGTAATCACGCGCCTGCTCCGAACGCGCTTCGCGCACCTCGATCCCCTGCGCGGGCGCGAGATGCGCCGCGTTAACCCGGTTGACCGGCCCGGCAAGACGCGAGCTCAAGAGCCCCACTAACGCCTCTGCCGTGATCGGGCGCGGATCGAGCTCGGCTACGGCGCCGAACAGGCGAACCACCAACTCGCTGATCGGCCCATCGCTGAGCGCGCATACCAGCCGACCCAGCGACTGCGCCAACTCCTGGTACGGCCGCATCCGGCTGAGCTGCTCGCTCGAAACACGCGGCAGATTGACCGCGGTCTCCGCCGCCCCCGTCGTCAGAAAGCGCGCGACGTCCTCGGCGATGCGCACGCTTACCGCCTGCTGCGCCTCGGCGGTCGACGCTCCGAGATGGGGCGTCAGCACCACACTCTCAAGCTTGAGGAGTGGCGACTCCTTGGGCGGCTCCTGAACGAACACATCGAGCGCTGCACCCGCCAGATGGCCTGACTCGAGTGCCGCAGCAAGCGCGGCCTCGTCGACAAGACCGCCTCTCGCGCAATTGATGAGACGCGCGCCCTTCTTCATGTGCGCGATGCTGTCGGCATCAATGAGATTGCGCGTCTTATCGATCAGCGGGCAATGCAGGCTGACGTAGTCCGCTTCCGCCACGAGCGCATCGAGATCGCGCGGCTCGGCGGCATTCTCGGCCATGATCTCGGGCGCAACGAACGGATCGTGCGCCAATACGCGCATCTTGAGCCCCGCAGCGCGCACCGCGACGAGCCGGCCGATGGTGCCGAACCCGATGATGCCCAGCGTCTTGCCGGAAAGCTCAGAGCCCACATAGCGCGTGGGTTGCCAGGCGCCGCCACGCACCGAGCGATCTGCCTGCGGCAGATGACGCGACAGCGATAGCAGATGCGCGATCGTCAACTCTGCCGTTGTGGTCGCGTTTGCGTCGGGCGTGTTGAACACCACAACACCGCGTTCCGTTGCCGCAGGCACGTCGATATTATCGACCCCGATACCGGCCCGCCCGATCACCTTGAGCGCAGCGCCGGCCGCAATAACCGGTGCCGTAACCCGCGTCTTCGAGCGCACGATCAGCGCGGCATAGCTCGGAATGCGCGCAATAAGGCTCTCGGCATCGAGACCCGTCTCGACATCGATGGAAAACCCCGGGGTGCTTTCGAGAAGTTTGCGGCCGTCCTCGTGAATCGGATCGGCGATCAGCACGCGAAAAGTCTCGCTCATTCCATCAACCTCACGATCTGTCCGCCCGCTGTTGTGGCGGCGTCCTAGGGCGAGGGCAACCACGAAATGGCCTCTTCGACCAAAGCAGTGTCCGGAACCCGATGTTCTTCACGCTGTTGATGTTGAACTGGAGGAAAGGAGACAAACATGCCGCGAGGAGAAAAGAGCAAATACACGGCCAAGCAGGAGCGCAAAGCCGATCACATCGCCGAAGGCTACGAGAAGCGGGGCGTGGGCAAGAAGGAGGCCGAGCGCAGGGCCTGGGCGACAGTCAACAAGGACGACGCCGGTGGCAAGGCTCCAGGCGGGTCGGGGCGCGGCAAGCGCACCGGCCGACCGGCAGCCCACAAGGGCGGCAGGCTCGGCGGCCGGGCATCGGCGTCGCGGCCAGCAGCCGCACGCTCCGCCTCGGCTCGCAAGACCGCAGCCACGCGCAGACGGCGCGGATCGTAGCGTCGATGGTAGCGTCGCAATGGCACGGCAAGGTGCTCTGGCGCCCATGTGACCACCGGAGCACCGCCGCCCCGCTTAGCGACCCTTCAAAATCTCTCCTGTAGCGGGGTGAGCGCAAGCCTCGACCCGCACGCCCCCGTCTGTCGTTCCCTCGAATTCATAGGCCCCATCGTCAACCTCGATCTCGTGGATCTTGTAACCCTGCCCCTCGAGCTTCTTGATGACGTCGGGGATCGACAGCCACTGGTCGCGCGGCACATTGAGAGGGCCGTAATCGTCACAGGCCAGGGCGGGCGTGGCCACAGCAAGCGAGAGCGCCGTAGCAGCGAGCAGTTTCTTCATCAGACCATCTCCGTTTATGTTGCAGGTTAGGTTACAGGCGGGTTCGGACGGCAATCACGCCCGGACACCGCATCCATGCACCGCGCCCGCTGACCCCCGGCTGATAGCCGTTGTCAGCGGTTTGTCAGCCCAACCGTGCACCTATCCGCCCATGAAGACTGCATTTGCGACAAGACGTACTCTGCTGCTCGCGGCAGCCGGCCTCGTGCTGGCGGCAGCCCCCCTGCGCGCCGATGACGACGACCAGGAGATCGCGCGGCGGGCCCTGATGGAAGGTCGCATCCAATCGCTTTCGAAGATCACAGAAATGGTCAAGCCGCACCTGCCGGGCAAGATCCTGGGCGTTGAGCTGGAGGTCGAGGACGACGGACGCATCGTTTACGAATTCGACGTCATCGACTCGTCCGGCCGCCTGTGGGAGGTGGAGGTGGACGCCGCCACCGGCAAAATTCTGAAGATCGAGGACGACGACTGATGCGCATTCTCGTCGTCGAGGATGAGCCGGCGATTGCGGCCTCGGTCTCTGCCGCGCTCGCAGCGTCCGGCTATCAAACCCGCGTCGCAACCGACGGCGAGGAAGCCTGGTTCCTCGGCGACACCGAGGATTTCGATCTCGTCGTGCTCGACCTCGGTCTGCCGAAGATGGACGGCCTAGCGGTTCTGAAACGCTGGCGTGCCGCCGGCCACCTGATGCCGGTCCTGATATTGACCGCACGCGGCGCTTGGCCGGAGCGCGTGGAAGGCATCGACGCCGGCGCCGACGACTACCTCGCCAAGCCCTTCCAGATCGAGGAGCTGATGGCCCGCGTGCGCGCCCTGATCCGCCGCGCGGCCGGGCAGGCCTCGCCCGTCCTCACGGCAGGCCCCATCTCCGTCGATACGCGACAGATGCGAGTGACGGTCGACGGCATCAACATTGCCGTCTCTCCGCTCGAATACCGCCTCGTCGCCTACCTGCTGCACCACGCGGGACGCGTGATCCCGCCCGGGGAGCTGATCGAGCACCTCTACGGCGACGACGACGCACGCGATGCCAACGCGCTCGAAGCTATCATCACGCGCCTGCGCAAGAAACTCGGCCCCAATGTCGTCGAGACCCGCCGCGGCTTCGGCTACCTGATCCCGACAGGCCCCGAATGACATTCCGTTCGCTGCGTCTGAGACTATTGCTTGCGGGCGCCGTCTCGACAGCCATCGCACTGGCACTCGCAGGATACGGCCTTGCCGTCCTGTTCGAGCGCCATGTCGAGCGGCGCATCGACGCCGAGCTGATCGTCCACCTGAACCAGCTCACCGCGCATCTTGAGCCTGCGGGAGAAGGTCGTCTGAGGCTGTCGACACCGCCCGCCGATCCGCGCTTCGAGGTCCCGCTCTCGGGCCTCTACTGGCAGATCGTCGAAGAGCAGAATGGCTCCGTGCTGCGCTCTCGCTCGCTCTGGGATTCGGACTTAGCGCTGCCGCCCGAGCCTCACGTCGACGACGAGGTCCGACACTATCGCATCGCAGGCCCCGACAAGAAGGAGCTCTACCTCCTGCAGCGCCGCATCACGCTACCGCCGCGCATGGGCGGCGGCACGGCACGCATTGCCGTCGCCTGGGATTCGGCCGAGATCATCACGGCGGTGCGCCAGTTCGCGGCCGACCTGACGCCGCTCCTGACCGTGCTCGGCGCATTGTTGCTCGCCGCGGCGTGGGTGCAGGTCACCATCGGCCTGCGGCCGTTGAACGCCGTCCGCACGCGGCTCGCCGCGATCCGTTCGGGCAAGAGCAAACGTCTCGGCGCAGAATTTCCCGAGGAAGTGCGCCCGCTCGCGCAGGAGATCGATGCCTTGATCGACGCGCGCGATGCCGAGTTGGCGCGCGCGAAAGCACGCGCCGGCGACCTCGCCCATGGATTGCGAACACCGCTGCAGGTACTGCAAACAGAAATCGAGCGGCTGGCCCGCGACGGACACGAGACGGCAGCCCTGCATCTCGCTACCGTGACGCGCACCATGCAGCGCACCGTCGAGCGCGAGCTCGCGCGTGTCCGCCTCGCAGCGCCCCATCGCAATGCACAAGCTGACATCGCCTCGGCCGTCACCCAGGTGGTCCGCGTCGTGGAACGCATGCCGGAAGGAGAACGCCTGGATTGGATCGTCGACATTCCTGCGGGCCTCTCCGCCCCCATTGATCGCGATGATCTGGCCGAGGCATTGGGCAACCTGATCGAGAACGCCGCCCGCCACGCCCGCCACATGGTGACGGTGACGGGCAACACCACCGACGCTACCGTCACGCTATCCGTCGCCGACGACGGCCCCGGCATCCCCGCGGAGCAGCTGCCGGAGGTATTGCGCCGCGGCGGACGCCTTGACGAGCGCGGCTCGGGCGCCGGCCTCGGCTTGGCCATCGTGACCGACATCGTCGAATCCTGGGGCGGAACGCTGACCCTCGCCGAGGGCATCCCGGGCCTCATCGCCACTGTGCAATTTCCGGCCCAGAGCGATCGAGAGACGACAAGCGCGACCTGACAAAACACCGACAATCGCAGTCAGACCGCCGTCAGCAGCAAAGCTTTAACACTGATCTCATTCGCGGCGCCCCAAAGGGACACTCCGCGGGCAGATTTGAACCGACTATTACGGAGATGACCATGACCAAGACGATGCTGACCCTCGCACTTGCAGCCCTGATCTCCGGCGCGGCCGCGACCGGCGCCTATGCCGACGATCGTCCCGCCACGGCCGCCGAGCAGTCCGAGATCAGCGCCATTCTGAACGCCGCCGGCTTCAGCTCCTGGAAGAAGATCGAGTTCGACACCGACGACAACAAGTTCGAGGTTGACGATGCGCGCCACTCCGATGGCCGCGTCTACGACGTCGACATCCGCGACGGAAAGATCATCGACAAGGATCTCGAGGACTAAGTCCCGGCTCAGTCGCGGAGCTGAAATCCAGAAGGCGGGAACATGGTGTTCCCGCCTTCTGTATTTCCGTCAAAAGATCTGCAGCGTCACCCGCGCCCGATGAATGGCATCTTGGTCGCCATCAGCGTCATGAACTGCACGTTGGCCGACAGCGGCAGCAACGCCATATAGACGACCGCCTCCGCAACATGCGCGACATCCATCCGCGGCTCCGGCTCGACGCGACCATCCGCCTGCCGCGCGCCCGCTGCCATCGGCTCCGTCATCTCGGTCGCGGCGTTACCGATGTCGATTTGCGAGCAGGCGATGTCGTAGGCACGCCCATCCAACGAGAGGGACTTTGTTACCCCGGTGACCGCATGCTTCGTTGCCGTGTAAGGTGTGGAGAACGGCCGCGGCACCGCGGCCGAGATGGAGCCGTTGTTGATAATGCGCCCGCCTATGGGCCGCTGTACCTTCATGATGCGAAACGCCGCCTGCGCGCAGAGAAACGCCCCCGTCAGGTTGACGTCGACCACCGCCTGCCATTGCTCAACCGTGAGCTCATCGATCGGCACCGCCGGCGCCGACGCGCCGGCATTGTTGAACAGCACGTCAACGCGCCCGAATTGTTCACGAGCCGCATCGAAAAGGCGCGCCACCTGCGCCGGGTCGGTGACGTCTGCCTGAACGGGAACGGCACGCCCTGTGCGCCCCGCACAACCCGCCGCGGCATCCTCGAGCGCAGCCTGCCGTCGCCCGGCCAGCACCACGTCGAACCCCGCGTCGGACAGCGCGACCGCAACCGCACGCCCGATGCCGCTGCCGGCGCCGGTGACCACGGCCACTTTGTTGGAGTCCGTCATGACGCAAAAAAGCTTAGCGCGTCGGAACCGGCTTCTCGCCCCGATAGTCGTAGAAGCCACGGTTGGTCTTGCGGCCAAGCCAACCCGCCTCGACATACTTCACCAAGAGCGGGCAAGGACGGTACTTGGAATCCGAAAGCCCCTCGTAGAGCACCTGCATCACGGAAAGGCACGTATCGAGACCGATGAAATCCGCAAGCTCGAGTGGTCCCATCGGATGGTGCGCGCCGAGCCGCATGGCCTTGTCGATGCCTTCCACCGTGCCAACGCCCTCATAGAGCGTATAGACGGCTTCGTTGATCATCGGCAGCAGAATGCGATTGACGATGAACGCCGGAAAGTCCTCCGACACCGTCGTCGTCTTGCCGAGGCTGTCGACGAAGGCGCGCGCAACGCCGAACACCTCGTCTTCCGTGGCAATGCCGCGGATCAGCTCGACGAGTTCCATCAGCGGCACGGGGTTCATGAAGTGCATGCCGATGAAGTGCTCGGGCCGGTCCGTCGTTGACGCGAGCCGCGTGATCGACAGCGACGACGTATTGGTCGCAACGATTGCGGAATGCTTGAGCTTGGGACAAAGCTCCTGGAAGATCTTCCGCTTGATCGCCTCGTCCTCGGTCGCCGCCTCGATGACGAGATCACAATTGGTGAGGGCATCGAGGTTCGGTGCGAACTTGATGCGCGCGAGCGCCTCCTTCACGTCGGTCTCGGCGACAAGCCCCTTACTGACCTGTCGCCCCATGTTCTTCTCGATCGTGACCAGGGCCTTGTCGACGGCCTCTTTGCGGATGTCATTGAGCAGCACGTCATATTTGCCGAGTGCGATGACATGGGCGATGCCGCTGCCCATCTGACCTGCGCCGACGACTCCGATCAGCTTGATGTCCGGGACGGGCCGGGCTTCCGGCTTGGCCTTGCTTTCGGCTTTCACTGCAACATCCATAGCGAATGTCCTCTATGTCCCGGCTGAGAATCTAGAGAGCTTCCGACAACGAAAACCGGTTTTCCGATCGGAAGCACGCTAAACCTCTAGAGTCCGGCCTTGCCAAGCTCGGCGTCGAGCTCCGGCAACGCTTGGAAAAGATCGGCAACAAGTCCGTAGTCGGCGACCTGAAAGATCGGCGCCTCAGCGTCCTTGTTTATCGCAACGATGACCTTCGAGTCCTTCATGCCGGCCAGGTGCTGAATGGCACCCGAGATGCCGACCGCCACGTAAAGCTCCGGCGCCACTACCTTGCCGGTCTGACCGACCTGCAGATCGTTTGGCACGAAGCCCGCGTCGACGGCCGCGCGCGAAGCGCCCATCGCCGCTCCGAGCCGCGTCGCGATCGGCTCGATGTAGGTCTTGAAGTTCTCGCTGTTGCCCATGCCGCGACCGCCGGAGATGATGATCTTGGCGGCCGTGAGCTCGGGCCGGTCTGACTTCGTGAGCTCTGCACCGACAAACGAGGAGAGGCCGGCGGACGGCACCGCGCTGACGCTCTCGATGGGCGCCGAGCCACCCTCAGGCTGCGCAGCGAACGCGGCCGTGCGCACCGTGATCACCTTCTTCGCTTCAGGCGACTGCACGGTCTGGATGGCATTGCCCGCATAGATGGGGCGCTCGAACGTATCGGGCGAGACCACCTTGGTGATGTCCGAGATCTGCATGACGTCGAGCAGCGCCGCGACGCGCGGCAGCACGTTCTTTCCGTAGGCCGTGGCCGGCGCCACGATCGCGTCATAGCTCCCGGCGAGCGCCACCACCGTCGCGGCAACCTCCTCGGCGAGCCCATTGGCAAGATGCGGCGCGTCCGCCACCAGAACCTTGCTAACGCCGGCGAGCTTCGACGCAGCCTCTGCTGCCGCAGCCGCATTGTGACCGGCGACGAGCACGTGCACGTCGGAGCTGATCTCCTTGGCCGCCGTCAACGCCTTTGCCGTAGCGCCAGAGAGCGCTGTATTCGAATGCTCTGCAAGAAGAAGAACTGCCATCAGATCACCCCCGCCTCGGTCTTGAGGCGGCGCACGAGTTCCGCCACGTCAGCCACCTTCACGCCGGCCTTGCGCTGCGGCGGCTCGGCGGTCTTGAGCACCTTGAGGCGCGGCGCAACGTCGACGCCGAAATCAGCCGGCTTCTTGACGTCGAGCGGCTTCTTCTTGGCCTTCATGATGTTGGGCAGCGAGGGATAGCGCGGCTCGTTGAGCCGAAGATCTGTCGTGACGACAGCCGGCAGATTGAGCTTCACCGTTTCGAGACCGCCGTCGATCTCGCGCGTCACGGAAACTGCGCCACTCTCAGGTGCCACCTTCGAGGCGAACGTGCCCTGCGGCCAGCCGAGTAGCGCGGCCAGCATCTGGCCGGTCTGATTGCAATCGTCGTCGATGGCCTGCTTGCCGAGCACGACGAGCTCGGGCTTCTCCGCGTCCACCACGGCTTTCAAGAGCTTCGCAACAGCAAGCGGCTCGACCGGCGTATCGTCTGCGGTCTCGATGAGGATCCCGCGATCGGCGCCGATAGCGAGCGCGGTGCGGATCGTCTCTTGCGATTTTGTGGGGCCAATGGAGACCACAACGACTTCCGTTGCGCCCCCCTTCTCCTTGAGCCGAACGGCCTCTTCGACAGCAATCTCGTCGAAGGGGTTCATCGACATTTTGACGTTGGCCAGCTCGATCCCCGACCCGTCGGACTTGACGCGGATTTTCACCGCATAATCGACCACACGCTTCACCGCGACGAGTATCTTCATGATGCGCGGCGCTCCCCGGCGCACTGCCTTCTTATTGTCATTGCTGTCCTGGTTTTATTCGTCCTGAAAAACTTGCCCGCGGAGACGGCCGTCCCGGCCAGGGCAGCCTCCGGTCTCCATTCGCCACGATCTGGGCAGATGCCAGTGTGCGAGCACGAGCCCTTCGCAAGTGCGAGAAACGAAACTAAGAGCCGTTAAAGCGCAAGTCAATGCGGCGGGCGGAGGCACATCCGCGATCGCGGGGCACTCTTTTGCCACCTCTCAGACCCGATAGCCAAGCCCTTTGTCGAACAGCGGCACGCCCGGACGACGCAGGAAGACGACCAGCACGGCCCCCGCGACCAGGCCGCCGATATGCGCCCACCAGGCTACGGGACCCGCCTGCGGCAGGAGCACCATGACCACCTGCATGACGATCCAGGCCCCCAATGCGAATAATGCCGAGATCCGCAGCGGAATGGCTTTCAGCGCCAGCACCCAGACGCGCACGCGCGGATGCAGCACAAGGTAGGCGGCGATCACGCCCGCTACCGCGCCGCTGGCACCTATAAGCGGGATCTCCGATGTCGGATCGATCCAAGCGTGCGTGAGCCCGGCGAACACGCCGCACGCCAAGTAAAAGAACAGGTATTTGATGTGCCCCATGGCGTCCTCGACGTTGTCGCCGAACACCCACAGGAACAGCATGTTGCCCGCGAGATGCAGGATATCGCCGTGGAAGAACATGTACGTGAGCAGCGTCAGCCGCTCGGGAAACTGTGGCCCCACACTCTCGACCGGGATCGGCAGCAGGCTCGTATCGAATAACTCTCTGGGAATGATCGCGAAACTGGCAATCGCCTGGTGGTCGAGCTGCGCCGTCTCGAAGAAATAGACGATCACGTTTATGGCGATCAACGCGATAGTAACCCACTGAAAACGTATAGATTTCAACGAGTTTTCGTCATGCAGCGGAACGAACATCCCAAATCTCTCCCTGCCCCAGTGTCGCGCGCGCCTAGCGGTTCTGTCCCGGAACCCAGAGCACGTCACTCCGCCCGCGGTCATTGACGTAGCGCCCTGCTACGAAAAGATAGTCCGATAGGCGGTTTACATATTTGAGAGCCGCGGAACTCACGGGCTCGTTGTCTTGCGCCGCAAGCGCCACCATCTCGCGCTCGGCCCGACGGCACACGGTCCGCGCCACATGAAGTGCCGCGGAAGCCGGTGATCCACCAGGAAGAACGAACGACTTCAGGGGCTTGAGCTCAGCGTTCATCTCGTCGATCTCGGCCTCGAGGCGAGCCACCTGATCGTCGGAGATGCGCAGCGGCTCGAACCTCAGTGTCTCGCCGCGATCCGGCACGCAAAGGTCGGCGCCAAGATCGAACAGGTCGTTCTGAACGCGGCCAAGCTTCAGATCGAGCCCCGGGTGCCCGCCGAGATGCAGACGCACCATGCCGATGGCCGCGTTGGTCTCGTCAACGGTGCCGTAAGCCGCGATGCGCAGAGCGTCCTTGCGCACACGTTCGCCGGTGCCGAGGCCGGTTGTGCCGGCATCGCCCGTCTTCGTGTAAATCTTGTTCAGTTTGACCATCGCGCTCCGACCCCCGATCCGGCGCACACACTAAAGCTCTTGCGGAACGGTGAAAACCGGTTTCGCGCGCGGAGTGGCTTGGAAATGCGGGACCCGGTCTTTCGACCAGAAGCACGTCAAAACAACGGGCTAGGGGTGCTCCGCAATTCCGCTAAAGACGCGACCCCTCTAGAGATGCTGCACGTAGGCGTAGACGACGAGCAGCACGACGGCCGCGAACTGCAGGCCGACGCGCCAGCGCATCAGCTTCTGGCTGAGGTTTGGGCTGCGCCCGCGCATCATGACCCAAAGCCCTGCGAGAAGCACCGCAACGACGGCGAGCATGGTGCCCGTCGATAGGCAATACATCGCAATTTCCATTGGCGAAGGGCCTTTGCTTAGGGTGATCTGAACCCCTCATATACGACGCGCGAGGGACGAATGCCACGAATCGCCCCCACGGCCCCGTTCACAGGGGCGCGATAAATGGCCCCGCCACCTTTGATAAACCTTCATGCCCTAATTCTAACCACTTATCGGCGCGTGGTACGGCGAGCGTTCGCGTGGGGACGCGGACGCCGCCAGAAGGCAGATTTTGAAGCCATGACCGTCCGGGATCGGCGGGGTTCCAAGACGGGCGCATAACGTTCTGTCGAAACCGCGCCGGAGTGTTGGATTCCGGCACGCGCGTGCTCTAAAGAGCGCTTGAAGGTCGGGCGAGGTGGGCGAGGATTGACCCGGACGACGGACGCAACGCATCAGCAAAGGCCGCGCGCGCGCCTCACGGCGGCGGCGATTTTTGTTGCCCTCGCGTCCATGGCCGTCTCCGCCTCGCGTGCAGAACCTTCCAAGACGGCTGAAGAAGCCGCCAAGAAGCTCGAAAGCCAGAAGAACGAACTCGCCACCAAGAAGTCGCGCAGCAATGAGCTGCAGAAGGATCTCGCCGCCATCGCCGACGAGCGTCGCGAGATCAACGCGCGCCTGCTCGAGACAGCCGCACTCGTTCAAAAGAGCGAAGAGCAGATGACCGCCATCGAGACCCGCTTGGCGGGCCTCGAGCGTCAGGAGCGAGAGATTCGGGCATCGCTGGCGAAAGAGCACGGCAAGATTTCCGGCATCCTCGCCGCTCTGCAACGCATGGGGCGCAACCCGCCACCGGTCATCATCACCCAGCGCGAGGACGCGCTCGAGATGGTGCGCAGCGCGATGCTGCTTGGCGTCGCATTTCCGGGACTGCGCGCCGAGGCCCAGGCGCTGACCACCAAGCTCAATGACCTCGTCGGCGTCATGGCGAGCATCCGCCGCGAAGGAGACTCGCTGCGTGCCGAGCGCGAGCGCCTGACCACGACGCAGACGCGGCTCGCGAGCCTGCTCGAAACCAAGAAGCAAACGCTCGCCGAGCGCCAGACCGAGCTCAGCCAAGTACGTCAGGCCACCGCCGAGATCGCCAAGAACGTCACCGACTTGAGCGACCTGATCGCGAAGCTGAGCCGCCAGGTGCACGCGCCGCCGCCCATGGCGGCCGCGCCCGCGCCGGAGCCCAAGGACGAGATCGTCGCCGTGCTTCCGCCGGAGCAGAGCACGCCGTCCGAAGCGCCCCCCCCGTCCCCGACCGGGGCGCTCGTCCGCGAGACGGCGATCGACGCCTCCCCCGAGCCGGCCCCGCCCCGCGCTGAGGAAGAGGTCGCCATGTTGACCCCGCCGTCCTCGCGCCAGACGCCACCGTCGTCATCCATCGTCGAGTTGGCACCGACCGCAGCCGCGCTGAGCCCCGGCAAGCCGGACCGTATTACACCCGCTGTCCCCTTCCAGCTGGCGAAAGGCAAGTTGCCGCTGCCGGCCCGTGGCCGCAAGGCCTTGGGATTTGGCGAAAAGACACAATATGGTGGCACATCAAAGGGGATTGTGGTCGAAACCCGCTTCGGCGCCCGGGTCACCTCTCCCTGCGACGGCTGGGTCGTCTACGCCGGCGAGTTCCGCAGTTACGGGCAACTCTTGATCATCAACGCCGGCGGCGGATATCATGTCTTGATTGCAGGATTGTCTCAGATGGACGTCGGACCGGGGCAGTTCGTCCTGGCGGCCGAGCCGATCGGAACCATGAGCGGTGCACCGCGCACAGCTGAACTTACAACCGGAAGAGCGGGCGCAGGCCCAGCGCCGCAATCCAACGCACCGGTGCTTTACATAGAGTTCCGCAAGGACGGGGAGCCCATAAATTCCGACCCTTGGTGGGTCTCCTCTCTTCAGAAGGTACAGGAATGATGCGCAAGACCGACTTCGTGTTCTGGACGTTTCTGACGATGACGGGTCTCGCCGGTGCGACCACCGTCCTGAACGTCACGCAGACTTACTCGGCGAACTCGCCCAACTCCGAGCTCTACCGCCAGCTGGATCTTTTCGGTGACGTCTTCGAACGCGTCCGCTCCGACTACGTCGAGAAGCCCGACGATACCATGCTGGTCGAAAGTGCGATCAATGGCATGCTGGCCGCTCTCGATCCGCATTCCTCATACATGAGCCCGAAGAACTACCGCGACATGCAGGTGCAGACGCGTGGCGAGTTCGGTGGCCTCGGCATCGAGGTCACAATGGAGAACGGCATCGTCAAGGTCGTCGCTCCGATCGACGATACGCCTGCGTCAAAGGCGGGCATCCAGGCCAACGACCTCATCACCCATCTCGACAACGATCAGATCTCAGGCCTTACCCTCGAGCAGGCCGTTGAGAAGATGCGCGGTCCCGTTAACACGCCGATCACGCTGACCGTTGTCCGCAAGGGCCGCGACGAGCCATTCGACGTGAAGATCGTGCGCGATTTCATCCGCATCAACGCGGTCAAGGCACGCCGCGAGGGTGACATCGCCTACGTCAAGGTCACGACCTTCAACGAGCAGACCCACGCCAATCTTGTGAAGGCGATGGACAACCTCAAGAAGGAGATCGGACTCGACAAGCTGCGCGGCATCATCATCGATCTGCGCAACAATCCGGGCGGTCTGCTCGACCAGGCCATAGCCGTCTCGGATGACTTCCTCGACCGCGGCGCCATCGTGCTGACCAAGGGCCGCAACAACGAGGAGACGCAGCGCGCCCAGGCCCGTCCTGGCGACACCGCCGAGGGCAAGCCGATCGTCGTGCTGATCAACGGCGGCTCCGCCTCGGCTTCCGAGATTGTTGCCGGCGCCCTGAAGGACCACAAGCGCGCGACCGTCATCGGCACACGCTCCTTCGGCAAGGGCTCCGTGCAGACCATCATCCCGCTTGGCGCGAACGGCGCCATCCGGCTGACGACGGCGCGGTACTACACGCCGTCCAACCGCTCGATCCAGGCCAAGGGCATCGATCCTGACATCGTGATCGAGCAGGAGCTGCCCGAAGAGCTGAAGGGCAAGACGCCCGAGAAGCCCCGCGGCGAGGCGAGCCTGCGCGGCCACCTGAGGGGCGAGAGCGAAGGCAAGACCGAGGGCGAAGCGGTGCCCGGCAAGGAAGGCGAGGCCGCCGAGCCACCGAAGGAAGAGGAGTCTGGCTCCTCCGCGTACGTGCCGAAGGAGCCGGAGAAGGACACCCAGCTGCAGTTCGCGCTGAAGTTCCTGCGCGGCGAGGCGACCGGCGAGACGGTAGCGAAACCCATACAGCCTCAGAACAGCCTGTCGGCGGATAAGCCCGTGCCGAACTGACAAGGTCAGAGCTTTTGGGATAGTAACCTGCGATGGGCGCTATTCGGCGCCCATCGTCATTTCCGCCATAGCGCAACCAGTTTAATCCGTTAGCGAGCCCGCCCCTGAGCCATCCCACGCCCACCGATCCGGCCACGCTCGGCTACCGCCCCTGCGTCGGCATCATGGTGCTGAACCGCACGGGCCACGTCTGGGTCGGCCAGCGCACAGACATGCCGGGCGACGCCGAGGGCCGTGGCACCTGGTGGCAGATGCCCCAGGGCGGCATCGACGAGAACGAGGACCCGCGGCGCGCGGCGTTGCGCGAGCTGCGCGAGGAGACCGCCATTCAAAGCGTTGACATAATTGGCGAAGCCGAAGAGTGGCTGACCTACGATTTGCCGCCTCACTTGGTCGGCGTGGCCTGGGGCGGCCGCTACCGGGGCCAGCGCCAGAAATGGTTCGCCGCCCGCTTCCTGGGCGACGACAGCGAGATTGATCTCGGCATTCCCGGCACGCCGCATGCGGAATTCGTCACCTGGCGCTGGTGTGCCCCTGCCGAGCTTCCAGCATTGATCGTGCCGTTCAAACGCAACGTATACCTTGCTGTGCTACGGTCGTTTGAGCCCCTGCTTAAAGCCTAGGCAGCGTGCCAAGCCGGTCACGTAGTGGTGCCGATATTCCTCACGGCACAGACAGTGTGACAAAAAACCGTTATTTTTCGGCTTGAGAATGGCCCTGATTCGGTCGCGAGGCGCGCGTAGGCTTTGTCCTGTCGGCCACAGGCAGCAGATCACGAACCATGACCCAAGTAACGCTCAATACCGATGAAAGCCCTCGCGACCTGCCCTACAGGCCGTGCGTCGGCATCATGCTGCTGAACAAGGAGGGTCGCGTCTGGACCGGACGCCGCCTGCCGAAGTGGGTGGGCGACAAGTCCGCATACGTCTGGCAGATGCCGCAAGGCGGTCTGCTGAAAGGAGAGGAACCGGTCCTAGCCGCTTACCGGGAACTCAGGGAGGAGACCAGCGTCACCAGCGCCGAGCTCATCGCCGAGATCCCACAGTGGCTGACGTACGATCTTCCCGAGCCGCTCCTCGGCGTGGCGCTGAAGGGCAAATACCGGGGCCAGCGCCAACGTTGGTTCGCCATGCGGTTCTGGGGAGACGACAGCGAGATCAATATCCGTCCACGCGGCGGCAAGGCGGAATTCGACCGCTGGCGCTGGCGCGACATGCACGAGCTGCCCGAGTTGGTCGTGCCATTCAAGAAGCCGATTTACCAAACCGTCATCGAGAGATTTGCTTATCTCGCTCAAAGCTGAAATGAAGGGATGGATCGGACCTTCAATCTGATCCAAATCAAATCCCGCTTCGCCTCATGATTTAGCGATAGATGGCGCAGTCGGTCTCACTTTGAGGGCGGCTGCGCATTCGTGTTGACTGAACGATTGAACTCCTAGCCAACCTTCGTGTTAAAGCTGCTGAGCCTGCTGCCATGTCCCAACGCACCTTGACGAGAACGCTTCCTCCGTTCAACGACGGCGCCGACTACCAGTCGGGGCAGCCCTTCGACACGGAAGAATACAACCGCATCAAGGAGCTATGGCTCGACCATATCGCCGCCGAGCATCGCGGCGACATTCCCGGCCTGCTCGCCACCCTGACAGATGACTGCGTCTACACGATCCTGAACAATGGCAAGGTCTGGCACGGCCACGAAGGCGCCGCGCAGTTTTACGATGGCTTCCTGAAGGCCTTCCCCGAGAACTGCTTTTCCGTCGTCAACGTGTTCGTAGGCCCGCAAGGCGTGGTTGAGGAAGCGCACTTCAACGGCGTCCACCACGGCGAGCTGCTGGGCCTGCCGTCCACCGGGCACCCGATCGAATTCGACGTCGTGCTGCTGTTTCCGTGGGATCCGGTGAAGAAGCGCTTCAAAGGCGAGCGCATCTATTTCGCTATCGAGCACAGTCTGCTGGCGAACGTCGGCCAGCTTCTGCGCCGCATGAACCGCAAGCTCGATCTCGCCGAGCAGAAGTAGCCGACGTCTCGGTGCATGTCGTCCGAAAACAAAAAAGCGCCCGTAGTCGGGCGCTTTTTTTTATTCATTTGAGCTGTAAGGCTCTTAAGCCTTGAGCCGCGACAGCGTATCGATGGCCTGATTCGCCACCAGCCGCTCCGCATCGTCCTTGGCAGACGCGAGATCGGCCTCGGCCTGCGAAAGCGCCTCCGACAGTGCGGCGCCGGTGAGTTCGGCCACATCGACAGCCTTCTCCGCCAGCACCGTAACGCGCTCCGGCTCGACCTGCGCGAACGCCTGACGCACGAACACGCTGGCCTTGGAGCCGCCGAGCACCACGTCGACCACACCGGGCCGCAACGTCGAGATCAACGGCGAATGTCCGGGCAGAACCGTCATGTCACCCTCGGCGCCTGGAAGCAGAACCTGCTCCGCCTCGCCCGAAAGCAGCACCTTCTCGGGGCTGACCAGCTCGAATGTGAACGTCTGAGCCATCGGCTTCCTGTCCTCGATCCTGCCCCGGCCTTGGCCCGCACGAGTGCGGGCTCGACCCCCGAGGCCTTACGCGTCGTCCTCTTCGCCGTTGCCGGCTTTCGCCTTCACGTCGTCCGGCGTCTGCAGGCCCTTGCCGCAGAACGGACAGAAGAAGACCGGATGATCGACCATGCCGGGCTCCTCGTCCTCGAGCTCGACGAGCCCGACCGACATGTAGAGCACACCATCGTCACCCACCGTGATGAGCGGCTCGTACTCCTCGCCGCTCATTGCATCGGCGAGATCCGGGCAACACGTCCCAAAGCCGCCGTTTCCACCCGCTGCTTCTATCGTCATGCGATCCCCCGCTTCATAGCCAGACTTAGACTCTCATAGAGTGATTCGAAGCACGACATTGCGGCGGGGGAGGCACCCGAAGGTGGGCCCTTATGCCGCCTCGGCGAGCTTCTCCGCCTTGGCGATGGCCTCGTCGATCGAGCCCACCATGTAGAATGCCGGCTCCGGCAGATGGTCGTAGTCGCCGTCACAAAGGCCCTTGAAGCCCTTGATCGTGTCGGCGAGCGACACGAGCTTGCCGGGCGAGCCGGTGAACACCTCGGCGACCGTGAACGGCTGCGACATGAAGCGCTCGATCTTGCGGGCGCGGGCAACCGTGAGCTTGTCGTCTTCCGAAAGCTCGTCCATGCCGAGAATGGCGATGATGTCCTGCAGCGCCTTGTAGCGCTGGAGGATAGACTGCACCTGACGCGCGACCTGATAGTGCTCCTCACCAACGATGCGCGGATCGAGCATGCGCGACGTCGAGTCGAGCGGGTCGACGGCCGGGTAGATGCCCTTCTCTGCGATCGAGCGCGAAAGAACCGTGGTCGCATCCAAGTGAGCGAACGAAGTGGCAGGCGCCGGGTCGGTCAAGTCGTCGGCCGGCACGTAAATGGCCTGCACCGAGGTGATCGAACCCTTGTTGGTGGTGGTGATGCGCTCCTGCAGAGCGCCCATATCGGTGGCGAGCGTCGGCTGATAGCCCACCGCCGAAGGAATGCGGCCGAGAAGCGCCGACACTTCCGAGCCCGCCTGCGTGAAGCGGAAGATGTTGTCGACGAAGAACAACACGTCCTGGCCCTTGTCGCGGAAGTCCTCGGCGACCGTCAGGCCCGAGAGCGCAACGCGCATACGTGCGCCCGGCGGCTCGTTCATCTGGCCGTACACGAGAGCGCACTTGGAGCCCTTGGTCGAGCCGTTGTTCTTCTTCGGGTCGATGTTGACCTTCGACTCGATCATCTCGTGATAGAGGTCGTTGCCTTCACGCGTACGCTCACCGACGCCCGCGAACACGGAGTAGCCGCCGTGCGCCTTCGCGATGTTGTTGATGAGCTCCATGATGAGAACGGTCTTGCCGACGCCGGCGCCGCCGAACAGACCGATCTTGCCGCCCTTTGCGTAAGGCGCGAGCAGGTCGACAACCTTGATGCCCGTAACCAGGATCTGCGCTTCCGTCGCCTGATCGGCGAACGTCGGAGCCGGCTGGTGGATGGCGCGCGTGGCGTTGGTATTGACCGGGCCGGCTTCGTCCACCGGCTCGCCGATCACGTTGATGATGCGGCCCAACGTCTCCTCGCCGACCGGCACCGAGATCGGGGCCCCCGTGTCGGTCACGGCCTGGCCGCGAACGAGACCTTCGGTCGAGTCCATGGCGATGGTGCGGACCGTATTTTCTCCGAGGTGCTGCGCAACCTCGAGCACCAGGCGGTTGCCCTGGTTGTCCGTCTCCAGCGAGTTCAGGATCTCCGGCAGATGATCGTCGAACTGCACGTCGACGACAGCGCCCATGACCTGGCGAACTTTACCGACCTTGCTTGCCATTTTCCTCTCCAGCCAAAATTGCTCAGGCGACTGTCAGCGTCACGGGAATGTTCCCGCGCGTCGCCTTTGAATAGGGACAAATCTGATGCGCTTCCTCGACCAGCGCCTCGAGCGCGGCCTTGTCGGCACCAGGAAGCGAAACCTTGAGATCGACGGCGAGCGAGAAGCCGTCGGTGGTGTTGAGCGTGACCTCGGCCGTCACCCGCGCAGCCTGGCCATCGAGACCGTGCTTCTTGGCCAGCACCAGGATCGCCTGGCCGAAGCAGGACGAATAGCCTAGCGCGAACAGCTGCTCGGGGTTGTGGCCTTCGCCCGAACCGCCAAGCTCCTTCGGCAGCGCCATGGCGAGCGCCAGCGCATTGCCTTCGAGGATCGCGCGACCGTCCCGGCCGCCTTTCGTCGTTGCTGTCGTCTTGTATGCCATTGTCCGCTCCTCAACGCTTGACCGGTTAGAGAGCCTCGGCACCGGAGATGATCTCGATCAGCTCCTTCGTGATGTTCGCCTGGCGCTGGCGGTTATACTTCACCGTCAGCTTGTTGATCATCTCACCGGCGTTGCGCGTCGCGCTGTCCATGGCGCTCATGCGCGCGCCCTGCTCGGACGCCGCGTTCTCGAGCAAGCCACGGAAGATCTGCGTCGAGACGTTCCGCGTCAGCAGATAGCCGAGGATCGCATCCTCGTCCGGCTCGTACTCGACGACCGCCTGCGCGCCTGCCGCCTTGCCGTCCTCTGCCGCATTCACTTCCGGCAACTTCGCCGGAATGAGCTGCAGTGCCGTCGGCTTCTGCGCGATCACGCTCTTGAACTCAGAGAAATAGAGCGTCGCCACATCGAACTCGCCCGCCTCGAAGCTCGCGAGCACCTTGCTCCCGATCTCCTCGGCATTGACAAACCCGAGCTGGCGAATGCCCTTGAGCTCGATGCGCTCGATGATATTGCGGCCGAGGTCCCGGCGAAGGTTCTCAGCACCCTTGCGGCCCACGGTCAGAATTTTGACCGTCTTTCCAGCCGCCAGAAGCTTTTGCGCATCCGCGCGCGCAAGCTTGGCGATATTCGAGTTGAAGCCGCCGGCGAGACCGCGCTCCGCGGTCATGACGATCAGCAAGTGGGTCTGGTCCTTGCCCGTGCCGACGAGCAACGGCGAAGCGCCGTCGCGATTGGCGCTCTTACCGAGAGCAGCAAGCACGGCGTCCATGCGCTCGGCATAGGGACGCGCGGCCGTCGCCGCTTCCTGAGCACGACGCAGCTTCGCCGCGGCCACCATCTGCATGGCCTTGGTGATCTTGCGCGTCGCCTTGACCGACGAGATGCGGTTTCTGAGATCCTTTAAGCTCGGCATGGCGCCTCGGGCTTCCTTCGCTTAGTCCGGCTCTCCCTCTGTCATCCCGCCTTTGCGCATCGCGCGACGCAAGATCCAGAGTTGTATTTATTGCTCCAGGCTTGAGCCCGGACCCGGAGCGCTCGCGCGCATCCGGGCATCTTACGTGAGCGTCAGGCCACGAAGTTCTTGGCGAACGTGTCGAGGAACGCCACGAGCTTCTTCTCGGTCTCGTCCGAAACCGCCTTGTCGGCGGCAATCGTCGACAGGATCGAGCTTTCGTCGCGCAGCCCCGAGAGCAGACCCGCCTCGAACTTGCCCACGGCCGAGACCGGCAACGGATCGAGATAGCCGCGCGTACCGGCGAAGATCACCGCCACTTGCTCTTCCATCTTGAGCGGAGAGAACTGCGGCTGCTTCAGGAGCTCGGTCAGGCGCGCACCGCGTGCGAGCAGCTTCTGCGTCGCAGCATCGAGGTCGGAGCCAAACTGCGCGAACGCCGCCATTTCGCGATACTGCGCGAGTTCGCCTTTGATCTTGCCGGCAACCTGCTTCATCGCCTTCGTCTGAGCCGACGAGCCGACGCGCGAAACTGAGAGGCCGACGTTCACGGCCGGACGGATGCCCTGATAGAAGAGATCGGTTTCGAGGAAGATCTGCCCGTCGGTGATCGAGATCACGTTGGTCGGAATGTAAGCCGACACGTCGTTGGCCTGCGTCTCGATGACGGGCAGCGCCGTGAGCGAGCCCTTGCCGGCCGCGTCGCCGAGCTTCGCGGCGCGCTCGAGCAGGCGGGAATGGAGATAGAACACGTCGCCCGGGTAGGCTTCACGGCCCGGCGGGCGGCGCAGCAGGAGCGACATCTGGCGGTAAGCGACAGCCTGCTTCGAGAGGTCGTCATAAGCGATCACGGCGTGCATGCCGTTGTCGCGGAAATACTCGCCCATCGTGCAGCCCGTGAACGGCGCCAGGTACTGCATGGGGGCCGGATCGGAGGCCGTCGCGGCGACGACGATCGAATATTCGAGAGCGCCACGCTCCTCGAGCACCTTCACGAACTGGGCAACGGTGGAGCGCTTCTGGCCGACGGCGACATAGACGCAGTAGAGCTTGGCGCTCTCGTCATTGCCGGCGTTGATCGGCTTCTGGTTGAGGAAGGTATCGAGAACGATGGCGGTCTTGCCGGTCTGGCGGTCGCCGATGATAAGCTCACGCTGGCCGCGACCGATCGGGATCAGAGCGTCGACAGCCTTGAGGCCCGTGGCCATCGGCTCGTGCACCGACTTGCGCGGCAGAATACCCGGCGCTTTGACGTCGACGCGCTTCTTCTCGGTCGACTGGATCGGACCTTTGCCGTCGATCGGATTGCCGAGACCATCGACGACCCGGCCGAGAAGGCCCCTGCCAACCGGCACCTCGACGATGGCGCCGGTGCGCTTCACCGTATCGCCTTCCTTGATCGTACGGTCATCGCCGAACACGACGACGCCGACATTATCGGTTTCGAGGTTGAGCGCCATGCCGCGGATGCCGCCGGGGAACTCGACCATCTCACCGGCTTGCACGTTGTCGAGGCCATAGACGCGCGCAATGCCGTCGCCTACCGACAGCACCTGCCCGATCTCGGAAACCTCGGCCTCCTTGCCGAAGTTCTTGATCTGATCCTTCAGGATCGAGGTGATCTCTGCAGCCCGGATGTCCATCACTTGACCTCTGTATTTAGGGCGTTTTCTCTGTGTTTTCTGGTGTTAGGGAGCACGATAAACGCGCTCTCCTGAATGAGTGAGCAGCTTTCGCTGCCTATTCGCTTCAAGTGCCTCCCTTGAGCGAAAGACTGAGATTCGCAAGTTTCGTCCGGAGCGACGAATCGACCATGCGGCTGCCGAGCTTCACGATGAGCCCGCCGATCAGCGAGGGGTCGACCTTCGCGACGAGCTTGACGCTCTTGCCGATCTTCTCCTCCAGCGCGGCCTTAAGGGCCGCCGTCTGAGCGTCCGTCAGCGGATGCGCGCTTGCGACGTTCGCCGTCACCTCGCCGCGTGCCTTGGCAGCCAGCGCCAGGAAGGCCTGCACCATCTGTGGGGCCACAAACAGGCGCCGATTGCGCGCCACGAGCCCGAAGAAGTTCTTCGCAAGGCTGCTCACGCCAGCCTTGTCAAGCACACTTCCAATGGCACGAGCCTGTTCGTCAGCCGCGATGACCGGGCTCCGGATGAGCCGCTGGAAATCGGGGGAGAGGTCGTAAAGTTGCTGGAATTTGACGAGATCCTGCTCGACCTCGGAAACGGTGTTCTGCTCTTGGGCGAGATCGAATAAAGCCGACGCGTAGCGCCCCGCCACACCGGCCACGATTGGTTCTTCTGTCGCCACGTCAGGAAATCTCGCGCGCTCAAGGGGTTGTAGGAAGCCCCGCGGCCGAAGCCACAGCCTGAAATGTCCAGGAGGAGATACGGGCGAGGCGAACTGAACCACCAGCATAGCTGGCCCGTACCGTCCCCCGACCGAAAACCCGCGGTTCTGTATCATGTGCGTCACGATGCATCAACCGGCCTCGGAAGGCTGGAACGACGCATTTTCCGCGGCCATTCATCACCCCCTTCGAGCGATGCTCAGCCATCTGCGGTTGATCCGCATCACGAACAACACCCCTTGCCCCGGTAGGATTTCGTAGGAGGGATCCCCACATGCAGCACAAGGCTGCGTGGATCACGAGGGGTAGCCGAAAAATGAGAAAGATGGAGCACGAGTATGAGGAGCATAAAATTCCTCGCGCTTGCCGCCTTGGCCGCCCTGCCGTTGTCCGCAACGGGCGCTAGTGCTGCTGCGGTGGCGCCGGGCGCAGGAAAGGCCTTAGCGGCACAGATCGACGCCCGAGCCAATATCATCGACGTCCGCAAGGGCGGCGGTGGTGGCTTCCGCGGCATGCGCGGTGGGGGAGGTTTCCGAGGCATGGCTGGTGGGGGAGGCTTTCGCGGCCTCCGCGCCGGCGGACCACGGGTCGGCATGAGAGGCGGTCACTTCCGCGGCATGAGGGGCGGTGGCCCGCGCCATGCATTCCGTGGCGGGCGCCATTGGCACGGAGGCCGCCACCACCATCACCGCCACTGGCGACATCGCCGCTTCTATCCGGCCTGGTACGGCGTGCCATACTATTATTACGATTACGGCCCGACCTACTATTACGATGATTACGATGACGATGCGGTGGCACGTTGCGCCGCCCGTTATCATTCCTTCGACTCGGCGACCGGCACTTTCCTGCACGTCAGCGGAGAGCGGCGTCGCTGCCCGTATCTCTAAGGGCAGCGCCAAAGTAAGCTGGAAGACGCTACATTCACCTGTGAGGCGGCGCCCTTCCTCGAAAGGAGCGGCGCCTCACCCACCCCCGAGATCACCTTGAATGCTCGAATTTCTGGCGGCGCCATCGTGTGCCGCCAGCGATTGCGCCTGCGTCCGCGCTTTCGGGGTCCGTTCATCGCCTCCCATCTCAAACAGCGGGGGGCAAAAGGATCGAATAGGTAAAATTACGTCGGTATAATCGCGACATCGGTTGCAAGGCTGTGTGAACCACGTGGGAAGCCGAATTGAACCACACAGGAGCATCACACATGAGAAGCAAAAAATTTCTGGCGATCACTACCCTGCCCACCCTGCCGCTTGCGGCTCAGATAGCAGAACCGCCGCACAAGCCGCGCCGGCAGCCTGAAAGGTCTGTCGGCGTGGCCTCCACACGTTGGCAACAAATATGAACGGCAGCTGCACGCCTCATTCAAGGTGAGTTCAGCACGTCCCCCCCATCAATGATCCCAACGCGCCGGCACAGGCTGGCGCTTGGATCAGAACGAAGGGGATGTCAGATGACGTTCAAGAAAATCACCACGTCTGCTGCTGTAATCACGAGCCTGCTCGCTGCCAGCTTGAGCCCGCTTGCGACGACCGCCGCCAACGCCCACGACGGCTGGCGCGGAAAACATAATCATGGGTATTCGCGCCACTACGACGGGCCCCGTCACTATCACGGTCCGCGCCATCGGTATGGCTACAAGCGCCACAAGCACGGCCGCGATGTCGCGAAGGGAATTGCCATCGGCCTCGGCGTCCTGGCCGTCGGATCGATCCTCGCCTCGGGGCATCATCGCTAGAGCCTGATCGTTTGAGATGCGAGCCCTTGCCGAAGGCAAGCTTCAACTGTCTTGCCGGAGGTGAGCCCCACGGGGAGCTCGCATCGAGAACGCACTCAAGTCGGAGCGCACTGGCCCTTACAAGAAATTGTAGGGATCCACATCGACGGTGAGGCGCACGTCCCCCCCGATCTTGGGCAGCGCCTCACCCCAAGCCCTGAGATAGGCCTGGATGTTCTTATCCCGGGGTGCCTTCACCAGCAACCGCCAGCGATGGCGCCCGCGCACGATGGCAATGGGCGCCTCTGCCGGCCCGAGTACTTCGATGTGCTCCGCGCGCGGCGCGCGACGCGCCACCTCGCGCGCGTAGGTCTCGGCGAGATCCTTGTCCCGCGCCGAGATGACGATGGCCGCAAGCCGCCCGAACGGCGGCAATACCCCACGGCGCCGCATGTCGATCTCGCGATCCAGAAACGCCTCGCGATCGCCCGAGATGATCGCCTCCATCACCGGATGCTCCGGCATGTGCGTCTGGATGTAGCCGCGTCCCTTGGTCAGCGCACGCCCCGCACGCCCCGTCACCTGATGCAGGAGCTGGAACGTCCGCTCACCCGCCCGGGGATCGGCGCCCATCGAAAGCCCGAGATCGCCGTCGACGATGCCGACCGTTGCCAACAGCGGAAAGTTGTGACCCTTGGCGACGATCTGCGTGCCGATGATGATGTCGACCTCGCCGCTTTCGATCGAGCCGATGATCCGGCGCATCTCTTCGAGACCCGGAATGAGGTCGGACGAAAGGAGCGCCATGCGCGCCTCGGGAAAGCGCGCCTGCACCTCCTCCGCAACGCGTTCGACACCAGGCCCGCAGGCAACCAGCGAGCCATTTTCTCCGCATTTCGGGCACGCCTCCGGGATCGGCAGCGAGAAGCCGCAGTGATGGCAGTTGAGCCGCCGGCGGAAACGATGCTCGACGAGCCACGCCGTGCATTGCGGGCACTCGAAGCGATGCCCGCAGCTCCGGCACAAGGTCAGAGGAGCGTAACCCCGTCGGTTGAGGAACAAGAGCGACTGCTGTCGATCCTTGAGCGTCTCTGCCACTGCATCGACCAGCACTGGCGAGAGCCACTGCCCCTTTTCGGGCGGATGCGCCCTGAGATCGATCGGCTTCACGTCGGGCAGCTCCGCACCGGTGAACCGCCCAGGCAGCACGATATGCCGATAGCGCCCCGTGCGCGCGTTGACGTGGCTCTCGATCGACGGTGTCGCCGACGCCAGCACGACCGGAAACTTGCCCAGGCTGCCCCGCACAACACTCATGTCGCGCGCCTGGTAGTGCACGCGATCGTCCTGCTTGAAGCCCGCGTCGTGTTCTTCGTCCACGACGATGAGCCCGAGATCGGCATAAGGCAGAAACAGCGCCGAGCGCGCCCCGACCACGACGCGGGCCTCTCCCGTCGCTGCCGCGCGCCAGACGCGCCCGCGCTCCGCTGACGAAAGCGCCGAATGCCATTCCGCCGGCTGACATCCGAAGCGCGCCACGAACCGGCTCATAAACTGCCCCGTGAGCGCGATCTCGGGCAGCATGATGATTGCCTGCCGCCCGCGCTTCAGCGTTTCCGCAACCGCCTCGAAATAGACTTCCGTCTTGCCCGAGCCGGTCACGCCATCGAGCAGCGAGACCGAGAACGCATCGCCATGCACGGCGGACGCCAGTGCATGCACCGCCTCTGCCTGCTGAGGCGTGAAATCGGTGACGCGGTGCGCGGGATTGGGCTCCGGGAATCGCCGCTCCGGGATGACCACGTCGACGAGGTTGCCCGACGCCACAAGCCCATCCACCACAGCCGTGCTGCACGCCGCCTCAGCCGCCAACGCCGACTTGGCGCGGATTTGCCCGTCGCGCGCCAGATCGAGCGCCCGTCGTCGCGCCGGGGTCATGCGCGCCGGCTCCGGCGCATCGGCCACGATGCGCACGCCGAAACGCGGCTTCACGGGCTCGAATGCCGCCTGCGCGCTCATCATCATGCGCACCACGATGCCGATCGGCGCCAGCGTGTAGTTCGCGATCCACTCGGCAAAGCGCAGCGAGGCAAGCGGCAAAGGCGGCACGTCGAGCCGCTCGCTGAGCGCCTTCATCTTCTTGGGATCGACGGGGCGATCGCTGCCCCCGAAGGCCGCGTCCCACACCACGCCGATGCGCGTCTGAACCCCGAACGGCACCAGAACGAAGGCCCCGGGCTCGGCCACAAGCCCCTCCGGCACCAGATAATCGTAGGTCTGGTTCAGCGGCGCACCGGGCATCAGCACCGGCGCGACGGCCCGCGCGGCGCTTTCACCTTTTTCATTAAGGCCAAGAAGGCTATCCAAGTGGGTCGTTACCGGATTAGAAGAACTACCAATCACGCGTCAGCGACAGCTTAGGCGGAAAGATGAGGCGGACTGACGGCCATCGTCTGATCGCCTATGCCGAGCGGGCCCCCATACCGAGGGGAACACGAAGGACCAGGAATGAAGTTTTTTGTCGATACCGCCGATGTCAACGAAATCAAGGAGCTGGCCGAGACCGGCCTGCTTGACGGCGTCACCACCAACCCCTCGCTGATTGCAAAATCCGGCCGCGACTTCAAGCAGACGATCGCCGAGATCTGCGACATCGTCCCCGGCCCCGTCTCGGCCGAAGTGGCCGCGACCGACTATGAGGGGATGCGTAGGGAAGCAGACGTGCTGCGCAAGATCGCCAAGAACGTTGCAATCAAAGTCCCGTTGACTCTCGACGGGCTTAAGGCCTGCAAGGCGCTGACCTCAGAAGGCACCATGGTCAACGTCACACTTTGCTTCTCGGCAAACCAGGCGCTGCTAGCCGCAAAAGCCGGAGCGACGTTCGTCTCGCCCTTCATCGGCCGCCTCGACGACATTGGCCTGAACGGCATGGACCTGATCCGCGAAATCCGCGCCATCTACGACAACTATCAGGATCTCGAGACGGACATCCTCGCCGCCTCGATCCGGACGGTGAATCACGTCAAGGAGGCGGCCCTGATCGGCGCTGACGTGGCAACTGTCCCGCCCACGATCCTGAAGGCCCTCGTCAAGCACCCGCTGACGGATGCCGGGCTCGCTCAGTTCGTTGCCGACTGGAAGAAGACCGGCCAGACAATCTGAGGTGCTCCTCGCACCGCGCAACAGAAGAAGGCGGGCGGCCTGTGTGGCCACCCGCCTTTTCCATTCGATCACGCGCGAAGAGCTTAGATCTGCTCTTTGAGATCCTTGGCAGCGCGGAAAGCAACCTTCTTGCTGGCCTTGATCTTGATCGCTTCACCCGTGGCCGGATTGCGGCCCATGCGAGCCGGACGCTTGCGCACCTGCAGGATGCCGAGGCCGCCGATGCGGATCCGGTCACCCTTTTTGAGGTGCTTGGCGATCATCGCGATCATGTCCTCGAGCACGGCGTTGGCCTGCTTCTTCGGAAGATCGTGCGCCTCTGCGAGCGCGGTGCCCAGGTGGCGAAGCGTAACGGTGTTGACGGGCTTGGCGGCCTTGGGAGCAGCCTTGGTGACGGTTTTAGCCATGGAAGTTTCCTCAATGAGAGAATCAGAATCACCGCGAAAACATACAGTAACAAATGAAGATTCGCGGCTACCGAACCAAAAAGACTACGTTTTTTAGGCTCGCACGGGAGTTTTGGTCACGCTTGCAAACGCAACGATGCGCATTTGTCCGCTATTTACGGGCCTTTCTCAGCACCACGCATGCAAGGCGTCATCGAAAGTTGCATAGCGCCGCGCGCGTTTCCTCGCAATCGGTCACGTGCGAAAAGACGCGATTCATAAGCATCAATCGACTCCAGAGTAGCGAATAACGCCGTCTTTCCGGGCTTTTTTGAGCAACGCACCAACGCATCGATAGAACATAAAGTGTCGCAGAGCCACACGCGACACGACGCAAATCATTTACGATCTCTAAGCGCGAAGCAGCGACAGTCGGCCCATGGCGAAGGAAACGATCGAAGACATTCTGGATACCGACGGCGAACTGCCGCTCGCCGAGGACGTCGGCCGTGCCGCCTCCGCCTGGCGGGATCACCTCGCGCACGAGCGCGGCGTCTCCGCCGCGACGCTCACCTCCTACGAGCGCGATCTGCGCCAGTTTCTGGGCTTTTTGAGGAATGACCTCGGCCATCCGCCATGCCTCGCGGACTTGGCACGTCTCGACGTAAAGGTCGTGCGCCGCTTCCTGTCAGCGCGCCGCCGCGCGGGCGTCGCAAGTCGCTCGCTCGCGCGCACTGTATCCGCTCTGCGCACATTCTACCGGTGGCTGGAGAGCACGGATCAGCTTGCCAACCGCGCGCTGTCGCAAGTCGCGATGCCGCGCATTCCGCGCACGTTGCCGAAACCGCTGACCGTCGACAAAGCCGCCGCGCTCGTGGAAGGCGACGGCGGCCATAGCGATGACTGGATCTCGGCGCGCGACGTCGCCGTGATGCTTCTGCTCTACGGCGCTGGCCTGCGCATTTCCGAAGCTCTCGGCTTGACACGGCGCGACGCACCCGTCACCGGGCGCGATGTCCTGCGCATCACGGGCAAAGGCGACAAGGAACGACTTGTTCCGATCCTGCCCGTGACACAGCGCGCGGTGGAGCGCTATCTCGCGCTGTGTCCATATCCACTTGCGCCCGTCTCACCGCTGTTTGTCGGCGCCAAAGGCGGACCTCTGTCACCGCGCCTGATCCAGCTCGCGATTGCGCGCATGCGTGACGCGCTCGCGCTGCCCGAGACAGCAACACCGCACGCACTGCGTCACTCGTTCGCGACACACCTCCTGGCGGCCGGTGCCGACCTGCGCCAGATCCAGGAGCTGCTGGGGCACGCGTCTCTCTCGACGACACAGGTCTACACCGAGGTCGACCGCGAACGCATTCTCGCCGTCTACGACAGCGCCCACCCCCGCGCCTGAACCCCGGCCCAAATCACATATGGATCGCGCGCTTGGCGACCGCGAGCGCCGCTTCCTTGACCGCTTCAGATAGCGTCGGATGCGCATGGCACGTGCGTGCGAGATCCTCTGCAGATCCCGAGAACTCCATGATCACGGCCGCTTCCGCGATCAGCTCGCTGGCATTGGCGCCGACGATGTGCACGCCAAGAATGCGGTCCGTCTCCGCGTGCGCCAGCACCTTGACGAAGCCGTCCGTCGTCTTATTGACCTTGGCGCGCCCGTTGGCGAGGAACGGAAACTTGCCGACGGTGTACGGGACGTCTTCGGCCTTGAGCTCCTCCTCCGTCTTGCCGACAGAGGCAACCTCGGGCGACGTGTAGATCACGTTCGGGATCACGTCGTGGTTCACTCGGCCCGCTTGCCCGGCCAGAATCTCCGCCACCGCGACGCCCTCGTCCTCGGCCTTGTGCGCCAGCATCGGCCCCGGAATCACGTCGCCAATCGCATAAATGCCCGTGACGTTGGTCTCGAACTGGCCGTTGACGAGGATGCAGCCCCGCTTGTCGCGCACCACACCGATATCATCAAGCCCAAGCCCATCCGTGAAAGGCACGCGCCCGATCGAAACCAGCACGATATCCGCCGAAATCGTGTCCTGCGTGCCGCCCTTCGCCGGCTCGAGCGTCACCTCGAGGCCGCCTTCGCTGCGCTCGACCCCGACGACTTTCGTGCCGAGACGGAACGCTATGCCCTGCTTCGCATAGATGCGCTCGAGCGATTTCGCGACCTCGCCGTCCATGCCGGGCAGAATGCGGTCGAGATACTCCACTACGGTCACTGACGAACCAAGCCTGCGCCACACGGACCCGAGCTCAAGCCCGATCACGCCGGCGCCGACGACGAGCAACCGCTCCGGCACACTCGGAAACGACAGCGCGCCGGTCGACGACACAATGTCCTGCTCGTCGATCTCGATGCCGGGGAGTTTCGCCACGTCCGATCCCGTGGCGACGACGATGGAACGCGCTTCGACGATCTGCCGCCCGCCGTCGCCCGCCGTTACTTCAACCTGGCCGGCCTTCAGGATGCGGCCGGTGCCGTGGTACGCATCGATCTTGTTCTTTTTCACCAGGAACGCCACGCCATCGACGTTGCCCTTCACGCCATCGTCCTTGAACGATATCATGCGCTTGAGGTCGAGTTCGGGCGACGCCTTGATGCCCATGCGGCCGAAGCCGTGCCCCACCTCTTCGTAAAGCTCGGACGCATGCAGCAGCGCTTTCGACGGAATGCACCCAACGTTGAGACACGTGCCGCCGAACGTCGACCGCTTCTCCACCAGTGCCGTCTTGAGACCTAGCTGCGACGCGCGGATCGCACAGACATAGCCTCCCGGCCCGCTGCCGATCACGATGAGGTCGTACGGTTCCGCCATCGCCCCGCGTTTCCTTTCCGTAGTCAACCACGCCAGGCGATTGTAGCCGCTCGCCTATCCACTCAGCCCTGAGATCGGAGCACCGCCTAGAGTTCCAGGATGAACCGCTGCGGGTCCTCCAGGCACTCTTTGACGCGCACAAGGAACGTCACCGCTTCCTTGCCGTCCACCAGACGATGGTCGTAGGAGAGCGCCAGATACATCATCGGCCGTACGACGATCTCGCCGTTGCGCACCACCGGCCGCTCCTCGATGCGATGCATGCCGAGGATGCCTGACTGCGGCGCATTGAGGATCGGCGTCGAGAGCATCGAACCGTAGACGCCGCCATTCGAGATCGTGAAGGTGCCGCCCTGCATTTCCGCGATCGAGAGCTTGCCCTCGCGCGCCCGCTTGCCGAAGTCGCCGATCTTGGATTCGATCTCGGCGATCGACAGCCGGTCTGCCTCGCGGATCACGGGCACGACGAGCCCGCGGTCTGTGCCGACCGCGACGCCGATGTGGTAATAGTTCTTGAAGACGATGTCCTCTCCGTCGATCTCGGCGTTGACGGCAGGAATCTCGCGCAGCGCCTGAATGACGGCCTTCACGAAGAAGCCCATGAAGCCGAGCTTTGCGCCATGCCGCCGCTCGAAGAGCTCCTTGTATTGCGCGCGCATGCCCATCACCGCCGACATGTCGACGTCATTGAACGTCGTCAGCATCGCGGCCGTGTTCTGCGCCTCCTTGAGGCGAACGGCGATGGTCTGGCGCAGCCGCGTCATGCGCACGCGCTCTTCGCGTCCGGCTTCGCTCACCGAGGATGGCACGCGCACCTGCTGAGGTGCTGGCACCTCCCGCACGCGTTGCGCCACAGGAACCTGGATCGGAGTCGGCGCCACGGGCTCCTCTTCGTCCAAAGGCTCCGGCTCGACCTTCCGTGCCACTGCCTTGGCGACGCTGGCAACCACGTCTTCCTTGAGCACCTGTCCGCGCCGGCCTGAGCCGGTGACGTCCGCGGCCGAGAGGCCAGCCTCCGCGAGCTGCTTGCGCGCCGCGGGGCTCGGCGGTGTGCGCTCTTCTGCAGGAGCAGGCTCGGATCGCACTTCGCGCGGCGCCGAACGCTGCGGCGCAGGCGCCGTTGCTCCTGCCGCTGTCGGCTTCGACTTGGCCTTCGGCTCAGGCGCCGCCGCCGCGCCACCTTCGGCGAGCGCGCCGAGCACGGCGCCAATCGCCACCGTCGCGCCCTGATCGACAAGGATCTCCTTGAGCTGGCCCGCCGCCGGTGCCGGAACTTCGACCGTCACCTTGTCCGTTTCGAGCTCCACCAGCGGCTCGTCCACCTTGACCGCATCGCCGGGTTTCTTCAGCCATTTGCCGACTGTCGCCTCGGTCACCGACTCGCCGAGTGTCGGCACGCGGATCTCAATCGTCATCGTCGTCCCGCCTTTTCCTCGTCTACCGGCCCACCCGGCACTCCGCCTTCCGACACCGTAGACGGACTAATTTTGCTTACCCCTTGAGAGCGTCCGCCACCAGGGCCTTCTGCTCGTGAATATGCTTGCTCATGAGTCCCGTCGCCGTAGACGCGGAGGCCGCGCGCCCGGTGTAGCGCACGCGCCGCCCCGCCGGCTCGAGCCGGTCGAGCACCCAGTTGATGTTCGGCTCGATGAACGTCCAGGCTCCCATGTTCTTCGGCTCTTCCTGGCACCAGATGACCTCCGCATTCGGGAAGCGGCCGATCTCGTGCAGCAGCGCGCGCGCCGGGAACGGATAGAGCTGCTCGAGACGCAGGATATAGATGTCGTGCAGCTCCTCCGCGTCGCGCGCATCGGCGAGATCGTAGTAGACCTTGCCCGAGCAGAGCACCACGCGCTTGATCTCGGCATCCGTCTTGCGCAGGTCGTCCCACAGCACGCGATGGAACGTTGTTCCGGGGCCCATCTCATCAAGCCGCGACACTACGCGCTTGTGTCGCAACAGCGACTTCGGCGTCATAAGGATCAGCGGCTTCCTGAACTTGCGGTGAAGCTGCCGCCGCAGAACGTGGAAGTAGTTGGCGGGCGTCGTGCAGTTGGCAACCTGCCAGTTGTCCTCGGCAGAGAGCTGCAGGAAACGCTCGAGACGCGCCGAGGAATGCTCCGGCCCCTGCCCTTCGTAACCGTGCGGCAGGAGGCACACGAGCCCCGACATGCGCAGCCACTTGCGCTCGCCTGACGAAACGAACTGATCGAACACCACCTGCGCACCATTGGCGAAATCGCCGAACTGCGCCTCCCAGGCCACGAGCGCGTTTGGCTCGGAAAGGGAATAGCCGTACTCGAAACCGAGCACGGCCTCCTCCGACAGCATCGAGTTGATGACCTCGAAGCGCGCCTGGTCCGCCGAGATATGCCGGAGTGGCGTATAGCGGCGCTCGGTTTCCTGATCAATCAGCACCGAATGGCGCTGCGAGAAGGTTCCGCGCTCGCAGTCCTGGCCCGAAAGGCGCACCGGAAAGCCTTCGTTGACGAGCGTGCCGAAGGCCAGGTGCTCCGCCATCGCCCAGTCAATGCCCTCGCCCTTGGTGATCATCTCGCGACGGCGCTCGAGCAGACGCACGATAGTCTTGTGCGCCTTGAAGTCCGATGGGATCGTCGTCAGACGCTTGCCCACCTCGCGCAACGTCTCCAGAGAAACCCCGGTATTGCCACGACGCTCCTCGTCATCGGCAAGTCCGAGCTTGCTCCACCGTCCGTCGAGCCAATCCGCCTTGTTGGGCTTGTAGGACTCCGCCGCCTGCAGCTCCGTTTCGAGGAACGAGCGGAACTCGGCCTTCGTCCCCTCGACATCGTCCTCGTTGACAACGCCTTCCTTGATGAGCTGCTCCGAATAGACCTGCACCACCGTCGGATGCTTGCGGATACGATCGTACATGATTGGCTGCGTGAACGCCGGCTCGTCGGCCTCGTTGTGGCCGAAGCGGCGGTAGCAGAACATGTCGATGACCACCGGCTTCTGGAACTTCTGCCGGAACTCGGTCGCGACCTTCGCCACATGTACAACGGCTTCCGGGTCGTCGCCGTTCACATGGAAGATCGGCGCTTCGATCATGCGCGCCACGTCCGAGCAGTAGGGCGACGAGCGCGAATGGCGCGGATTGGTGGTGAAGCCGATCTGATTGTTGATGATGAAGTGAATCGAGCCGCCCGTGCGGTGACCCTTGAGACCCGATAGGCCAAAACACTCGGCGACCACACCCTGCCCCGCGAACGCGGCATCGCCATGCAGGAGCAGCGGCAGCACGGGCGTGCGATCGCCCGCCTCGACGCCGAGCTGATCCTGCTTCGCGCGCGCCTTGCCGAGCACGACGGGATCGACGATCTCGAGATGCGACGGGTTCGCCGTCAGCGACAGATGTACGGTGTTGTCGTCGAACTGACGATCCGACGAGGCACCGAGGTGATATTTGACGTCGCCAGAACCCTCCACATCGTCCGGCTTCCACGAACCGCCCTTGAACTCGTTGAAGATGGCGCGGAACGGCTTCGCCATAACGTTCGACAGCACGTTAAGGCGCCCGCGGTGCGCCATACCAATGACAATCTCTTTGACGCCGAGCTGACCACCGCGCTTGATGATCTGCTCAAGCGCCGGGACCATCGCCTCGCCGCCGTCGAGCCCGAACCGCTTGGTGCCGGTATACTTGACGTCGGCGAAGCGCTCGAACATCTCGGCTTCGATGAGCTTCCTCAGGATGGCCTTCTTGCCCATCTCGGTAAAGCGGATGTCCTTCTCCTCGCCCTCGATGCGGTGCTGGATCCAGGACTTCTGCGCTGGCGACGTGATGTGCATGAATTGATAGCCGACCTTGCGGCAGTACGTGCGCTTGAGGATGCGCAGCACCTGCCGGATCGTGGCCGTGTCGAGCCCCAGGTAGCGATCGAGGAAGATCGGCCGATCGAGGTCGGCATCCGTGAAGCCATAGGTCTCGGGCTTCAGCTCCCGATGCACCTTGCGATCGATAAGCCCTAGCGGATCGAGATCCGCCGCGAGATGTCCCATGACGCGGAAAGCGCGGATTAGCATGATCGCGCGCACGCTGTCCTGGATCGCGCGCAACGACACCGCGGGCGACAGCTCGAAACCGCCGCTCTGCGCCTTTGCCTGCAGCTTGTCGCGCAGGCCGCGCTCGACCTCGCCGTACTCGCCGGTCAGCGCAGAGACGAGCTCGCTTGGCGGATCCTGAATACGCGACAGCGGCAGCGCCCAGGAAGGCTCCTGGATGCCACCGCCGTTATGTCCGCTCTCGGATGAAGCGCGCCCGCCACCGTCGCGCAGGCTCTCGAAGAAGTGACGCCACTCGTCGCTGACGGACCCCGGGTTCTTCTCGTACTGGCTCTGAAGCTCCTCGATGTAGGGCGCATTGACGCCATACAAGAAGGACGTCTGAAGAAACTGCTCGTTGCGAGCCTGCCGTGACATCTGAAACCCCGCCAATATGACCGGCCGCCGCCGGCGATGAGGTGAGCATCACTCTCGAATTAGGCAATTCTCCGCGTTTTGGACGACACTTATATATAAGGAGCGTGATTAGCCCTTTAACACTTTAGTCAATGTGGTACCGAGCGACGCGGGGCTGTCGGCGATGGAGATGCCGGCGCGGCGCATGGCTTCCACTTTGTCCTCGGCTCGGCCCTGGCCGCCCGAGATGATAGCACCCGCGTGGCCCATGCGCCGGCCTGGCGGCGCCGTCATGCCGGCGATGAACCCGGCCATCGGCTTCTTGCGGCCCTTCTTCGCCTCGCTGACCAAAAATTCGGCAGCTTCTTCCTCGGCCGAACCGCCGATCTCACCGATCATGATGATCGAATGCGTGTCGGGATCTGCGAGGAACAGCTCGAGCACGTCGATGAACTCCGTACCCTTCACCGGATCGCCACCGATACCAACGGCCGTAGACTGACCAAGTCCCGCATCTGTCGTCTGCTTCACGGCTTCATACGTGAGCGTGCCCGAGCGCGAGACGATCCCCACGGTGCCCTTCTTGAAGATGTTGCCCGGCATGATGCCGATCTTGCACGCCTTGGGCGTCAGCACGCCGGGGCAGTTCGGCCCAATGAGCCGCGACTTCGAGCCGGCTAGCGCGCGCTTCACCTTGACCATGTCGAGCACCGGAATGCCCTCGGTGATGCACACGATGAGCGGGATCTCCGCATCGATCGCCTCGAGAATGGCATCAGCCGCGAACGGCGGCGGCACGTAGATGGCTGAGGCCGTGGCACCGGTCTTGGCCTTGGCCTCGAGCACGGTGTTGAACAGCGGCAGATCGGCAAGCTCGGGGTCAGCCGGCGTGGTGCCGCCTTTGCCCGGCGTCACGCCGCCGGCCACCTTGGTGCCGTAGCTGCGTGCCTGCTTGGTGTGGAAGGTTCCCTGGCTGCCGGTGAGGCCCTGGCAGATCGTGACGGTGGACGCGTCGACGAGAATGGACATGTCGTCTCTCTATTTCCCGGATATTCGAAAGATATAGGACCGCGCTACGAGCAGCGGACCTACGCGGCAGCCTTGATGGCGTTGGTGATCTTCGCGGCGGCGTCGGCGAGGTCGTCGGCCGGCACGATCTTGAGCCCACTCTTGGCCAGGATCTCCTTGCCGAGATCGACGTTCGTGCCCTCGAGCCGAACGACGAGCGGCACCGTGATCGCCATCTCGCGCGCCGCAGCCACGATGCCCTCGGCGATGATGTCGCAACGCATGATGCCGCCGAAGATGTTGACCAGGATGCCCCGCACCGACGGATCCGACAGGATGATCTTGAAGGCTGCCTCGACCTTTTCCTTCGAGGCACCGCCGCCGACATCGAGGAAGTTCGCGGGCTCGGCGCCATAGAGCTTGATGATGTCCATGGTCGCCATCGCAAGACCGGCGCCGTTGACCATGCACCCGATGGTGCCGTCGAGCTTGATGTAGGAGAGCTCGTGCTTGGCCGCCTCGATCTCCATCGGATCTTCCTCGGTCTCGTCGCGCAGCGCGAGAACGTCGGGATGGCGGAACAGCGCATTGCCGTCGAAGCTGACCTTGGCATCGAGGCACACGAGCTGCCCTTCCGCCGTGACGACCAGCGGATTGATCTCGAGCAGGCTCACATCCTTCTCGCTGAGGAAGCGGTAGAGCCCGGAGATCAGCTTGTTCGCGGCCTTGACCTGATCGCCCTTGAGACCCAGCGCGAACGCGATCTTGCGGATGTGGAACGGCTGTAGCCCGGTCGCAGGATCGACGGTGAGCGTCAGGATCTTGTCCGGCGTATCGTGGGCCACCTTCTCGATGTCCATGCCGCCCTCGGTAGAGGCGATGAACGCGATGCGAGAGGACGCGCGATCGACCAGCGCCGAGAGGTACAGCTCGCGCGCGATGTTGACCGAATCCTGGATGTAGAGGCGCCGCACCGTACGGCCCGCGGCCCCTGTCTGAACCGTGACCAGCGTCCGGCCCAGCATCTGCTCGGCGAGCTGGCGGGCCTCAGCCGGCGACTTGGCGAAGCGTACGCCACCCTTCTCGCCGGCCTCGGGCTCCTTGAACTTGCCCTTGCCGCGGCCGCCGGCATGGATCTGTGCCTTGACGACGATGGTCGGTGTCGAGATCTCTGCGGCAGCCTTTTCGGCTTCCTCAGGCGTGAATGCGGCGAAGCCTGTTCCGACCTCTACGCCGTACTTGGCGAGAAGCTCTTTGGCCTGGTGCTCGTGGATATTCATGGTAGCGCGTAATCCCCTCGGGCAGAAAGTAAAATGGGGACGCGTCGGGAGGGCCGAGCGGCCAGGGGGCGGCCGCACCGTAACAAAGAGAACCCGTCCGTACCCCGCGTCGGCTGGAAGCAGTCGGGCGCCGTTAAGCGCCGAGCTGCGGGTTGATCTTGATGCAGGCGTCGACCAGACCCTTCACGGATTCGATCGACTTCATGAGCATTGAACGCTCGGCGGAGTTGAGGTCGATCTCGACCACGCGCTCCGTCCCGCCTTCGCCGATGATAACCGGCACGCCCACATACAATCCCTTAACACCGTATTCCCCGTTCAGGTACGCGGCGCATGGCAGCACGCGCTTCTTGTCCTTGAGGAAGCTCTCGGCCATGGCGATGGCCGAGGAGGCAGGCGCGTAGTAGGCTGAGCCGGTCTTGAGCAAGGCCACGATCTCGCCGCCGCCCTTGCGCGTGCGGTCGACGATCTGATCGAGCCGCTCCTGGCGGATCCAGCCCATCTTGACGAGGTCAGGCAGCGGGATGCCGCCGACCGACGAATAGCGCACGAGTGGCACCATGTCGTCGCCGTGCCCGCCGAGCACGAACGCCGAGACGTCCTCCACCGAAACCCGGAATTCCTCGGCCAGGAAGTGGCGGAAGCGGGCCGTGTCCAACACGCCGGCCATACCGACCACCATGTTGCGCGGCAAGCCCGAGGCCTTCTGCAGGGCCCACACCATCGCGTCGAGCGGGTTGGTGATGCAGATCACGAAGGCATTGGGCGCGTACTTGCGGATGCCGGCGCCAACCTGCTCCATGACCTTGAGATTGATGCCGATCAGATCGTCACGGCTCATGCCCGGCTTGCGCGGCACGCCGGCGGTGACGATGCACACGCTCGCACCCTCGATATCGGCGTAGGCATTGGTGCCCTTGAGGATGGAGTCGAACCCTTCCACGGCCCCGGACTGCGCGATGTCGAGCGCCTTACCCTGCGGCAGGCCCTCGGCGATATCGAAAATCACCGCATCGCCCAGCTCCTTGAGGCCGATGAGGTGGGCCAGCGTGCCGCCGATCATACCGCCGCCGATCAACGCGATCTTCGTCCGCGCCATGAACCATTTCTCCCTGGAGGCTGTGGCCCTGATCCGGGCCTGATTATGCTTGAACGCGCATGTCTGGAATGAGGTGAACGTCCCATGGTTGCATGGCCGGCTCACCTCCGGCACGAGGAAACAAGGGCTTTGGTAGGACGAAACGGAGGAGCGCTCAAGTCAAACGAAAGACCCAATTCCCCTTTGCGACGAAAGCAGGCAGAGGCCTGCCCCGAGGCGGGCCAAACCGCTCAATCCCCGGACGGGGACCACCCATTCCGCGCCAGATAGGCCTCGCTGCGCATCTCCATGAGGCGTGAGGCGGTACGCTCGAACAAAAATGCCCCATCCCCGTCGGGATAAAGCCGGGCCGGCTCGGCCTCTGCCGAGACGATAAGGCAGTTGCGGTTGTCGTAGAGGGTATCGATGAGATGCACGAGCCGCCGCGCCTCGTTACGCCGCTCTGGCGTCAGCATCGGGATTCCCTCGAGCACGATGGTATGGAACGCATGCGCAATGTGGAGGTAATCGGTGGCGCCGAGGGGCTTCTCGCAGAGATCCCCGAACGTGAAGCGCGCAACCCCCATCGAGGCCAGCGGCACCGGCACATGCCGACCCTTGACCTCGAGCGAAGCCGGAGCCCCCGGGTGATGTCCGGTGAGCCGCGTCCAGTGCGCCTCGATCTCGGCCGCCGCGCGTGCATCGCACGGGCTGAAGTAGAGGCAGCGCCCGGCAAGCTTCTCGAGACGGAAATCCTTAGCCGACTTCAGTTCCAAAACATCCATGTGCTCTTCGATGAGAGCAATGAATGGCAGGAAGAGCTGGCGGTTTAGGCCATTCCAATAGAGCCGCTCAGGCTGCGCGTTGGAAGTTGCAACCACCACCACGCCCCGCGCCAACAGAGCCTTGAACAGTCGCGACAGGATCATCGCATCCGCGATGTCAGTCACGGTCAGCTCGTCGAAGCAGAGAAGCCCGGCCTCCGCCGCGATCTCGGCCGCAACAAACGGGATCGGATCGCCATCTGTCGTCGCACGCCCGCGCTGGATGCGCTCGTGCACATCGCCCATGAACTCGTGGAAATGCACACGCCGTTTGGGAGCGAAGCTGACTGTCTCATGGAACAGGTCCATGAGCATGGTTTTGCCGCGACCGACGGCGCCATGCAGATAGACGCCACGCGGCGGCGGCATCCGAGGGCGAAAGATCGCCGAGAAGAAGCCGCTGCGCCCCGCGGCACTCCAGTGCACAAGCTCCTCGGCAAGCCGATCGAGCCGCTGGGCGGCCTCCCGCTGCGCACCGTCCGCCTCGATCTCGCCCAGCGCAACGCGCCGCTCGTACTGCCCCAGAACCGATTCCGCCATGCTTGCCCCAACGCCTCGGCCCCGAAACTGCCAGAAAGCCTCGCGTCTTGCGACGGCCTCGCGTCGGATAGCTGGTCACACACAGACCTAATGTTGCATTAACCACAACCCAGCCCGGCGTTTTTTGCAGTGCAATGTTGCAAACCATTCACTGCACCGGAAAAAACCCAATAAGGCAATACGTACGGACACTTATTTGGCGTATTGTGCGGCGCACAAGGACACCCTATATCCGGAGCGCCGGACAGTCATCCGGCCGAACCGCAAGAGACGCGCGATGCAGCTCCGAGGGGAAAAGCATCGCGGGCCCTGCGGTTCAGATTGGAGGGCAACCGTTATGAGTGAGCATGCGCGTGCCAGCGGCACCATCCGCAAGCTCTGGCCACATGAGCAAGGCCTGTTTCGTGAGCATCTGATGCGCTTGGACAAGGCGAGCCGCATGGCGCGCTTTGCGCACGGCGTCTCGGACGCCTTCATCGAAGAATACGCGAGCCACATGACCGACGCGGGCTCGACCGTCTTCGCCTATATCGAGGACGGGGAGGTGCGCGCGGCTGCCGAGCTGAAGAAGCTTGGCGACACTTGGGGCCGCGAGGCAGAAGCGGCGTTCTCGGTCGAGGCGGCCTATCAGGAGCACGGGATTGGCACCGAGCTGATGGGCCGCGTCATCCGCGCCGCCCGCAACCGCGGCGTCCATCTCCTTTATATGAGCTGCCTCGCAACCAACGCGAAGATGCAGGCCATCGCCCGCAAGTATGAAGCCGATTTGCGGTTCGAGCTCGGCGAGGTGATCGGCGAGATCGTCCCGCAGGAACCGAACTACTTCTCACTGCTTGCCGAGGCCGTCGAGGATCGCGTCGGCTTCATGATGGCCGTTCTCGACCTGCAGCGCCGCGTCGTGAAAGCGGCCTGACGCGATTCAATCGACGCGTTTTCTCCCTCACCTGAGTCCGTTTTGCGGTGCGACGGCTCCAATTTCGGAGTCGATTTGCGCTGCACATTGCTGAGATGGAGTCGAGCAAGACATCCTAGAGTCTTAGAATCTCGACGAAATTGTTGAAATCACGCCACACTTTTTGTCGAATGCCGAAAAATCGGCAAGCTGAATCCATTTTGCATGTCAACAAAATGATCGAACTTGCGCATGATTTTTTTGTTCCGAAATGATTCGGACATAGAGGGAGAGATACCAATGGCTAAGACTGTGAAGAAAGCTCCGGCTCGCAAGGCCGCGAAGAAGCCCGCTGCTCGCAAGGCTGCGAAGCCCGCCGCGCGCAAGACCGCCCGCAAGACGACCGCTCGCAAGACGACCGTGCGCAAGCCGGCCGCTCGCAAGCCGGCCGCTCGCAAGGCGAAGCCCGCCGCGAAGAAGCGCAAGGCCGCGTAACAGCGCGCACTGCCCTACCCGCCCCTGTCTGGGCAACAGGGCGGGTGTTGGCAGGGTCTCAATCGAGACGGTTTCCGACTTGAAGACCGGTGGCAGCGAGACGCGCCATCGGTCTTGTCGTTTCTGGAGGGCGAGCCTACTCCGGCAAGTGGCTCACGGCTTCGATATTGTGGCCATCTGGGTCGAGCGCAAAAGCCCCGTAGTAGTTGGCGTGATAGTGGGGCCTCAGCCCCGGCGCGCCGTTATCCTTGGCGCCTGCCGCAAGCGCCGCCTCGTAGAAGGCCCGCACTTGCGCCCTGTCCACCGCCGCGAAAGCCACGTGCAGCCGCCCGGTGAAAGGGATTCCTGTCCCGATCCAGAATTGCGGACGCGTGGCGCCGAACCCGGCGTAACCCGCCGGCCCGCCCTCGTCCGACAGGTCCATCTCGAGCAGGAGTCTAATCCCAAGCGGCGCCAGCACGGCGGCATAGAAGATTTTCGATCGCTCGAAGTCGGAGACAGGAAGCCCGATGTGGTCGATCATTGAGAGCCATTCTCCTGGCCGAGCCTGACATCGGACCGCGAGCATCGCGCCTGCGAGCCGAACCTTCTTCTATACGAGAGCTTCCGATCCAAAACTGCGAGTCTACACCCGCCGCTGCACCATGAGCTTCTTGAGCTCGGCGATGGCAAGCGCGGGCTTGAGACCCTTCGGACAGGCCTTCACGCAATTCATGATCGTATGGCAGCGGTAGAGGCGGAACGGATCCTCGAGATTGTCTAGCCGTTCGCCGGTCGCCTCATCGCGGCTGTCGATTACCCAGCGATAGGCCTGCAGCAGCGCCGCCGGCCCGAGATAGCGGTCGGAATTCCACCAGTAGCTAGGACACGACGTCGAGCAGCAGGCACAGAGGATGCACTCGTAGAGACCGTCGAGCTTCTCGCGATCCTCGCGCGACTGCTTCCACTCCTTGGGCGGCGTCGCGGTTTCCGTCTTGAGCCACGGCTCGATGGACTGGTGCTGCGCGTAGAAGTTCGTGAGATCCGGAACCAGATCCTTGACCACTTTCATATGCGGCAGCGGGTAGACCTTGACCGCCCCTTTGACCTCGTCGAGCCCCTTGAGGCAGGCGAGATCGTTGGTGCCGTCGATGTTCATGGCGCAGGAACCGCAGATGCCTTCCCGGCAGGAGCGGCGGAAGGTCAGCGTTGGATCGATCTCGTTTTTGATCTTGATGAGCGCATCGAGCACCATCGGCCCGCACTGCTCTTCGTTGACCCAATACGTGTCGATACGCGGCGTCTCTTCCTCGTCCGGGTTCCAGCGGTAGATCCGGAACTCGCGCCATTTGCCGGCGAGGTCCGGTGCGTTCCAGGTTTTGCCCACGCGGATCTTGGAGTTCTTGGGAAGCGTGAGCTGAACCATGGCGTGCGGCGCCTCGCGATAGACGGAAGGAAATTAAGGGTATTGCTTTTCATGAGACTGCGACGGAGGCCTGTCAACGCCTCGTTGTGCGCACATCATGCGGTGCTTTAGCCTAATCCCTCAGAGAGTTGCGCGGAGACGGAAACCGCGCCGCCGGCTTGAGTTACGCATCGTGCCAAGGCCCGCGGAATGGTTTTAAGCTCCCTCCACTGAGGGGTTTCTACCGAATTGAGATAACTCAAATTATATAAGCAAAAACAAATAGTTGAATTGTCATAAATCCACAGCCTCAAAGGTCTAGAAGGAACCCGCCGGGGGGTTCAGTCCCGGGAAGCAGAGCGCAGGCGGAGGGCCACGCTCTATGCAAATGTCCACGAGACAATGGAGATTTAGCGTGAACACAAAGTTCATCGCCTTCACGGCGGCTTCTGCCGTCGCTATGGCTGCGTTCGCTGGTGCGGCATCGGCGCGCGAGATCAAGATCGTCGGCTCCTCGACAGTGTTCCCCTACACGCAGGCTGTTGCCGAGGAGTTCGCCAAGAAGGGTGGTACGGCTCCGACCGTCGAATCGACCGGTACGGGCGGCGGCATGAAGATCTTCTGCCAGGGCATCGGGGAGGGTCATCCCGACCTGACCGGCGCCTCCCGCGCAATGAAGAAGTCGGAGTGGGAACTCTGCGAGAAGAACGGCGTCACGGACGTGACCGAGCTCCTCCTCGGCTATGACGGCCTCTCCGTTGCCAACTCGCGTAAGGGCAAAAAGATCGACGTCACCAAGGAGCAGCTCTACAAGGCCCTGGCTGCCAAGGTGCCGGTTGACGGCAAGCTCGTTGCCAACACTTACAAGAAGTGGTCGGAGATCGACTCGTCGCTCCCGGAAATCGCCATCATTGCTTATGGCCCGCCCCCGACCTCCGGCACGCGCGACGCCTTCGTCGAACTCGTCTTCCACGAGGTCTGCGAAAAGTCCAAGGAGGGCTATTGGGCCGATACGAAGAAGTCCGCCAGCAAAGAGGACTTCGGCAAGATGCTCAAGGAAGACTGCACCGCGATGCGCACCGACGGCCCCTTCATCGAAGCGGGTGAGAACGACAACCTGATCGTTCAGCGTCTTGAGGCGGATGCGAATGCCGTCGGCATCTTCGGCTACTCGTTCCTGTTCGAGAACCAGGATAAGCTGCAGGCTCTGACGATCGGCGGCGTCGAGCCGTCCATGGAGACCATCGCCTCGGGCGACTACGGCATCTCGCGTCCGCTGTTCATCTACATCAAGAACCCGCACCGCAAGGTGATCAAGGGCATGGACGACTTCGTCAAGGAGTACGTCAGCGACGAGGCTATGAGCAAGGACGGCTACCTCTCCGAGCGCGGACTCGTCGCTCTTGACGAGGCGAAGCTCAAGGAAGTTCAGGAAGCCGCCCTCAACGCCAAGGGCATGAACGTCCCGACGAACTAAGACGGGTTCCCCGACAGGGCGTCCGGATCCGCATCGTCGGATCCGGCGCTCTTCGGGTCTTTATTGAAGCCGCGAGAGCAATAAGACGAAGCTCTTGTGTGCGTGAAATTACGAGTTCCGACTGCTTGGACCCCCGCATTGGGTTTTCTTGAGAGTCGGGCCAAGAGCGGGATGCGCCCGGAATGCTCAGCTACGTTTTTCTGGCCTTGTTGCTTCTGGTTTTGACCGGTTTCTTCCTGGGCCGCCGCAAGGCCACTGGGGTCGCCGCGTCGGAAGACACCAGACTACATTCGCTCGCCGGCTACCACGGCTGGTTCGTCGCCGCATGGATAGGGATCCCATCGTTCCTCCTTGTCCTTCTCTGGCTTCTGTTTCAGGGAACAGTGATCGACTGGCTCCTTGTCGGCAGTCTACCGCCGGAGCGCGTCGAAGGTCTCGACAAAGGCCGCCTCGCGCTTCTGGTCAGTGAGATCAAGTCGGTTGCGGCCGGAAACGTGTTTGGCAAGCCGGACGAACTCGTGCTGGCCGCCGCCGAGCGCTACAACGCCTGGCTGGCGATTGCCCGCGCGGCCATGGTCGCGTTTGCCATCTCGCTGGCCCTCGCCGCGTTGGTGCTCGCGCGATCGCGCATCTCGACGCAGTTCCGCGCTCGCAACAACGTCGAGACGATCATGAGCGGCCTTATGATCGCTTGCTCTCTCATCGCGATCCTGACGACGCTCGGTATCGTCATCTCGCTGCTTTACGAATCCCTCCGCTTTTTCGATCGCGTGTCGCCCATCGAGTTTCTGACCGGCCTGAATTGGGAGCCTCAGATTCCGATCCGTGAGGGCCAGGTGACTGCGGGCGGCGCTTTCGGAGCCATCCCGGTTTTCGTCGGTACGCTTCTGATCGCCGTCATCGCCATGGCCGTCGCAACGCCCATCGGGCTGCTCGCCGCCGTCTATCTGACCGAATACGCCACCAGCAAGTTTCGCGCGATCATCAAGCCCGTTCTCGAGATTCTCGCCGGCATTCCGACGGTCGTCTACGGGTTCTTCGCAGTGCTGACTGTGGCTCCGGCAATGCGCAATTTCGGGCAGTTTGTCGGCGTCGATATCGCCCCCAACAGCGCATTTGCCGCCGGCGCCGTCATGGGCATCATGCTCATTCCTTTCATTTCGTCATTCTCCGACGATGCCATCTCCGCCGTGCCGCAGTCCCTGCGGGATGGCTCCTACGGTCTTGGCGCAACCAAGGGCGAGACGATAACGAAGGTGCTGCTGCCCGCCGCTCTGCCGGGAATCATGGGTGGCATCCTGCTCGCAGCGAGCCGCGCGATCGGCGAGACCATGATCGTGGTCATGGCGGCCGGTATCATTGCGTCGCTGACGCTGAACCCGCTTGAACCAGTCACCACCGTGACCGTGCAGATTGTCACGTTGCTGATCGGCGATACCGAGTTCGACAATCCGAAGACGTTGGCAGCGTTTGCGCTTGGCTTGGTTCTATTCCTCGTAACGTTGCTGCTCAACATCATCGCGCTCAGGATCGTACAAAAGTATCGGGAACAATATGACTGACACGACGGCAGCACCCATTGGGATGCAAGGGCGGCACGATTGGAACTCAGCTGACACTAGGCGGCGCGTGCGCCGTCGTTATGCAGCGAACCGGCGTCTCCAGATATACGGTCTCGGAGCTATCGGGTTTGCAATCCTGCTGCTCGGTACACTGTTTTCCTCTCTGATCTTCACCGGCTACGTAGCATTCACCACAACCAAGGTGAAACTCGCCGTGCACCTCGATGCGGGCGATATTGATCCGGCAAAGCCCGAGAGTGCAAACTACCGCAAGCTCACACGCGATGCGTTCCTCGCCTATTTCCCCGGGGTGAGCGGTCAGAAGGAGCAGAGAGATCTCCAAAAAATTCTCAGCTCCGGCGCGCCCTATATTGTTCGCGACTATATAGTCGCGAACAAAGGTGACATCGGCAACGTCGCAACGATTACCGTCCCGCTTTCTGATCCCTACGACCAACTCTACAAAGGCGTGATCCCCTCGCATATTGAGGCACTGAGTTCCGGCGCGATCGAGCGCTTCGACCGTCTGAAGGCACGCGGCGTCGTGAACGTGGACAACGGTGTCGGCCGCGTGCGGCTTGAGATGTTCATCAATCCGGCGGACATACCCGATGGAGACGTCGGCGCCGGCGACTATCAGCGCATGATCAACGAGGCGCTGCAGAGCTATTTCCCGGGCACGCCGTTCGAAGCTATCCGCAATATCATGTCCTCTGACGCGGCGACGGTTGTGAAGGAGCGCGTTGCGGCAGATCCTCAATTGATCGGCAAGACGATCGCTGTCGATCTGCCGCTCTCGGAGCATTACGACTCGCTGGCGCGCACCGGCAAGGCAATGATGCTCAACCCGCGTTTCTCGTCTCCAAAGGAGATCGAATGGTTCGAGAGCCTCAAGGAGCGCGGACTTCTTGCCTCGCCGTTTAGCTGGGAGATCTTCTTCAATCCGGACAGCCGCTTCCCCGAGCTTGCAGGTCTTGCCGGCGCCCTCACGGGCTCATTCCTGGCGTTGCTGGTGTGCTTCCTGCTGAGCTTCCCGGTAGGCATCGCAACCGCTTTCTATCTGGAGGAGTTTGCCCCGAAGAACCGCTGGAGCGATCTGATTGAGGTCAACATCAACAATCTTGCTGCTGTCCCATCGGTAGTGTTCGGCTTGCTCGGCCTCGCAGTGTTCCTCGGCGCATTCGGGATGCCGCGCTCGGCGCCGATCGTAGGCGGCATGGTGCTGTCTCTGATGACGCTTCCGACCATCATCGTCGCGACACGCGCGGCGTTGAAGGCCGTCCCGCCCTCCATCCGCGAGGCGGGGTACGGCATTGGCGCCTCCAAGCATCAGGTCATGCTGCATCACGTGTTACCGCTAGCCATGCCGGGAATTCTGACCGGCACGATCATTGGACTCGCTCAAGCCCTCGGGGAAACGGCGCCACTGCTGCTGATCGGAATGAACGCATTCATTCCCAGCATCGAGAATATGGGTCTTCTTCAGCCGGCCACGGCCCTGCCGACGCAAATCTTCTCATGGGCGGATAGCCCTGAAAGAGGCTTCGTGAGCCGCACCTCGGCGGCGATCCTGATCCTGCTCGCGTTCCTGATAACCATGAACGCCATCGCGATTTATCTGCGCAACAAGGTTGAGCGCAAGTGGTAGCAACATCCGTATTCGAGAGAGGTTCCTATGGACATGACAATTTCCACTGAGGCCTATTCGCGTGCGCCTGCACAGGAGGCCGAATACGGGCCCAAGATCGCCGCGCGCGATGTCAACGTCTTCTATGGCGAGAAACACGCCCTGAAGAGCGTCACTGTCGATATCCCCGATCGCGGAGTGATGGCCTTCATCGGCCCGTCCGGCTGTGGCAAGTCGACGTTCCTGCGCTGCATCAACCGCATGAACGACACCATCCCGATCTGCCGCGTTACGGGTAAGATCACCATCGACGACCAAGACATCTACGATCCGTCGCTCGACGTCGTGCAGCTGCGCGCGCGCGTCGGCATGGTGTTCCAGAAGCCGAACCCGTTCCCCAAGTCCATTTACGAGAACGTCGCCTACGGCCCGCGCATTCACGGCCTCGCGTCGTCCAAAGCCGAACTCGACCAGATCGTGCAAAAGAGCCTTGAGCGGGCGGCGCTTTGGACCGAGGTCAAGGATCGCCTGAACGATCCCGGCACCGGCCTTTCGGGTGGTCAGCAGCAGCGCCTCTGCATCGCGCGCGCCGTCGCCGTAAGCCCCGAGGTCATCCTGATGGACGAGCCGTGCTCGGCGCTCGATCCCATCGCCACCGCCAAGGTCGAAGAGCTGATCGACGAGCTGAAGAGTAATTTCTGCATCGTCATCGTCACCCACTCGATGCAGCAAGCGGCCCGCGTATCGCAGCGGACGGCATTCTTCCATCTCGGAGTCCTTGTCGAGGAAGGTGAGACCACCGACATTTTCACCAACCCGAAGGACCAGCGCACGCAGGACTACATCACCGGCCGCTTCGGCTAGCCAGAGAGCGCCCGGGAGACCGTCCAATGACGACCGAACGCAGAACCCTATTGTCCGGCTTCACGCCGTGGCGTGGATCCCGATCCGCCTCCAAGGGATCCTTAAGTGACATTGCCGTGGCCGCCGGGCCCAAAGGAGAACAAGAGTCCATGAACGAGCATATCGTGAAGTCCTACGAGGAAGAGCTGGCCCTCCTCGACAGGAAGATCGCCCAGATGGGCGGCCTCGCCGAGCACATCCTCGGCGAGTCGCTCGACGCACTGGAGCGCCGCGATCCACGCCTCGCCGAGCAGGTCGTCACGACTGACAAACAGATCGACCAGCTCGAGCGCGACATCGAGGAGCAGGTGATCTCCATGATCGCCCGCCGTCAGCCACTGGCCGACGACCTGCGCCACGTCATGGCGGCTCTGCGCATCACGGGCGACCTCGAGCGCGTCGGCGACCTCGCAAAGAACATCGCCAAGCGCGCCCTAGCGATCGCCGATGAATCGCACCCCAAACCGCTGATGACCGGACTGCGCCACATGGGCGAGCTGGCTCTCGCGCAGCTCAAGGACGTGCTCGACGCCTATTCGGCGCGCAATGCCGACCGGGCTTTGGCGGTCTGGCGCGGAGACGAGAAGATCGACTCGATGTACAATTCGCTGTTCCGCGAGCTCCTGACCTACATGATGGAGGATCCGCGCAACATCGGCCTGTCGACGCACCTCCTGTTCGGCGCCAAGAACATCGAGCGCGTCGGCGACCACACGACCAACATCGCCGAGACCATCCACTTCCTCGTCAAGGGCGTGAACATCGCCGACGACCGCCCGAAGGGCGACGACACAAGCTCAACTCTCTTCTCGAAGGATTGAGCCGGTAATTCGAGGCAAGCGAACGAACGATGACGGCAAAAATACTTCTGATCGAGGACGAAGCGCCTCTGGCGGAGATGCTGCGCTACAATCTGGAAGCCGAGGGCTTTCGCGTCTCGCACGCGGAGAACGGCGAGGAGGCGGAGCTCTTGGTCGCGGAGGAGAAGCCGGACCTGCTCGTGTTGGACTGGATGCTGCCTGGCGTTTCAGGCATCGAGATCTGCCGGCGCATGCGGGCGCGGATGGAGACCAAGTCCATCCCGATCGTCATGCTGACCGCCCGCGGCGAAGAGGGAGACCGCATCCGCGGTCTCTCCACCGGCGCAGACGATTATGTCGTGAAGCCCTTCTCGCTCCCCGAGCTGATGGCCCGCGTGAAAGCAATCCTCCGTCGCTCGGCCCCCGACCGCATGGCGGACATTCTGCGCTTCGCCGACATCGAGCTCGACCGCCCCGCGCACAAGGTCACGCGCGGCCTGCGCGAGGTGCACCTCGGCCCCACCGAGTTCCGCCTGCTCGAGTTCCTGATGGAGAGCCCTGGCCGCGTACTGTCGCGCGCCCAGCTTCTCGACGGCGTTTGGGGCCGCGACGCCTATGTCGACGAGCGGACAGTCGACGTCCACGTCGGCCGCCTGCGCAAGGCACTGATCCGCGGTAAGGAGCGCGACCCGATCCGCACCGTGCGCGGCTCCGGCTACGTCTTCGGCGAACGCAGCAACGGCTAAGTCCTCGGCGGGCGCGCCTGAACCTGATGCGCGCCCCAGGCCTCACGCTTGCCGTGCCTGCCCCGCGCGCCGGCGCCCCAACCATAAGCCACAAAAAAATTATTCCCGGTCGCGCGATGCGTACCTCGCCGCGTTGCGATGCCGCACCATCGCGCACGCGCCAGAACCCAGAACGAAATCGAAAAAACTGAAGGCAATGCGAGACAGATACGCCCGAACCTTCACATCGATCTTCAAAAGCGCAGCCCCAAACTTTTAGCGCCCAATATGCGCCTGCCACCCGCAAGCCCGCCCATGCCGGGGGTCAACGCAAACACTTGCTTAACCGTCTTAGCGCCTAAATGGCCCGCAACAACACGACGGGGAGCGGGCTCCAAAGCCCGCTCCGAAAGAAGGACAAGAGACGCATGCGCTTCCCCCAAAACGCTCGACCGAACGTCATGCCCAGGGAGGAAAAGGAAGCGCGGCTGCGGGCCTTCATCACCAACCATCTGGACAGCCACCGCGCTTCGGGCGTCGCGCCCGGCGTGACTACCTATCGCCTGCTGGCGCTGTCGTCCGAGAGCCCCGTCGCCCGCGCCTTCGCTGAGCTCGCCCCGGAAATCACTGCCGCGGGTATAAGCATGCAGGCCGTGCTCACGCGCCGGGATAGCCAGGCGATGCCCGAGGGAATCGACTGCCGCTTCGTGACCGACGTTCGCGTGCTCGACGCCCACGAGCAGCTCGTGCTCGACCGGGCCACGGCTTGGCTTGGCGACTGCATGCGCCGCGATCCTCTGAAGCGCGACGCCTACGAACTCTATTCCGACAGCCCCGTCACCGCGGGTTACGCCAGCCGCTCGTTCACCCAGATCTGGGATGCGGCTGGCCCCATGGGTAGCCTCGCCTCCGAGCGCCGCTGGACGAGCCTGCGTCAGGCGAGCCTGTTCGACCCGATGCTGATCGCCGGCGCCGAGGCGATGGTGGCGCAGCGCACGCTCCCGATCCGCCACTGATCCGACCAATCTCCGCTCCGTGCGTCACCGGGCCCTCGGACCGCGAAAACCGGGCCTCCCGACCCCATCTGGGCCGTCCGAGGGGCCTCGCGCGCCCTGTGAACGTTAGCGGTTTGTAATGAACCGCCCAATGGGCCCGTGTTAGGTTTCTCGCATGGAGAACCATCAGGGACCGACGTCGGCAAACCGCGCCTTCGATCTCAAGATCTGGCGTGCGCGCTTGGCCGCCGTCTTCGAGCAGATCTGGCTGAAGATCTGGCTCGTGCTGGCGGTCGTCGCAGCCTTCCTGCTCGTGTCCTACACCGGGGTATGGCCGCATCTCCCGGTCGCGGTTCACCTCGCGCTGCTGACCCTGTTCGCGCTCGCCCTGCTGGCCGCATTGGTGTCGCTGGCGCGCGTCAAATGGCCGACCCGCGACGAGGCGATCCGGCGTATCGAGCGCGCGTCCGGCATTCCGCATCGCCCGGCCACCTCCTACGAGGACACGCTGAGCGCGTCCTCGTCCGACCCGGCCACCCGCGCCATCTGGCACGCGCACCGCGAGCGCATGGCCGCCCTGCTCGCAAAGCTGCAGGCCGGCAAGCCGCGGCCCCGCACCGACCGTTTCGATCCGTATGCCGTTCGCGCCGCGGCACTCCTGGGCGTCATTGGCCTTACCGCGCTTGTCGGTGACAGCATCGCCGATCGAATCCGCAGCGCCTTCGTCTTCGGCCCGTCCATCGCCGCCTCCGAGGCCCGCCTCGACGCTTGGCTGACCCCGCCCACCTATACGGGCCGGCCGCCGGTCATGCTGGCCGACGGAGCGGGCAGCGCGAAGCGCCCACCTGCCGACGGCGAAGTCGCAGCCCAAACACGTCCCCCGCAGGCGCCAACCAAGAGCCAGCTGATCGTGCGCGTCGGCGGCATGGGTTCGACACCGCTCGCGATCGAGGTCGAGCCGACTGTTCCGGCGGGCGAAACCGCCAAGGTCGAACGCATCGACGCCAAGCCGGAAAAGGACGTCGGCGACCTGCAGGAGGTCCGCTACGTGATGACGCGCTCGGCGACCGTGCGCGCACTCGCGGGCAGCACGGAACTCGCACGCTGGCAGATCGACATCATTCCGGACCAGTTGCCGCGCATCTCGCTGACGCGCCCGCCGGAGCTGACACCGCGCGGCTCGCTCAAGGTGACCTACAAGGTCGAGGACGACTATGGCGTCGCCTCCGCGGAAACGAAGCTGAAGCGACTACCGGATCCGCCCGCCGACCCCAAGAAGGCCTGGGCCGCACCCGAGAAGCCGAGCGGCCCGCGCCCGCCGCTGATGCGCCCGCCCAAGCTCGAGCTGCGCCTGCCGCGCCCGAACGCAACCGGCGCCGAGGCGCACACCTACTTCGACGTGGCCTCTCATCCCTGGGCGGGCCGCAAGGTCATCATGACACTCGAGGCGACGGACGTGGCCGGCCAGGTCGGTCGAAGCCCGGGCCTCGAGATGATCCTGCCCGAGCGCCAGTTCACGAAGCCGCTTGCCCGCGCGGTGGTGGAGCAGCGCAAGAAGCTGCTCGAGGATACACGCTATGGACCGAGGGTCGTGTTCGCCCTCGACGCGCTGACGCTGGAGCCGGATGGCTTCATCGACGACCCGCGGATCTACCTCGGCCTGCGCACGGCGCGTCACCGGTTGATGAACGACCGCACGCGCGCCGGCATGAAGAGCGTCATCGATCAGTTGTGGCAGATCGCGCTGCGCATCGAGGACGGCAGCCTGTCGGATGCCGAACGCGCGCTGAAGGACGCGCAGGACAAGCTTGCCAAGGCACTGGAGGACGGCGCCTCCGAGGAAGAGATCAAGCAGCTCATGCAAGAGCTGCGGCAAGCGATGAACGAGTTCCTGAAGCAGCTCGCGCAGGAGAACCAGGGCGGCGAGCCACAGGAGGGCCAGAACCCCGATCAGCAGATGCTGGCGCAGGAAGACCTCGAGCGCATGATGCGCAACCTCGAGGACATGGCCCGCAGCGGTGCGCGCGAGCAGGCCCAGCAGTTGCTTTCCGAAATGCAGGATCTCATGGAGCGCCTCCAGTCTGGCCAGCAGGACCAGGCCCAGGCTCAGCGCAACCAAGAGATGATGAAAATGATGGAAGAGCTGGGCAACATGGTCGGAGACCAGCAGCAGCTCATGGACGACACCTTCGGCGAGCGCCGCCAGGATGGCCAGCAGCAGGGCAATCAAGGCCAACAGCGTCCGCCACCCGGCATGAAGGGCATGGGCGGCGACGGCCAGCAAGGTGATGTCGGCGCTCCTCCGGGCCAATCCGATCAGGCGCAACGCGGCCGTGGCCAGCGCGGACAGCAGGGTGGCGAAGGTCAGCAAGGTCAAGGCAGCCAGTTCGGCCAGGGTGACCGGCAAGGCGGCCTCGAGGAGCTGACGCGGCGCCAGAAGGAACTGCGCGACCGGCTCGGTCGCCTGCAACAGGAAATGCGCGAAAAAGGCGGCAGCCCCAGCCAACAGCTCGGCGACGCCGAAAGCGCCATGCAGAGCGCTGGGGATGCTCTTGAGCGCGGTGACCTCGCCGAAGCGACGGAGCAGCAGGGCCGCGCCCTCGACCAGATGCGCCAGGGCGCCCAGAGCATGGCGCAGGAGATGATGCGCAACATGCCGCAACGCTATGGTCAGTCCGGCGATACGCCGCGCGATCCCCTCGGTCGTCCGCAGCGTTCGCAGGGTCCCGACCTCGGCACCTCCGTCAAAGTTCCCGATCAGATCGACGTACAGCGTGCCCGCGAGATTCTGGAAGAGCTGCGCCGCCGCCTTGGTGACGCACAGCGCGCACCCGTCGAGCTCGATTATCTCGAGCGCCTCCTGCGCCGCTTCTGACGCGTGCCCTAGCTAGCGGACGTGCTTTGCGGACTTACGGCGCAGCCGCGGCCGGCGCCGTCCGCACACCGAGACCGAAGATCCCTTGATGGCTGACGTATGACGTCGTCAATCTCCCGCCCGGCGGCTCTGTTCCGGACAACCAGTCGCGGAACTGATTCCAAAGATCGATCGGCAGCAAGGTGCCTTCCCGCTCGGAGAGCGGCATCTCGTAGGGTGCGTACGTGAATTTATACTCGAGGAAGTATGACATGCGCGCCGTGCGCAGTTCGATGCCGAACAGGGCCTGCCCGACGAACCCGGCAACCTGATACTCGTACGTGCGGCTGTCCGCCTTCGTGAGCCGCACCTCCGAGTGCGGCAGCGAAACGCCGGCCCCGAGCCCGACGTAGGGCTGCAACCGCACGCTGAAACGCGGCAGGCGGAACAGCCCGTTCAGCGTCAGCATGTTGTGACCGTGGCTGGCCTCGAGCTTGCTGAAGATGTCGCGCAACACCGCGCGCTCAGGCGCCGGCGCGCCATCCAGCGTGCCGTTGAACGTGACGTCCTCGTTGAGGCGCGCGAGCGCCTTCGAATGCGTGAAGTCGAGCATGGTGCCGAGAGGGCCGTTGCCGAAGCCGACGATGCGCGCGCCGTAGTAGATCGGGTTCACGAAAGGCTTGCCGTCCCATGCCACGTCGTGCGCCGTGAAATCGTGTACGCCCGGCTTAATGACAGTGACGTCGCTCGGATACGTGTAGGGCACGCCGCTATAGCCCGCGAACATCAGCTCGCGTCCCGGCGACGCAAGCGCCGGCCGTGCCGAACCCTGTGCCTGTGCAGCGGCGCCATCCGTTGGCGAGCCTTCGGTTGTCTGCTCGGTGACAATCGGTATCGCGAAAGCAACCATGGCCGCCATGGCGAGCAGCGCGGAGAACGTCTCCAACGCTGTGCCCCGCACCCGTGACGGCGTCCCGCGTGAAAGCTCGGACGTCCAGACGCTGCCCGCGAATGCTCGCATGTTTGGTTCCCCGTCTCCCCCGGCTCGGTTTCCCGCCCGCCTTTTCCCGCGTTGTCGGCTTGACGTAGCGGATCGCGACCTACACCTCAACCACGTCCGTCTGACGCATCACAGACGCGGCTTCGCAAGCCGCTCCAGCATAGCGTAGACGATCTGGATCTGCGGCGCGTCGCGCGTGAGGTAGTCCTGCCCTGTATACCCCCACCAATCCCAGCATCCTTGCGGATTGACGGGCGACGATGCCGCCTCGGGATAGAGAATGATCAGGGCGTTGGAATCGGCCCAGTTGGCATAGCCGGACTCGCGAATGAAGGCGTTTCCGGCAGCGGTACGGTTCTGCGTGCAGCCGTGATAGGCGATGTGGATTCGACACCTTGTATCTTTTGCGCAGGCCGGCGGCACGTAGACGACGCCACGCTTTTCCATGCCGTGGTTGTCGTGGCCGAAAAGAAACGGCTGCTGATCGAACTCGATAAAAGAACCAGCCGGCGCAGCCGTGCGCGGCGCGAGCTGCCCATAGATACGCCTCAACACCTCGCCCGCTTGATCGTAATCACAATCGACGACGAACGGCTTGGCGGTAGCGTCGCACGCCAGACCTTGGCTGTCGGTCACGAACGCGTGCCCGGCCGGCAGATCCGTGACATAGGTCAAGTTCTGATCCGGCACTCCGACCCGCTTGTAGTATTCGTAGGCAGCCTCGACGATAGCGGGCACCACCGTGCGATCATTGGAGCCGGAGAAAAGATAAACCCGATCGCTGCGCAGGCTGTCCAAAGGATCGATTCGTCCTGCTTCCGCGAGCTTGCGCGTTTTCTCGGCAAGGAGATCCACGTCCGGCACGCCCCAGAGGGCGAGCGCATTCAGCATGCAGCCGTTGATCGCCTTCGAGAGATTGAGGAACGCCACGCCAGGCCCCGACATCATGTCGGCGAACGCGCTTTCGGCGCACCCATACGGCCCGCCAGCAATGATCGCGGCACCGGCGACGATCTTGGAATGCGCGATCTGGAACTGCCCGGCCATATAGGCGCCTGATGAAATGCCGGAGACCGAGGTCTGCGACATGTCGGCGGCAAGCTGCGGAAGCTCGGCAGCAGCCTCCTCTGCCGTTGCAGGAGAGAAAGCCGGAAGGGCGATGATGATCGAAAGGGAAAGAGCCGCCAGCGCCGCACGCATCAAGTGTCACCATTCATCGCCAAGCAGCCGCCGACGTCGCGAGTTTAGCGTCTTTGATCCCGCCTTGCCAATGGCGGCAACGTGTCTACTGGCTTACCGCAGGCGAACGGTGACGCGATCGACACGCCCCTTTGCATCGATGACGGTGAGCTTGGCGAAACCGCGCCCGTCCGGCTGCCATTCCACCTCGCGACGGAGCGGATCGGACGTCATCGGGCTGCCATCGATCAACCAGGTCAGCGGCAGCAATCCGCCCTCGGCCTTGATGATCAACGGCTCGTCTTCCCGCTCTGCCACGTCGAGCTCCGCGCGATCCGGCGGGAATGCGATCAGCACCGGAGGCTCGAGGAACGGCCCTTGTGCAATCCCCTCGTCGCCGGTTTCGCGAAACCGCTTCAGCGGCGGCGGCAGTGAGGCAACGCTGGCCTTGATCACACCCGAGGGCGCGGACGGAAACGGCGTCGGCCGCTCCGCGACACGCTTCATGGCATCGAAAAGGATCGGCGCCGCGTTGAGACGGCCCATCAGGCCCGGCGTCGAGGCCGCATCAGGCCGGCCAACCCAGACGGCGACCACATAGCGCCCGTCATAGCCGACCGCCCACGCGTCGCGGTATCCGTACGAGGTTCCCGTCTTGTAGGCGATCCGGCCGCCGCGCGCGTTCGGCGGGGGCGGCGCGTCTTTGAGAATGTCAGTCACGTACCAGGCGGACACCGGCGACAGCAGGCGGCGGCGCGCCGTCGTATCCGCCTTCACACCCGCATTCTCCTTGTGCCACGTGAGCGGGATCGGCACGCCCCCGCGCGCGAGCCCCGTATAGAGCGTCGCAAGATCCTTGAGCGTCATGCCGACACCGCCAAGCGCGATCGCGAGCGACGGCTTGGCGTTGGCCGGCAACTGCGGCGCAATGCCGGCGCGCCGCAGGCGGCCCATCAAACGACCAGGCCCCACCGCCGCTAGCACTTTGACCGCCGGCACGTTCAGCGAATTACCGAGCGCCTCGCGGATCGAAACGGTGCCATAGAACGCTTCGTCGAAGTTCTCCGGTGTGTAGGTGCCGAAGCGCGTGCGCCGATCCTCGATCAGCGTCTCGGGATGCGCCACGCCCTGCTCGAATGCGAGGCCATAGATGAACGGCTTGAGCGTCGAGCCGGGCGATCGGATGGCATCCGTCATGTCGATGGCACCTTGCCGGTCACCGTCGAGGTAGCCTGCGGAGCCGACGTGCGCCAGCACCTCACCCGTCGCATGCTCGACCACCAGCACGGCCGCCGAAAGCTTCGGCCCCATGAGCTTCGTCTGCTCGGCGGCAAGCTTTTCGAGCGCGGCCTGGATGTCGCGATCGAGCGTCAGCCTGTGCACGCTGCGCGCGGGATGCGTTGCGACTTCGGATTCGGATAGATGCGGAGAGAGCCTTAAGACCTGCAGCCGCTGGTTCGGCACCCGCTCGCCTTTCGCGCGCTCCGCCTCCGCCTTAGGAAGCACGCCCGCTTCGACGGCGCGATCGAGTACGCGATCACGCGCCTTGCGCGCCGCCTCGCTATACCGATCCGGCCTGCGCCGCTCAGGCGACTGCGGCAATGCCACCAGAAGCGCCGCCTCGCCCGCCGACAGATGACGCGGCTCCTTGCCGAAATAGGCGAGCGACGCCGCACGCACCCCCTCGATGTTACCGCCAAACGGCGCCATGCGGAGGTAAATGCGCAGGATCTCGTCCTTCTCGAGCTGCTCCTCGAGTTGCAGCGCACGCGCCATCTGACGCAGCTTTCCGCCGCCTGTGCGCTCATGCTTGCCGTCGAGCAGCCGCGCCACCTGCATGGTCAGCGTCGACCCACCCGAGAGAATCCGACCGTGGCGCGCGAGCAGAAAGCCCGCGCGCGCAACCGCATAGAGATCGACGCCGCCGTGCTCGTAGAAACGCCTGTCCTCGTACGCCATGAGCATGGCGAGATAGCGCGGATCGACCTCGCCCACCTCGACTGGCATCCGCCAGCGACCATCCTTGGTCGTGAAGGCACGCAGCAGGCGATTGTTGCGGTCGAGCACTGTGACCGACATCGCCTCCGCCGCCTCGAACGGCACCGGTCCGATGCTGCGTTTGATGACCTCGAGAGTGACGCCGGAGGCGGCGACCACGAAGGTCACCGCCGCAAGCGTGTAAGCGGCGAGCCGCAGGGGGCGCGGGAGTGAATGTCTCCATCGCGATGCGCGATCCGGTGGGGGGGAGACCGCCTCCTCTGCGGCACGCCGTTTGCTGAGGAACGAAAAGGGATGTGACATATCCGTTCCTAATTCGTGGGCGTTACGACAAGCGTGCCCGCGCCGGAGCGTGCGTGACGCTCAGGCCGGTACATGTCCTCGACCGTTGCGGCCGGATGGACGAAGGTGCCCGGAGTCACCGCGCGCACGACATACGCAACGGTCGCAGAAGCCGCCGCGGTGGCGTTCCCGACATCAGCGGCGTTTCCGTCTTCCGTCGCAGCCTCGTCATTGCCACCCTCGTCGCCGCCGAGCGTGTGCGAGCGAGCCCGGCCCCAGAGATTGAACGCGGCAACGAAGCGGTCATCACGGAACTCCGTATGCTCGGGGCGCAGCGTCGTCCGCAGCCAGTCGAGGCTCTTGATGTCGCCCGAGTCCACGAGACGCGGGTTCTCGATCTCAAGCCCTGCCGGCAGCCGGTCGACGAGCAGCACGCGGCCGGCCGCTTCGTCGCTCTCGATCGTAAGCACGGCAACCAGACGTTCGTTCTGCGCGAGCTCGCTCTTGCCGCCTTCGGCACTTGCGAGATCGATCTCCTTGCCGTCGAGCGTATAGTAGGCGCGCTTGACGGTGAAGCCTTTCGACACCGACGGCTCCGGCGTCAGCGAAGCGCCGATCACCGTCACGACAGCGTCCGTCTCCGTCTCGCCGTCGTTGGCAATCGTAACACCCGTTTCGAGCTGCTCGGCCGACAGCGCGCGGGTTAGCGACCCGTCAACCGGCGCGCCGTCGACGATAAGACGCGTCGCCTTCGTCTGCTCACCGAGCGCGTGCGCGGCCAGCAACATCCACGCCTGCTCCTGCGTAGAGGTGTAGGAGCGCGCAAGGTAGGCCTTCGCCACCACCTCGACGAGGCGCGGCGTCTCGTTGCGTACGATGCCGGTTTCCGAGGCCAGCGTGACCAGCGCAGCTCCGTCGCGGATGTCCGAGCCATAGTCCGAACGCGCAAGCTTGAGCTTGTCTTGATCGCCGAACGCATCGAGCGCGGCCCGGAACGCCGACTCGGCCCGCTCCTTATCGCCGACCATCGCCAGCGCCGCACCGAGCTGCGCCTTGGCGAGCGGCGTCGAGAAGCGGTCGAGGCGCGTGTCGGCGTAATAGCGCAGCTCTCCGATCGGCGCGCGGCCGTTGCGGGCGAGCACGTAGAGCGCGTAAGCCCGATCCTCGCCGCCTTCCTTGAAGTCCTCGCCGTTGAGGGCGAAGTTCTGCAACCGGTCGAGCGCCTGCGTGAACGGGATCTGGCGCACGTCGTAGCCGGACTCGCGAGCACGCGACAGGAAGTCCGTGACATAGCTCGTGAGCCAGAGATCGCCGCTGCCGGGACCCCAGCTCCCGAACGCACCGGACGCATCCTGCATCTCGAGCACGCGGGCAACGGCGCCCTGCACCCGCTCCTTAAGCTCCTTGTCCGCGCCGATGCCGATGCGCGCAGCCACGGCGTTAGCGTAGAGCAGCGGCAGCGCCCGCGACACCGTCTGCTCCGCGCAACCGTACGGATAGCGATCGAGGGCAGTGAGCAAACCCGGCATATCGAGCCGCGCCGCCGGACCAACCGAGAGGTTGACGCGCGTGCGGTTACCGATCAGCCCGGCGAGCAGATCCTTCGACAGCGTGAGCTTGCCGCCGTGCGGTGCCAGCTTGGCAACCGTCGTTCGCTTGATGTCGCCGGCCGGCGGCTTCACGTCGAACGTCAGCCGGCGCGAGAAGAAGAGACCATCCGGCCCGGTGACAGACACGTCATAAGTGAACGTGCCGACGTCGCTGGGTTTGAGATTGACCCGCTCCGACTTGCGCTCGCCAGCCTTGAGGTCGACGGCCTTCTCTGGGAGTGGCGCGCTGCCGCCAATAACGTCGATGAGCTTGGCTGTGTACGAGCCGGCCGGACCGTCGACATTGTGCAGCGAAAGATCGACGCGAGCTTCGTCGCCGAGCGTCAGGAAGCGCGGCGCCGAAGCCGTGAGCGCGACCGCATCGCGCACGATGACGTCACGCGTCCCGTGCCCGACCTTGGTCTTGCTCCAAGCAACTGCCATCACGCGCACCGTGCCGTTGAAGCTCGGCAGCGTGAAGCTGACATTGGCCGTGCCATCCGCACCGACCGTCACGATGCCGGAGTAGTACGAGACGGTTTCCTCGACGGGCGGATTGCCTTGCATTCCGGCCCCGTCCATGCCGTCACCGCCAGAGCGCAACTTGCCGCGCTCAGCCCTCATGCCGTCGATCAAGCGGCCGTAGAAATCACGCAGATCGAGCGCGAGCTTCTGCTGCGCGTAGAAGTGCGCTTCCGGTGCCGGAACCTGATAACGTGTGAGGTTCAGGATGCCGACATCGACAGCCGCGATGGTGACGCGCGCCTCCTCGCCGGGCTCGAGACCTTCGACCTTCACCGGGATTGCAAGCTCGGACGCACCCTTGACCTTCTCTTCCGTCGCGAGCGCAACCTTGAGCGTGCGCTTCGCCTGATCGACGCCGATCCACCGCACACCGATGGCGCGGCTCGGCATGCGCTTCGCCGCCTCGTCCATCGGACGATAGAGCAGCGCCGTGGCATAGGCGCCGGCGCCCCAGTCGTCACCGACCTTGATCTCGACGTCGCCGCCGCCCTTCGGCAGCTCGATCTCCTGCGAAGTGAGGAGTCCGCGGCCGAGCACGGTCACGAGCGCCTTGCCGCCCTGCTTCGCGGCGATACGCAGCTTCGCCGTCTCGCCGGGCTGGTAGGTCGCCTTGTCAAGCGCAACGTCGAGCATCTCGGGGCTGTCGGCCGTCTCATCCGCCGTATACCAGCCGGCGTTGAAGACGACGCTCGACAGCGTGCCCCCCGTTTCCGCCGAACTGACCTCGAGCCGATAGCGGCCGTAATCGACATTGGCCGAGACCGAAGCCGGACCACCGACCGTGGCGTCCACCGCGCCGTTGGCAACCTTGCGTGTGATCGTCTGGCTCTCATAGGTCCAGGCGCCGTCGCGGCGATACCACTGCCACGACGTGTCGAGCCGCACGAGATTCCAGTCGAGACGCGCAGCAGACGGCTTGCCGTCTGCGTCTAGCAGCACGACATCGAACCGCGCCTGCTCGCCCTCGCCGAGCGCCGACGTGTTGAAGAGCGGCTTGATACCGATGCGCGGCGCATCGAGGCTGACCGGCAGTACGAGCGACCGCTCGATGCTGCGCCCGCCTGCTTCACGCAGACGCACGATAACGTTCGCTTCCAGCGGCTTCGCCGTCTTCGTCACCGCTGGCAGCGTCACAGCAAGCGCGGCTTTGCCCGCGTCGTCGGTCTGCGGCAGGTTTTCGAGTGGCTGGCGCACGGGGCTGACCGTCTCGTCCGCTTCACCGAAGCGATAGCCCTCATAACCTTCGAGATCCTTGGTCGAAGGCCGCACGACGATGTCGCCTTCAAGCGCCATGTCGGCTGCCGGCGGCCCGTACAGGAAGCGCCCCGCGACATCGATCGTCTTCGTCTCGTCAGGCGCCAGGCGACCGGCGCCATCGGTCAGCGTGAGATCGAGCCGCTCAGGCACGAAATCTTCAACGAGGAACGACACCTGCGTGATAGCGTCTGCCTTCGGATCGGCATGCAGCCGCGCGCGCCACGTTCCGGTCATCACACCGCCGCCGAGTGGCAGGCGCAGCGTGCGTCCGCCGATCTCACTGTCGGTCAGCGTATAGCGTCCATGCTCGACGCCGTCGGGACGCGTGACGATCAGCGTGACCGGAAGCGTCGCGGCCGCGCCCGTCGCATCGCGCACGAGCGCCGTGACATTGACTTCTTCGCCGGGGCGGTAGACGCCACGCTCGGTGAAGACGAAGCCGTCGAGCGGCCCCGGCGCATCGCGGCCTTTGACGCCTCGGTCCGAGAGATCGAACGCGTTGGTCGTGAGATCGAGGAAGGCGTATTCACCTGCGCCGTTCTCGGCGACAAGGATTGCAGGCGCATTGCCGCCTTCACCCTTCGACTGACCCGGCTCGAAGCGCACATAGCCGTTCTTGTCCGACTTGCCGGTCGCAAGAATCTCGTTGTTGCGCGCGACGAGACGCACATTGGCATCCGCGATCGGCTCCGCGCCGGCAAGCGAGCGTACGAACGCGTGCACGCCGTCCTCACCGGAAAAGGCCGTCAGCCCGAGATCGGAGACGATGAACCACTGGGTGGCCTGCTCGCGCCACGTATCGGCGTTCGCTTGATCGGCCGGACGCGCGATCATCGCATAGGCGCCGGGCTTCAATTCGCCGATCGATTCGCTGACCGGAAACGCAACCGTCACCTCGGCATTGAGCTTGCTCGCAACGTCGAGCGTACCCGTGTAAACGAGGCTGCCCGAGCGGCTCTTCAGCTCCTCGAGCTGATGGCCGTAAAGCTGGCGGTCGAGATCACCGTTGCCGAGTGCATTCGCGAGGCTACGGTCACCGATGCGGTAGACCTCGATCTCGACGCTGTTCGTGTTGACGGCAACGAGCGGAATGCCGTTCTGCCCGCGCGTCGGCAGCACGTAGCTCTTGCCGGTGAAATGCACCATCGGCTTGCGGTCAGGAACGTAGACGGCGAGCGTCACCGCCTTCGCAAGCGGCTCGTTCACGTCGGACGGCAAGCCGGCGCGCACATGGATCTCGTAGCGCTGACCGTGCTCAACACCATCGACGCAGAGTTGGCTGCCTTCAGCTGAGACCGACTGCGGATCGCGGCCGTTGACAGAGACGAACTTCGCGAAATCGACCTGCCCGCGCGAGAGGTTCTCCGAGAACTGCACGCACACGCGCGGCGACGCCGCGTCGCCGTCCGTCGAATAATCCGTCATGCGGAACCCGCGCTCGGCGCGCAGCTTCTCGTACGCATCGCGCACATTGGCGTCGTCCACGAGCGCCAGGCTTGCCTTGAGCGCGTCGATCGCAGGCCGCCAGTAGGAGCGCCGCCCCATCGCCTCGCCGAGCACCGCGAGCGCACGCGCCTTGACCATCGTATCCCGCGCCAGCAGATAGCCGCGGTAGGCCGCGCCCGACGCATTGACCGCAAGATCGTACGACTCTGACTTGTTCGGATTAGGCGTGATGGCGAGTAGCGCCTTGGCGAGGCCGATCCAGTTCTCCGGGCTCTTGGCGTCGGTCGCGACAGCAATGGCGAAGCTGCGCGAAGCCGCACGCGGATCGGGCCCGAGCTGCTTCTCGGCAGCCTGGCGTACATCCGCCGCCTTGCGCCCATCCGGCCGCCAGGTGTCGCGGATATAGGTCTCGTAGCGTTCGGCGTCCTTGGCGACGCCCTTGTGCACGAACGGGCGCTCCTGGGCGCCGGCGATACTGAATCCTGCAAGGAGGAAAAGACCGATAAGCAAAGGTCTGAGGGCGCGCATCTGGGATCATCCTGTGATCTGGACAACGGATTGGGGGGGATGCCAAATCTCGTTGCCGCACAGTACCATCGGGGGTACCGGCAGCATCAGCCCATCAGACCTGAATGATCAAACGTTGGCGGCAATCGCCAATTTACCGCCAAGTTCCGCTCGATGCCGGGATTGCCCTCCCGGGACCCTAACTCCGCGCTGGCGTTAGGCTTTCGAGAGCCACCGCGGCAGCCGGTCGAGCCCGATCAGCTCGTCGTAGGATGGCCGCGGCCGCACCACGCCATACTCAGCCCCGCACACCAGAATCTCGGGCACCAGAAGCCGCGTGTTGTAGGTCGAGGACATCACCGCACCGTAAGCGCCGGCCGTCATCACCGCGATCAGGTCGTCCGGCTCGAACGCCGGTAGTTCGCGGTCGGTCGCGAGATAGTCGCCCGTCTCGCAGACAGGGCCCACGATGTCCTGCAGCGATTTTGGGGACGAGGCGCGCGCCGCCGCGACCGGCCACACCTCATGATAGGCCTCGTACAGCGTCGGCCTCAGGAGATCGTTCATCGCCGCGTCGACGATCGTGAAGCGCTTACCGGCGCCCGCCTTGGCATACAGCACGCGCGTCACCAGGATGCCCGCGTTGCCGACGATCATGCGCCCCGGCTCGAGGTAGATGCGCGCCTCGAGATCTCCGAGCAGGTCCTTGACCAGCCTCGCATAGGCATCGGGATGTGGCGGCAGATCGGCGTCGCCATGGTAGGGCACGCCGAGCCCGCCCCCGATATCGAGATGGTGGATCTCGTGCCCGTCGCGCCGAAGATCGAGCGCGAGGTCGCGCATCAGCCGGAACGCATCCCGAAACGGCGCCAGATCCGTGATCTGGCTGCCGATGTGCATATGGATGCCCGACACATCGAGACCCGGCAGCGCCCGCGCTGCCGTGTAGAGCCGCGGCGCATCGAGATACGGAACGCCGAACTTGTTCTCGCTTTTGCCGGTGGAGATCTTGGCGTGCGTCTTGGCATCGACGTCCGGATTGACGCGCAACGCCACCCGCGCCGTGACGCCGAGCCCGGCCGCGACGTCGGAGAGCGCGATCAGCTCCGGCTCACTTTCGACGTTGAAGCTGAAAATGCCCTCGCGCAGCGCATACGCCATCTCGTCGCGCGATTTGCCGACGCCCGCGAAGATGATCTTGTCGGCGGCCACGCCCGCAGCCCGTGCGCGCCGAAGCTCGCCTTCCGAGACCACGTCCATGCCCGCGCCGAGCCGCGCCATGGTCGCCAGCACGCCCTGGTTCGAGTTGGCCTTGACCGCAAAACAGATGACGGCGTCCTGCCCGGAGAACGCGTCGGCGAGCACGGTGTAATGCCGCTCGAGCGTCGCCGTCGAATAGCAATAGAACGGCGTGCCGACCTCGGCAGCGAGCCGCGGGAGACTGACGTCCTCGGCGTGAAGCACGCCGTCCTTGTAGGTGAAGTGATGCATAGGGGTGGGGCGTCCGAACCAGACCACGATCACCGCGGACCGAACCGGCCCGAAGCATGAACATTGGTCTCATCAAAAGGTGCGAACGCACCTATAGCCGCAGTCGCGCCCGCGCGCTGCGGAAAAACGCAAGAGAAAGCTAGCGAATAAGGCCGTCGAGGATCGAGCTCTTGTGCGGCTTGGGGGCGGCGCCCTCGGGGCGGCCCTCACCGGACTGAGCATCGGCGGTCGTCTGCTGCTTGGCCGCGGACGGCGCTTCGAGGCCGCCCTTCACGCCGCACCCCGCCAGCACGAATGCCAGCGCGGAGGCCGCCAGAGCAGCGCGAACAAAACGCGTCATATCGATCAAGTCCTTGAAGCCACGCCCTGCGCGACCGTTAACTGGAAATCCAGGCGATTTTAGCGCCCAGCCCGCTCCTTTTCCAAGCGCCGAGCCCAGGCCCGGGCCATTTTCGCGACGTTCTGTGGCGCAGTTCCCCCATAGCTACGGCGCGACTTGACGGAATTTTCCACCGAAAGCACGGAATAAACCCCGTTCGTGATCCGCGGCTCCACCTCCTGCATGACCTCCAGCGGCAGGTTTTCGAGGTCCAGCCCCCGGACCTCGGCTGCCTTGACGATGGAGCCGGTCACGTGGTGGGCGTCCCGGAACGGCATCTTGAGCTCCCGCACCAGCCAGTCGGCGAGGTCGGTCGCGGTCGAGTAGCCGCGTCCGGCAGCCGCCCGCATGACCTCCTTCTCCGGCTCGAGATCCCCCACCATCCCGGTCATGGCCGCAAGCGCAAGGCGGAGCGAGGCCAGCGCGTCGAACGCCGCTTCCTTATCCTCCTGCATGTCCTTGGAATAGGCGAGCGGCAGGCCCTTCATGACCGTGAGCAGGCTCTGAAAAGCGGCCGCGATGCGCCCGACCTTGGCGCGCACCAACTCCGCCGCATCCGGGTTGCGCTTTTGCGGCATGATCGACGAGCCGGTCGTGAACCGGTCCGAAAGCCGGATGAAGCCGAACTGCGGCGTCATCCAGATCACGATCTCCTCGGCGAAGCGCGACAGGTGCACGGCCGTGATGGCAGCCGCCGCCAATACCTCGAGCGCGAAATCCCGGTCCGAGACGCCGTCGAGCGAGTTGGCCATCGGACGGTCGAAGCCCAGCTCCTCGGCGGTCTTGTCGCGGTCGATCGGAAACGACGTGCCCGCCAGCGCCGCAGACCCGAGCGGGCACTCGTTGAGCCGCCGCCGCGCGTCGACGAACCGTCCGCGATCGCGCCCCAGCATTTCCACGTAAGCAAGCAGATGATGCCCGAACGTCACTGGTTGCGCCGGCTGCAAGTGCGTGAAGCCCGGCATGACGGTCGCCGCGTGCTCCTCGGCCTTGGCGACGAGGACCTCCTGCAGTCCGCCGATGGCCACGATCAGCGCATCGGCCGCATCGCGCACGAAAAGCCGGAAATCCGTCGCCACCTGGTCGTTGCGCGAGCGCGCCGTATGGAGCCGCCCCGCCGAAGCGCCGATCAAATCCTTGAGCCGGCTCTCGACGTTCATGTGCACGTCCTCGAGCTCGCGCGAGAACGTGAAGCTCCCGTCGGCGATCTCGGCCGCCACCTGATCCAGCCCGCGCAGGATCTCGCGCGTATCGCTCTTGGTGATGATGCCGGTCTCCCCGAGCATCGCCGCATGCGCCTTCGAACCGCGGATATCCTGCGGCGCCAACACCTTGTCGAAGGAGACAGAGGCATTTATCTCCTGCATGATCTCGGCGGGCGAGGCAGCAAAACGGCCGCCCCACATCTTGTTGGCTTTTTTCTCTGTCACGGAATGGGCCCTCCGCGAGACCCCTGGTGTGCTTCAGAAAAGTCGGAACCGATTTTCCGAAGAGCGATCTAAACCAAATATCGGATCAGGTTGATGAACGAAAACGGCAACGCGCCCGGCGCGCCCCGAAGAAGCACAGCGGCCGTCATCACCATGGCCGCGATTGCGGCTCTTGTCGGCTTTGCGGCGGTATACGGCACGCTTGGCCGGCCTGACAACACCAGCGTGCCCGAGACCTCGGCCGCCGCGCCGGAAAAGGGGGCGCCCGAAACCCGCCGCCGCGTGCCGGGCCTGCCGGCCTTCGTCTTCAAAACCGCACCCGAGACCCTTGCCGACGTCGCTTTCGTCGACGGCACCGGCGCTGAGCGCAAGCTGAGCGACTTCCGCGGCAAGATCGTCCTTCTTAACCTTTGGGCGACCTGGTGCGCCCCCTGCCGCGAGGAGATGCCCTCGCTGGACCGCCTGCAGCAAGAGCTGGGCTCGGACACCTTCGAGGTCGTGGCGCTGGCGGTGGACCGCACCGGCCCTGATGCGGCGAGGAAGTTCCTCGACAGCATCGGCGTCAAACAGCTGGCGCTCTACTCGGATACGACAACGCGAACCGGGTCCCAGCTCAAGGCCATCGGCATGCCGACGACGATCCTGATCGACGCCGAAGGCCGTGAGATCGGCCGCCTGCCCGGCCCCGCCGAATGGGACTCGGAGGATGCCAAACGGCTGATCCGCGAAACGATCGAAACCGCGGCCGCCTCCAACTGACGGCCGAAGGATCGGCCAGAAAACCTCTCAGAGAAATTGAGCGCTGAGCATCGCGAGCAGCGCCGCCGCCAACACGCCGGCGATCACGTTGCTGGTCTGCAGCCAGGCCGTAAGCCGTGCCTCGCGCGCGTCGGTCGCCGCGAGCGCGGCGAGCTTCCGATCCACATCGACGAGACTTTTGTACGTGATGCGTCCGAATTCGGCGCGCGGGCCTTCGACAGCGTCGAGGCGCGCCCGCAAATCCTTGACTAGGCGGAGCATCTCATCGACCTTGTAATCTCTTGAATTTCTGAGGCTTTCTGCAAGCGCCTGAAAGCGCTGCGCCTGCTGCGCGTGATCCAGGAGATCGCTGACCTGGCCTTTCAGCGCTTCTTCGCGCCGCTCAAGCCGCTCGAGCTTCGCCGTAAGCCGGTCGATCGCGACCGCAGTCTCGGCGACGAAGCCATCCCGCGCGTTCCAAGGACCCGTCGTGACGATGCCGCTGCCCGAGCTTCCCGCTCCGGCCCCTTGGCCCTGCGTTCTGCCCACGGGAGACCTCCATACGCATTACTGTTCGCCGGCTTGGCGCGACCCGAGACCAGACCCGAGCGCGGCCACCTACGTAAGATTAGACCGATCGCGTTAACGCCCGGTTTGCTTTGACACCCGAGGACGCACAAAACCGGCCGAATCATTGACAGTACCCCGCCGGGCGGCCATGAACGCCTGCCGAACAAGAACGCCCAGGGGACACCATATGAGCAACCTTCAAACCACCATCGAGCAGGCCTGGGAGACCCGCGACAGCGTCACCTCCGCCACCAAGGGCGAGGTTCGCGATGCCGTCGAAACCACCTTGAACCTCCTGGACAAGGGCGAGGCGCGCGTCGCCGAGAAGAAGAACGGCGAGTGGGTCGTCAATCAATGGCTGAAGAAGGCGGTGCTGCTGTCGTTCCGGCTGAACGACATGGGGTTGATCTCCGGCGGCCCCGGAGGCTCGTCCTACTGGGACAAGGTGGCGCCCAAGTTCGCCGGCTGGACCGAGGACGACTTCAAGAAGGGCGGCTTTCGCGTTCTGCCAGGCGCGTTCGTGCGCCACTCGGCCTACATCGCCCCGGGCGCCGTGCTGCTGCCCGCGTTCGTGAACCTCGGCGCCTATGTCGATAGCGGCACCATGGTCGACACCTGGGCCACCGTCGGCTCGTGTGCACAGATCGGCAAGAACTGCCATATCTCGGGCGGCGCCGGCATCGGCGGCGTGCTGGAGCCGCTGCAGGCCGGCCCGGTCATCATCGAGGACAACTGCTTCATCGGCGCCCGCGCCGAGGTGGCGGAAGGCGTGCTGGTCGGCGAAGGCTCGGTGCTCTCCATGGGCGTCTACCTCGGCGCCTCGACGACCATCATCGACCGTACGACTGGCGAGAAGCACTTCGGCCGCGTGCCGCCCTACTCGGTGGTGGTGTCGGGCTCGATGGCAGGCAGGCCGCTTCCCAATGGCGAGCCGGGGCCGAACCTCTACTGCGCCGTCATCGTGAAGCGCGTCGACGAGAAGACCCGCTCGAAGACCTCGATCAATGAGCTGCTGCGCGACTGAGCCGAGCGCATGAAGGCGATCCCATGGCCCTCGATCCGCGAGACCCCGTTGCACTGACGCAAGCGCTGATCCGCTGTGAAAGCGTAACGCCCGACGAGGGCGGCGCGCTCTCGCTGCTCGAGAGCGTGCTGAAGCCCGCGGGGTTCACGTGCCATCGCCTGACCTTCCGCGAGGCCGGAACGCCAGACGTGGAGAACCTATACGCACGCATCGGGAACACCGCCCCCCACCTTTCGTTCGCGGGCCACACGGACGTCGTTCCCGCAGGCGACATCGATGCCTGGACCGTGCCGCCGTTCTCGGGAGAGATACGCGACGGAAACCTGTTCGGCCGCGGCGCTGTCGACATGAAGGGTGGCGTGGCCTGCTTCGTCTCGGCTGCCCTGCGCCATCTCGCGGAAAACGGCGGCAAGCCGAAGGGCTCGATCTCGCTCCTGATCACCGGCGACGAGGAAGGCCCCTCGATCAACGGCACGGCCAAGCTGCTCGACTGGCTGAAGGCGGGCGGCGAAACGCTCGACGCCTGCATCGTCGGCGAGCCCTCGAATCCCGAGGCTCTGGGCGACGAGATCAAGATCGGCCGCCGCGGATCGGTAACGGCAGAGATCGTCGTGCACGGCCGCCAGGGCCACGCGGCTTACCCGCAGAAGGCCGACAACCCGATCCCGAAGCTCGTGCGCATTCTCGATCGGCTGTCGTCCACCGAGATCGACCTAGGCACCGAGCATTTCGAGCCGTCGAACTTGCAGGTAACGGTGCTCTCGGTGCCGAACCGTGCCAGTAACGTCATTCCGGCGGACGCGCGCGCTACGCTCAACATTCGCTACAACGACACCTGGCGCCGCCCGACAATCGAAGCCTGGGTGCGCGAGCAGTGCGCGGCCGCAGCCGCCACGATCGGCGCCAGCTACGACATCACGTTTGCCGGCACCGGCGATGTGTTCCTGACCAGCCCCGGTGTGCTCGTCGAAACGCTGAGCGCTGCCGTCGTTGCCGAGACCGGGCGCACACCGGCGCTCACGACAGGCGGCGGCACGTCGGACGCGCGCTTCATCAAGGACGTCTGCCCGGTCGTGGAATTCGGCCTCGTCAACAAGACGATCCACGCCGTCGACGAGCACGTTCCGCTCGACGATCTCGCGCGCCTGACCGCGATCTACCAGCGCTTCCTCGCCGTGTACTTCGCAACCAAGTAGACACCCGGCCCTTGCCGAGGTGACGGAACGTCGGGGTGGGGGAAAGGCAGCCGCCGTTGGGGGACAGGGAAGCCGGCGGCCGCAACGCTCCGTCACCCGGACAAGGGCCGGGCTGTTCGTCTTCTCGAAACTAGAACGTCAGCACCGACCCGCCAGATGCCTCGACGATCTGCCCCGTGACCCAGCGCCCGCTGGGGCCAGACAAGAAGCCAACAACGTCCGCGATATCTTCGGGCTTGCCGATCCGTTTCAGTGCCTGCTTGCTCTTTACGAATTCGGCGGCTGCCGGATCACGTGCAAATGCCGCTGCCATGTCCGTGTCGATCACGCCGGGCGCGACCGCGTTCACAGTTATCGAGCGTGGTCCGAGATCATGCGCGAGCAACTTCGTGAGATTGTCGATTGGCGCCTTGAGCGCCGAATAGGCTGCCGCGTCTGTTACAGGCGTGCGCACAACGCCGCTCGATATGTTGACGATGCGCCCGCCGTCTCGCAGCCGCTTTGTCGCCTCCTGCGTAGCAAGAAACACCGAGCGCACATTGACCGTGTAAATCTCATCGAGAACCTGCTCGGTGGTACTCGCAAAATCCGCGAACGGCGCAATCGCCGCATTGTTGACGAGGATATCGAACTGCGTCGAGCCCGTGCGCGCCCGAAGCCCAGTGTCGAGCGCCGCAAAAAGCTGCTTCACGCCATCCTTGGCGGCAAGGTCGGCTCCGACGGCGAACGCCGAACCCCCTTTCTCCGTGATGCCGGCGACGACGTCGTCGGCCGCGCCTTTGCTTCGTCCGTAATGGATAGCGACGAGCGCACCGTCACCGGCCAGACGCTCCGCAATTGCCCGGCCGATGCCGCGGCTCGCACCCGTAACCACTGCAATCTTACCTTCAAGGGGACGCACCATTGTGAATTCTCCATATCCCTCAGCCTGTTGACCCAACGCTGTGTCGCGGGGCGTAAAGCGTCGCGCCCCGGTCGAGACCTCAAATAGGGCTCCGATTCCGAAGTTCAAGACTATCGAACTATTGAATTAGAACAGCGTGGCTGCCATATCGGATGCTATGAAACGACCGTTCGTGCATCCGGTGACCGAGGATTTGAAGCTCGAGAGCGTGCTCTACGCGCTCGCCGATCCCGTGCGGCTTGAGATTGTGCGCCGCCTAGTCAACGGCGATTGCCCGCTCAACTGCTCATCGGCCGCACCCGCGCACCTCGCGAAGTCTACGCAGTCTCATCACTTTCAGATCTTGCGCGAGGCGGGCCTCATCTGCTCGGAGCGGCGTGGCACTGAGGTCGTGAACTCGTTGCGCTTGAACGAGATCGAGCAGAAATTTCCGGGCGTCGTCGGCGCCATCCTGGCCGCCGCCAAGCCGCTCAAGTGCCCGGACGAGGAACCGCGCAACGGCTGATCGCGGCCTGCGAGCTACCGGAAATGCTTCGAGAGCTTGAGGCCTTGCGCCTGGTAGTTGCTACCGACATCTCGCCCATAAAGGATCTCGGGTACCTCGGCCATGCGCTCGTAGACGAGCCGGCCGATGATCTGCCCATCCTCGAGAATGAACGGCACCGTATGCGAGCGCACTTCGAGCACCACACGCGAGCCGGCGCCACCCGCCGCTGAATGCCCGAAGCCGGGATCCATGAACCCCGCGTAGTGCACGCGGAACTCGCCGACCAGCGGGTTGAACGGCATCATCTCCGCCGCATGCGTCGGCGGGATGTGCACGGCCTCTTTCGAGGCGAGAATGTAGAACTGGTCCGGATCGAGGATCAGCCTGCGGTGCGTGTCCGCGCGCACCGGCTCCCAGTAATCCGCGATCGCGCAGGCCCCCGGCGCATCGACGTCGACCACGCCCGTGTGCTTCTTCGCACGATAGCCGACGAGGCCCGCACCATCGCCGGCGAGATCGACCGACAGCGCGATGCCGTCGTGGATATCCGCTTTGCCGCCCGAGACCAGCGTCTCCCGCGCCTGCAGCTGCCTCAACCCGTCATCGGTCTCGCGCGGATTGCCCTCGCGAAAGCGAAGCTGCGACAGCTTCGAGCCCTTACGCACGACGATGGGGAAGGTCTGCGGGCAGATCTCGGCATAGAGCGGACCGGCATAACCGGCCGGCACGAGATCGAAAGCCGGAACACCGTCGGCGATGACACGCGTGAACACGTCGAGCCGCCCCGTCGAACTCTTGGGATTGGCCGACGCAGCAATCGCCTGCGGCAACGCAAGACTCTCGAGCAACGGCACGACGTAAACGCACCCGGTCTCGAGCACCGCCCCGTTCTCGATATCGACGGCGTGCAGCTTAAGGTCCTCGAGGCGCTCGCTGACGCGCCCACCCGGAGCAGGAAGGAAGCTCGCACGCACGCGATAGGCGCGCGGCCCAAGACGCAGATCCACGCTCGCCGGCTGAAGCTGTCCCGCATCCCACACGGCTTCGCTCTTGAGCGCCCCGGCCGCGATCAGCTCGCGGATCGCTTGCACGGGGAGAATGCCGCCAGCGGCTGCGGCGCCACCGGGCGAGATCGCCTCCGACTCAGCGATTTTCGACGCTTGGGGCATTGCGTTAACTCCTGCTCTCGACCGCCCTAGACCATGATCGCACCGGATCCTACCCATCCTGCGCATGAATCATTGTCCCAACTCACGATCTAATGCGGGCAGCATGCCCGCTCTAGACGAACGGCCCCTTGACGCCAAGAGGCGGAAGGGTCTAATCCGGCTGTTATCCCGTCTGGACCCTCTGGACCATGACAACGGGATCGTGGTGATTTGGCCGGCCGGCTTGCAGCCACGTAAAATAACTCGCTAAAAATGGCCCATGCGCGTGACCCGGCGACCGGTCCGCCCTGGCTCATTGGAGGCGGGGAGGACAGCCGGGTTTTTTATTGGCCGCTGTCGGCGCGGGCGCCTGTGCTCGCGACTGACTCCACGGCCGGAACATGCGGGCGAAAGCCCCGACGCGCGAGGTATGCCGCCATGGCACAAGACAACAGAGCCCCGATTTCCGCCGATCCCGCAAGCTGGAGCCCCGAGACACAACTCGTCCACGGCGGCACGCTGCGCTCCGGCTTTGGCGAAACCTCGGAAGCGCTGTTCCTGACACAGGGCTTTGTCTACACGTCCGCCGAGCAGGCCGAGGCCCGTTTCAAGAACGAGGACCCGGGCTTCCAATACTCACGCTTCGCAAATCCGACCGTCTCGATGTTCGAGGAGCGGCTCCGCCTTCTCGAGGGAGCCGAGGTCGCGCGCGCCGCCGCAACCGGCATGGCCGCCGTCACCGCGGGCCTGCTGTCGTTCCTCTCCGCCGGCGATCACATCGTCGCCGCCCGTGCCATGTTCGGCTCCTGTCGCTACATCGTCGAGACGCTGTGTCCGCGCTTTGGCATCGCCATGACGCTGATTGATGGCCGCGATATCAACGCCTGGAAGGCTGCGATCCGGCCCAACACGAAGGGCTTCTTCTTCGAGACGCCGGCCAACCCGACGCTCGACCTCGTCGATATCGCAGCGGTCAGCGCGCTTGCACGCGAGCATGGCATCAAAACCGTCGTCGACAATGTCTTCGCAACGCCGATGCTGCAGCGTCCGCTCGCCCATGGCGCCGATGTCGTCGTCTACTCGGCGACGAAGCACATCGATGGCCAGGGCCGCTGCCTCGGCGGCGCCGTGCTCTGCAGCGAGAAATTCCTGACCGATCACCTGCAGGATTTCATCCGCCAGACCGGCCCGTCGCTCTCTCCATTCAACGCCTGGGTCATGCTGAAGGGCCTCGAGACGCTGCCGATCCGCGTCAAGGCTCAGAGCGCCGCGGCTGCCTTCCTCGCCGACCGCCTCGCCGAGCTGAAGGGCGTCTCGCGCGTGATCTATTGCGGCCGCTCCGACCATCCGCAGGCCGCACTGGCCAGGAAGCAGATGACCGGTGGCGGACAGATGATCGCGTTCGAGGTCGAAGGCGGCAAGGAGGCGGCCTTCCGCCTCCAGAACGCGCTCAAGATCATCTTGATCTCCAATAACCTCGGCGATGCGAAGAGCATCATCACCCATCCGGCAACCACGACGCACTTCCGCATCGGCCCCGAGGCCCGCGCCGAGCTTGGCATTACCGACGGCATGCTGCGCCTGTCGGTCGGCCTCGAGAACGAGCACGACCTCGCAGCCGATCTGGAGGCAGCCGTCGCCGCCGCCCGCTCGGCCTGACCTTCCGCGAGCAAGACCATTGACGCCGCGGCGCCGGCCCGTGGTAATGCTCGCGAAGGCAGATACGGACCATCCCGTGAACGACGAGACCCCATACGAGCAGGTGACGCACGGCATTCGCATCCGCGTCACCCCGGAATACTCGGACGAGCAATCGACGCCGGACGAAGCTTATTTCTTTTGGGTCTACACCATCGAGATCGCCAACGAGAGCGACCGCACCGTCCAACTCAAAAGCCGCGTCTGGCGCATCACGGACGCCAACGGAAAAACGGAGGAGGTGCGCGGCCCGGGCGTCGTGGGCCAGACGCCGGTCATTCCGCCCGGCCAATCCTTCACGTACTCCTCCGGCTGTCCGCTTTCGACGCCCTCGGGTATCATGGTTGGTAGCTACCAGATGGTCGACGAGAGCGGGCGCCTGTTCGATGTCGCCATTCCCGCGTTCTCCCTCGACAGCCCCTACGCCACGCGCAGCGTGAACTAAGGCCAATGCCCGCCACGACATCCTCCTCCGCCATCGAGATCCTGGCTCGTCTCGTCGCCTTTGACACCACGAGCCACAAATCGAACCGTGCGCTCATCGCGTTCGTCGCGGACTACCTCTCCGAACACGGCGTCGAATCCCATCTGGTTCCAACCGAGGATGGCGAGAAGGCATCCCTGGTCGCAACCATCGGGCCCGAGGACGTTCCCGGCATCGGCCTGTCCGGCCACACCGACGTCGTCCCCGCCGATCCTGCCGCTTGGACCAGCGATCCCTTCACCTTGCGCGAGGCGAACGGCCGCCTGTACGGGCGCGGCACCGCCGACATGAAGGGCTATCTCGCTTGCGTGCTGGCCTTGGTGCCGGAGCTGAAGCGCCGCTCCCTGAAAGTGCCGATGCACATCCTCTTCTCCTATGACGAGGAGGTCGGCTGCATCGGCGTCCGCCCGATGATCGCAGAGCTCGGCAACCGGCTGCCGAAGCCGCGCGCGGTGATCGTAGGCGAGCCGACATCGATGGCTGTCGTCGATGCCCACAAAGGCCCGGTGCGCTGGAATGTGAGCATTACCGGCCACGCTGCCCACTCGAGCATGGCCCATCTCGGCGTCAACGCCATCGCCGCTGCCGCGCGCCTGATCGGCAAGCTGAGCGAGATCGAAGCCGAATTGGCAGACCTGCCGCCGGATCCGCGCTTCACGCCACCCTACCCGACACTACAGGTGACCGAGATCGAAGGCGGCATCGCAGCCAACATCGTGCCGGCGTCCTGCAGCTTCGTGTTCGATATCCGCGCCATGCCCGGCCTCGACATCGACGCCATCGAGCGCCGCCTCGTCGAGTTCGCCGAGACCGAATGCCTTCCTGCCATGCGCCGCATCGCGCCGGAGGCGGCCATCGAAATTCGGCAGGCCAATCGCGTGCCGCCATTCGCCGCCGAGCAGAGTTCGGACATCGTGGCACTGGCACTGAAGCTCGCAGGAGAGAACGCGACGAGCGCAGTGTCCTACGCCACCGAAGCCGGGCTGTTTCAGGTGGGCGGCATGCCGTCGGTTGTTTGCGGACCGGGCGACATCGCACAGGCCCACACGGCGGACGAATGGATCGCGATCTCGGAGATCGACCGCTGCCTCGCGTTCCTCGAACGCCTCGCCGACTGGGCCGAGACGTAAGCGCCGCATCGCCCTCTTCGTCGCCCATGAAAAAAGGCCGCTTTGGGGGGCGGCCTGAAGGTCTTGTTTTAGTGGAGAGTGGTTCGGATCTCCGAACGCTTGGGACAGAACGCTTTCGCCACTTCATTCAACCGGATCTGCTCACGCAACGCCGACGCTACCTCCGGTACGCGGAAAAACTCGTCCATCATGGCCCTCTGAGCCTCTGCGGTGGACGAGACCGCGTAGAGACCGAACGCACACCACCGTGTGAACCAGGAGAGCTGCGCTTCGGACATGGTCGCGGGAACCACCTGGGCAAGGCCGCCGGAGGCAGCCGAGCCCAGGTTGGTACCGCGTTGTGCAGGCACCGCCTGACGGCGGGCTTCGAGCATCTCTGCCGAACCTATGCGGCATCCGCCGCTGTGTGCGCCCTGAGGAGCACCTCTCATCTCGGTCTTGAGCTTGTCTCTTAGCCTGCGAATTGTTGAGGGATCGGACACGCCGAGGGCCTTGATCGCCGTCGTCGGCCTCAGGCCCGGATCAGCCTCGATAAGCTCGGCGATCCTGCGCAGTTGCACGCGATCGTCGAGTCCGCTGCCCCTGGGTCGGCCGCGGCGCGCATAGTCAGAAGGCATATCCGGGTCCATCCATCACGATTCGAATGCAATGAATCTTGATGAATTTCGCTCCCGGATGCCAAGGAGAAAAACCAAAGCCAGACAAAGAGAAGCGGGGTTGTATTGAGAAATGTTGCGAAAAAGATTCTTTGCCTTGTATGTCTCGAGAACAAAGCGGGTCTTTTCGCAGAGCAAAGACGCACCCGCCGAAGTGCCCGCCATTAATCGATAAAACCGCGCATGCGGGCGAGATGCGAGAGCTTCACTTCCGGTCTGGCACCCATCTGCCCGATGATCTCGGCCGCGGCGAAGCTGCCGAGCTGCCCGGCCGCCTTGAAATCGAAACCGCGCGCCAGCCCATAGAGGAAGCCCGCCGCGTAAAGATCGCCGGCGCCAGTGGTATCGACGACTTTGGCAACCGGCTCGGCCGAAACGAGCACCGGCGTGCCGTCGGACACGATCACAGAGCCCTTCTCGCTGCGCGTCAGCACGGCGAGCCTGGTGTCGCGGGCCACGTGTTTCATGGCCTCGTCGAAGCTCGCAGTCTCATAGAGGGCCAGGATCTCGCTTTCGTTGGCGAACAGGATACCAATGCCGGAACGAATGAGCGCCAGGAACTCCGCCCGGTGCCGGTTGACGCAGAAAGAGTCCGAAAGGGTGAGCGCCACGCGCCGGCCGGCATCGTTGGCGATCGCGACTGCCTGCCGGAACGCCGCCTTGGCCTCATCCCGATCGAACAGATAGCCCTCGAGATAGACGATGTTCGAGGCCTTGATGATCTCCGGATCGACCTCGCCCTGGTCGAGATCGGTGCTGATGCCGAGGAAGGTGTTCATCGTCCGCTGCCCGTCGGGCGTGACGAGGATCAGCGAGCGCGACGTCGCGCGATCGGAGCCTGCCACCGCCGGCGTTTTGAACGTCACCCCCGCCGCACTGATGTCGTGGCGGAAGATGCGGCCGAACTCGTCCTCGCTGACCTTGCCGATGAACGCCGAGCGTCCGCCGAGCGAAGCGACGCCGGCGACCGTGTTGGCCGCGGAACCACCCGAGATTTCGACGGCAGGCCCCATTTCCCGATAGAGGGTGTCGACGGTCGCGGAATCGACGAGGCGCATATGCCCTTTGGGAGCACTGTGGCGATCGAGGAAGGCATCATCGCAGCGGCCAAGGATATCGACGATCGCGTTGCCGATCGCGACCACATCGAATTGCGTGCCGGGCATTGTGTTGTATCTCCGTGACCGCGCTGAGGTAAGGCGCGCACTATAGGCATAGAGCCCGCCTGCGCAACGCGCCCGCGCCGCGCACCGCCGGAGGCGAGGCACTTTACCTCGTCCGCCCGGCCTGCCCTTCCCGGGCCAGCATGGCGAGCCCCATCAGAAGCCGCTCCGCCAACGGCTCGTCGAGGCCGCCCGCAAGGCGTGCCGACCGCGCCGCCGTCGAAATGCGCTTCAAAGCCTCGGTAAGCCGCGGCGTGGTCCACATCCGGCACTGGGCAGCGAACGCGTCCTTCTGCTTGAAGTGCAATGGAGGGCGCATCTGGCGCAGCGCGTCGTCGAGCGAGCTGCCCCGGTCCACCGTGGCCCGCGCCCGGTGCAGCCGCTGGAAATGCCGCTGCGTGGCGGCAATGATCGCCTGCGGGCTCTCCCCGGCGGAGACGGCGCGGCCGCATTCCGCCACGGCCCGCTGCATCTGCCCGGCCGCCGCCGCGAAGGTGATGCGCTCGATGGCAAGCTCCGAGACGTCGCCAACCACGGCCTCGATATCCTCGATGCCGATCTCGCGGCCACCGCCCACATAGAGCAGAAGCTTCTCGATCTCACCGCGCGACAGCGCCCGGTCGGCGCCAAGCCGCTCGACCAGCGCTTGGCTCGCGTCTGCACTGATCTTCGCGCCGGCCTCTCGCACCATTTCGCGGATCAGACCCTCAAGGTCCTGCGCCGCATCCGCATAGCACGCGACCGCCGCCGCCAGCGGCGACTTCTCGAACAGCGTGCGCATGGCTTCATCGGGGCGCAGATTCCCCGCTTCGACGATCAGCATGCCTTCGAGCCCACCGCCCTCGAGCAGAGGCTTCAGCGCCGCGGCCGTCACCTTTCGGCTCGCCGTCGTGCGCACGATCTTCGGCCCGCCGAACATCGGCACTGTGCCAAGCTCGACCACGAGCCGGTCAGGGTCGCTATCGAGATCGGCATCATCGAGCCGGATCAGCTCGCCTGGCGGATCGAAGCGCGCCGCCGAAGCCTTGGCCAACGCTTGCGCGCGTTCGCCGACAAGCCCCGCGTCGGACCCGAAGAACAGCACGGCGCGGATCTTGGGATCGGGAGAGGAGACGAACGCTTGGGCCTGATGCGCCTTGACGGCAACCATGGAGAGATGAGCGCCTCGGAATGCCTAAGAAATCAAACGTGCTGTCTGGAGACGGCACGATAGAGCAAAGCGCAGGCGCATTGCATCGAAATGCAGGGAGGGCGCGCTAAGCCGCGCTCGCGAGATGGGCGGAAAGCCGGGCCTTGAGATCCTCACCGACGACCTTGGAGGCGCGGTTCTCGGCATCCTCGCGCGCCCGCACGTTGGAGAAGATCGACGTATTGCGCTCGAAGGCTGCGCGGCCGTAGCTCGTACCGGTCAGAACCACGCTGTTGTCGGAGACACGCACGAGCCGGAACTTAGCTTCGACGCTGTAGACTTGGCTGCCCGATTCACCGTCGACGCGGACCAGCGTGGAGGTCACGCTCTCGCGGATGGCCACTTCGAGCCGCAGGTCGGGCTGAACGACCTCGCCGCCACCGCCGGTGGCGTGGAAGATGAGCTCGTTACGAATCTGCTGCCCGACGCGACCGGGAATGGTCGCCACCGAGACCCGTGCCAGGCGCTCGTCAGCATGAGCACCACCGATTGCAGATCCACCATAAAGCGGGCGGAAACCGCCGTTGCCGCAGCCGGCCAGGAGAGGTGCGACCAGGGTTGCGGCCAGCACGAGGCGCGACGCGGTCCGCAAGCCGCCATACAGACGGCCAGCCTTCCGGTCCAAAGCGCTTAGTGTGCCGACGCTCGAACGCATGAGCCCGCCTGCCCCCGACCCCGTTTTCCCCGCCGGACCTTATCAATCCGAAGCGTAAAACCCGGGCCCCTTCAATGACCTGGGCGAGAACGCCCTAGGCAACGACATTCACAATCCTTTGCGGCACGACGATGATCTTCTTAGGCTGACGTCCATCGAGCGCCCGTACCACGGGATCGAGCTTGAGGGCGGCCGCCTTGACCTCGTCTTCCGCAGCGTCGCGCGCGATCAAAAGCTCGTCGCGGCGCTTGCCATTCACCTGTACGGCAATGGTGATCTTATCGTCAACGAGCAACCCAGCATCCACTGCCGGCCAAGGCTGATTGGCCAACAAAGTGTTGTATCCGAGCCGCGCCCAGCATTCCTCGCCAAGGTGCGGCATCATTGGACCGATCATCTGCACGAATAGTTCGCCGGCTTCCCGCAGAACCCAGGCGAAGTCTTCGCTCGTCTTGCTGGAAGCACCCGACTTGGTAAGCGCGGCCGAGAGCACATTGGTAAATTCATAGATCTGGGCCACGGCCACGTTGAAGCGCAGGGCCTCGATGCTTTGCGCCACGGCGTGGGTGGCCTTGTGGGCCGCGCGCCGGAGTGCCAGCGCCTCGTCGGAGAACGTGGCGGGCTGAACCGTCCCGCGCAGTGCAGCCTTCTCCGCAAGATCGTCGACAACGCGCCAGGCGCGCTGGATGAAGCGGCCGGCGCCCTGGATGCCGGCTTCGGTCCACACCACGTCGCGCTCGGGCGGGCTGTCGGAGAGCATGAACCAGCGCGCGCAGTCCGCGCCCCAACCCTCGATGATGTCGTCCGGGTCGACGAGGTTCTTCTTCGATTTCGACATCTTCTCGATGGAGCCAACGACGGCAGGCTTGCCCGTCGTCACCTCGACCGCGCGCCGCGCGCTGCCCTCGCCCTCAAACCGGATCTCCGACGGCAAGAGCCACGCGCCGCCCTCGGACTTGTAGGTCTCGTGCGTGACCATGCCCTGAGTGAAGAGCGCCGCGAACGGCTCGCGCAGGTTTTTGGTCCCGTGCCCCGAGTCCGAGATCGCGCGGAAGAAGAAGCGCGAATAGAGCAGGTGCAGAATCGCGTGCTCGATCCCGCCGATGTATTGATCAACAGGCAGCCAGTAGTTCGCCGCGTCCGTATCGACCGGCTTGTCGGCGTGCGGCGCCGTAAAGCGCACGTAGTACCAGGAGCTGTCGACGAACGTGTCCATCGTGTCCGTCTCGCGCCTGGCGGGCTTCCCGCAGGTCGGACAATCCACATGCTTCCACGTCGGATGTCGGTCGAGCGGATTGCCCGGCTTATCGAAGGTCGCGTCCTCCGGCGGCTTGACCGGCAGATCCTTGGCCGGCACCGGCACGATCCCGCAGCTCTCGCAATGGATGATGGGGATCGGACAGCCCCAGTAGCGCTGCCGCGAGATGCCCCAGTCGCGCAGGCGATAGTTGACCTTGCGCTGTCCGACAGGCTTGCCACCGAGCTTGGCCGCTTCGAGCTGCTTCGCCGCCTCTTCGAATGCATCCTCGGTCGAAAGCCCGTCGAGGAAGCGTGAGTTGATCATCGTGCCGTCGCCGTCGACGGCCGTGTCACCGAGCGTGAAACCTTCGGCATCAGCGCTCGGCGGCAGGATGACGGGAATGACCGGTAGATCGTAAGCGCGCGCGAAATCGAGGTCGCGCTGATCGCCGGCCGGACAGCCGAAGATGGCGCCCGTCCCGTAGTCCATCAGAATGAAGTTCGCGACGTAGACCGGCACCTGCCAGTCCTTGTCGAACGGATGCACGGCGCGAATGCCGGTGTCGAAACCGCGCTTCTCGGCCGACTCGAGATCGGCCACAGACGTTCCCATGCGCCGGCATTCTTCAGAGAAAGCCGCCAGTTCCGGATTGCTCTCGGCCGCCGCCTTGGCCAACGGATGGTCGGGCGCGATCGCCATGAAGGAGGCGCCGAACAGCGTATCGGGTCGCGTCGTGTAGATTTCGAGCTCGCTATGGCCGCTCGGCGCCGTCTTGGCATCGAGCGCCCAGCGCACCAGCATGCCTTCCGAACGTCCGATCCAGTTCGCCTGCATCAGGCGCACCTTCTCCGGCCACTTGTCGAGCGTGCCGAGCGCGTCGAGCAGCTCATCGGAGTATGCAGTGATCTTGAAGAACCACTGCGTGAGCTCGCGTTGCTCGACGAGCGCGCCCGAGCGCCAGCCGCGACCGTCGATCACCTGCTCGTTGGCGAGCACAGTATGATCGACCGGGTCCCAGTTGACCTTCGAGCTTTTGCGATAGGCGAGACCCTTCTTCAGAAGATCGAGGAATAGCTTCTGCTGATGCCTGTAGTAGTCCGGGCTGCAGGTCGCGATCTCGCGGCTCCAGTCGAGCGACAAGCCCATCGAACGCAACTGGCCCTTCATCGTCTCGATGTTGGCGTAGGTCCAGGTCGCGGGATGCGTCTTGCGCTCGATGGCAGCGTTTTCAGCCGGCATGCCGAACGCGTCCCAGCCCATCGGATGCAGCACGTTGAAGCCCTGCGCCCGCTTGAAGCGGGCCACCACGTCGCCCATGGCATAGTTGCGCACGTGGCCCATGTGGATGCGGCCGGACGGGTACGGGAACATCTCGAGCACATAGCTCTTCGGCCGGTCGCGGTCGTCGGAAGCGCGGAAGATCTCGCCCTCCTCCCACACCTTCTGCCAATGCTTTTCACGCGCGGGCGCGTTGTACCGTTCGGTAGCCATGGGTTTTTGTCTCTGTCCGAAAGTAGCCGGGTATTGAGCGCAAAGGAGGGGTGCGGTCAAGGCGCGGACTGCCGCCCCGAAGGGCCACGTCCCGAGCCACTTGTCATTTCCCGTCCGGCACCGCCGGAAACGGCGCAAACTCGTTGCTGTCGTTCATGAGAAGCTCGAAGAACCGGATGTTGATGAAGAGCTTGTCCCGCCCGTCCCTCTCCTCGCGCAGAACGCCGGCGGCGATCAGCTGGTTGAGATGCCCGGCCGCCGTCTTGCGGGTGCCGAGCCCAGCCTCCACCAGATCGCCGATCCGCACATAAGGTTGAACGAAGAGCAGCTCCACCAGCTCTCTTTTGTAGACTTTCGGCAAGGCCACTTGAACGTATCGAACCGTATCGTGCATCAGCGCTTTGATCGCCCAGATCTTGCCGCGCGTCCAAGTCGCCATATCTTCCACGGCATTCAGCATGTAGAGGATCCAAGGCTCCCAGGCCTGCTCGGTCGTCACTTCGAGCAAAAGCTTGTAGTAGTCGCTGCGCCGATCGTTGATGAACCGGCTGAGATAGAGGATCGGCAGGTCCAGCAACCCTTTCTCGATCAGAAAAAGGATGTTGAGCACGCGCCCCGTTCGTCCGTTGCCGTCTGGAAACGGGTGGATCGCTTCGAACTGATAGTGGGCGATCGCCATCTTGATCAGGGGATCGAGATCCGACTCGTCGTGGATGAACCGCTCCCAGTCCGTCATCTTGTCCCGCAGCACGTCCTCACCTTCGGGCGGGGTGTAGATGACGCGCCCGTTTTGATTTCTGAGGTTGGTGCCCGACGTGCGGCGAAGATCGAGGTCGACGTCCTTGATCGCGCGGCAAACCTCGATGGCGGTATTGGTCGTCAATGGCCGACCGCTTTTCAGGCTCTCGAAGCCCCTCAGCAGCGCCGTTCGGTAGCGCAGCGTCTCCTTGGTCGCGATATCGGCCTGATGGGTGTCCGCGTTGGCGAAGCGGAAAAGCTTGTCGTTGGTGGTGACGATATTCTCGATGGCCGAGCTGTCTTTCGCCTCCCGAAGCGGGATCGAGTTGATTAGGACGTCCTGGTTGGGAATGAGGGCCGCCGCCTCCTTGAGCGCCGCGAGCTTTGCGCGGGCGCCGACGCAGGCTTTCAGGATCGACTTGGTCTCCAGGTCCACGCCGGGCGGGAGGCCGGGCAGCGCATTGAAAGGCCGGTTTGGATCGAAGGGTATCATCATGGGTAATTTTTGGCATTTTCTACCCGCAAATACCAGACACAGGTCGCCGTTACCCACATGAGGCTACATATGAGTAAATTTCACATTATTTTACCCATATAGGCGCCGACGTAGGTAACCACGACCCACATGACCGCTCATATGCGCAAATTTCGCGATTTTTTACACATATTCCACGCCTCATAGCCACACCGTGCGCATGTCGGCTAAACCGAACTCCATGACCGATCCCACCACGCACACACCCACCACCGCCCTCGCCGACGTCCAGGCCCGCATCGCCGCCGCCGCGCACGAAGCTGGCCGCGAACCAGCTACCGTGCACCTGATCGCCGTATCAAAGACCTTCGGCCCCGAGGCCATCCTGCCCGTTATCGAAGCCGGCCATCGCCTGTTCGGTGAGAACCGCGTGCAGGAGGCCAAGGCGAAATGGCCGGATCTGCGTGTCCGCTTCCCCGACCTCCTCCTGCACCTGATCGGCCCGCTCCAGTCCAACAAGACGCGCGAGGCCGTCGCGCTGTTCGACGCCATCCACACCGTCGACCGGCCCAAGATCGCCCGCGCCATCGCCGACGAGCAGAAGCACCAGTGCAAACGCCTCAAGCTCTTCATCCAGGTCAACACCGGCGAGGAGCCGCAAAAAGCCGGCATTGCACCGCAGGAGGCAGCGAGCTTCCTCGCCCATTGCCGTGATGACCTCAGCCTCGAGATCGCGGGCCTCATGTGCATCCCGCCGCAGGACGAAGAGCCGGCCGTGCACTTCGCCTTCCTGGCTAAGCTCGCCGACGAACTGAAACTCGCCGAGCTCAGCATGGGCATGAGCGGCGACTTCGAGACCGCCGTCGCCTTCGGCGCCACCTACGTGCGTGTGGGCTCAGCCATTTTCGGCGCCCGCTGATCCGCGCAAACGGCGGGCTTGCCTGCAACAAGCAGCATCTACCCACAGCTTTTCCACGCCGCACGCACCCTGCCGGGCCCGTGTTGCAGAAGCGAATGCTAGCCTTTTGCCAATTCCGTGATTCGCATTCGCACGCCCTCCAGGGAGACCGGCATGACAGCAACTGCCCTCAAGGTGGCCGAAATCCAAGCCGACGCCGCAGCCGCCGATGCCGCGCGCGACGCGCGCGCCGAAGCCATGGAGCAGGCAGTCATAGAATCGAAGACGCAGCCTCGCCGCACAAAGGGCAAGGCGCCCCGCAAGCGCGCCTCCGACGGCTGGAATCGCTTCGTCGTCGACATCTGGATCACCGATCTCAACTTCACGGAGTTCGGCATCTACAAGCGCACGCGCAACCGCGCCAAGTCGCGTCAGTTCACGACCGACATGGATATCTTCGGCGAGATCATCGAGGACGGAAAGCGCACAGGCCTCTTCGGCTACCGCGAGGACGCCTGGAAAAAGGCCGAGGGCATGGACAAGCGCCTCGTCTTCAAGCTGTTCACCGATAACCTCAACTGGCGCGCCACGATGGACCTGATGGTCGGCCGTTCGCTGCAGCAGACCATCGGCGCCCGCGGCATGCCGGTGATGACCTACTCGATCAACACCAACGACGACCAGTTCATCATCTATCTCGAGCGCTCGGCCAACAAGTGGCCGTTCATGCCCGAGCACTTCTCGTTCTTCATCATCGACAACTCAGGCAAGCCCGAGTTCTATCGCCTGAAGCGCGCCTTCATCAATCTTGGCGGCGACTATTCGTTGATCAATCAGCACGGGGAAACCGTCGGCTATCTCGACGGCAAGGTGTTTTCGATCGGCGGCAAGTGGAAGGGCCAAATACGCGCTGGCGCCGACAAGCGCTTGATGACGGTGATGAACCTGTTCGGTGCCATGATGGTCTTCAACCGCGACTGCCGTCATCACATGAAGCGGCTCTACAAGGGCATGCTGGCCGGCAAAGTGAAACCCGAGCTCGACCGCCAGGAAGCCGACCTTTACATGAACCCGCGCCGCGTCCGCTGATCCGCGCAGATACTCGGGCAGCAGATCGCAAACAAGTTTAGCCAGCTCAATGCAGCGTCGTCACGCCGGTTTGCGGCGCCTGATGCCTATCGTTGCTTTCTTCGCTGTCGGCTGATCCGCTCATTGTCGCTAAAGAGCAATCGATCTGGCGCAACCCTTCCACGAACGATGAGAGGCGCCCCGAGATCTTGTCGATGAAATGCTCGGCGAGAGTCGGATCGGCCGTCATCTGCGCCAGCAATTCCGAGCGTGTGATGCGCAGCGCCCGAACCGAGGTGCGAGCGACAACGGTTGAGGTGCACTCCGTCTCGATCAGCATCGTCATCTCGGAGATCAACGCGCCTGCCGGCAGCGCCTCGTTGCTGCCAGCCTCAAGCCCTGGCCCTTCCGTGCGCACGGCCTCGCCTGAGACGAGCAGCACCGCCGCGTCCGGATCCGCATGTGCAGCCACGATCACGTCACCGGGCTTGTAGACGATACGATCCGCCCGTCGCGCGATCTCGGTGAGCTGCAGCGGCTTCAGGCCCTGAAACAGGGGCACATTGAGAAGTGGAAGCACAAGCGCATCGATAGCCATGATCGGACCCCGCAACCGAAACTCATTGCGAGACGATGGCCGCTTAGGGTCCTTGGGCCGGCAGCGTGACTCATCGGTCTCGTCAAAAGGAGGCTCGGGCGATTCGGCCCCTTCGGTCCAGGCTCAAAGCCGCGCGTGTTGATGGGACAAGAACAAGCTGTTCAAGACATCAGTTTGTAGCCACCGGTCTCGGTGACCAGAATCTCGGCGTTCGAGGGGTCTTTCTCGATCTTCTGGCGCAGACGATAGATGTGCGTCTCGAGCGTGTGCGTCGTGACGCCGGCATTGTAGCCCCACACCTCGTGCAGCAACGTCTCGCGCGAAACGACTTTGTCCCCCGTCCGATAAAGATACTTGAGAATCGCCGTCTCCTTCTCGGTGAGGCGGATTTTACTCCCCTTGTCGTCGAGCAGCAGCTTCGAAGCGGGCTTGAACGTATAGGGCCCGATGCCGAACACGGCATCTTCGCTCTGCTCGTGCTGGCGCAGTTGTGCGCGAATGCGCGCCAGCAGCACCGCGAACTTGAACGGCTTCGTCACGTAGTCGTTGGCGCCCGCGTCGAGCCCGAGGATTTGATCGGCGTCGCTGTCGTTGGCGGTCAGCATGATGATCGGGCTCTTGAAGCCGACCTTGCGCAGCAAGCGCACAGCTTCTCGCCCGTCCATATCGGGAAGCCCGACGTCAAACACGACGAGATCGTGGTGTCCGCTTTTGGCCGCCTCAATACCCGAGCCCGCCGTGCCGGCAACCGACACGTCGAACTCGTCATGCAGAGCCAGTTGGTCCTGCAAGGATCCACGGAGATCCTCATCGTCGTCAACGAGAAGGATCTTGCGGGCGGCGCTCATATCGTAACGGCTCCAATTCAGGTTCAGCGTTCGGCGCCCCTCTTAGCATCTGGATAGGGGCTGAGGTAGGGTGCTGGAGACCGGACCGTTATCGGACCGGACCCACGTCCGCAAAGGGAACCAGCCATTATCGCCCATAAAATCGTCGTGAGAAGCCTAAGCCCGGGAAGCACGAAGGGCCGGCTTGTCTGCGGAAATCTGGTGGTGCCGTGCGCACTCGGCCGCAGCGGCACACGCTCACGCAAACGCGAAGGCGACGGCGCCACACCGCGTGGCACGTTTCGCCTCGAAAGCGCGTTCTTTCGTCGGGATAAACTCATGCGGCCGGGCTCAGCGCTGCCGTTGATGGCATCGCATCCCGACGACGGATGGTGCGACGCAACAAACGACCGCAACTACAATCGGCGCGTGAAACATCCCTATCCGGCGAGCGCCGAGCGCCTCTGGCGCCGCGACGGGCTCTACGACATCGTCGTCGTCATCGATTACAACCGCCGTCCGCGCCGCCAGGGGGTCGGCAGCGCGATCTTTATGCACGTCGCCGAGCGCGGGCATAAACCCACCGAGGGCTGCGTCGCTCTCGCACGCCGCGACCTCGTGAAACTGCTGAAGCGCATCGGCCGACGAACTCGCATCGTCATCGTATGACGAGTGAGCAAAAAAAGACCCGAGCCGCTGATGCAGCCCGGGTCAAGTTTGGAGCACGTCTAGGGGAGACGCGTGCTCGGGAGAAGAAACCTGAATGGAGCCTGCCGGCCGGAGAACCGGCAGGCTCCGGGCGCACCTCGGTCTGGAGCGCGCCGCCGGTGACCGATGAAATCAAAGGCCTCGCTGGACGTCGGCCGATCTCCGCTGCGGCCTGACGATCTGAGGCTGGAAGCTGTCGAGATTGGTGAATATCAAGAGTCGTGCCAACCTACGGTTTGGCAGCAACTTATTGAAACAAACGACTATATTTGCCGTGCATGCGGACGCAGATCTGGGCAGAACGCTTCACTCTGCTGAAAACAAAGGCAGCAGACGCAACACGCCTATTTATTGGGCTCGACCGTCATGCTTCGGACAAAAAAGAGCCCCGCATGCGAAGAAGCGGGGCTCTAACGCGTCAGACGAGTTTGGCCGGCAGCTCATGCCGCCGGCCAGAGATATTACTGCACGACCTCGCCGTGCAGGCTCACGTCGAGGCCTTCGACCTCTTCGGACTCCGGCACACGCAGACCCATGAAGATCTTGATGAGCAGGAGGATGACGAAAGTCGCCACGGCACACCAGATGATGGTGGCAAGCACGCCGTAGATCTGCGTCCAGACTTGGGCGACGTTGCCCTCGATGGCACCGGCTGTGCCACCAATGGCCTCGCGGGCGAACACGCCCGTAAGAACCGCGCCGACGATGCCGCCCACGCCGTGCACACCGAACACGTCGAGGCTGTCGTCATAACCGAGCGCGCGCTTCACTGCCGTCGAGAAGATGTAGCACACGACACCGGCAACAAGGCCGATGATCAGAGCACCCATCGGATCGACGAAGCCGGCAGCCGGCGTGATCGCGACGAGACCGGCGATAGCGCCAGAGCTCGCTCCGAGCACCGTCGGTTTGCGATGGACGATCCACTCGACGATGAGCCAGGAAAGAACCGCGGCAGCAGTGCAGATCTGGGTGACAAGAGCCGCCATGCCCGCCGAGTCGTTGGCGGCAGCGGCCGAGCCAGCATTGAAGCCGAACCAGCCGACCCACAGCAACGAAGCGCCAATCATCGTCAGTACGAGGTTGTGCGGAGCCAGGTTCTCGGTGCCGTAACCCTTGCGCTTGCCGAGCATGATCGCCGCAACGAGGCCAGCGATACCGGCGTTGATGTGCACGACGGTGCCGCCGGCGAAGTCGAGAACGCCGTCTTCGCTGAGGAAGCCGCCGCCCCAAACCCAGTGACAGACCGGGGCATAGACGATGAGGCTCCAAAGCGCCACGAAGACCAGCAGGCTCGAGAACTTCATACGGTCAACGACAGAACCGACGATCAGCGCCGGGGTAATGGCAAAGAACGTCAACTGGAAGAAGACGAACACCGTTTCCGGGATCGTTCCGGACAGTGCGTCCTTGGTCACGCCTGCCAACATAGCCTTTTCGAGGCCGCCGACATAGGCGTTGAGAGCGCCGCCGTCGGAGAACGCCAGCGAATAGCCGATCAGCATCCAGATGACCGACAGAAGAGCGACGGCGACAAAGACCATCGCCACCGTGTTGAGAACGTTCTTCTTCCGCACCATGCCGCCGTAGAAGAGGGCAAGGCCCGGGATAGCCATCATGAGCACGATGACGCTCGAAACCAGCATCCACGCGGTGTCGCCCGTATCGAGCTTCGCCGCTTCGGCCGCCGGAGCGGCCTCGGCGGCCGCTTCCTGCGCGAGCGCAGGAAGCGTGGTGAGCGTAAACGCGGCAACGGCGGAGAGGCCCGCCGTTACGCGCGAGAGAAGGCTTGGCTTCATTTCGTAAACTCCCCTGTCTTCGAAGCTGTGTGCATGCCGCATGTTTCAGAGCGCCGCGTCGTCGGACTCACCCGTGCGGATACGCAGGGTGTGCTCGATCGAGGAGACGAAGATCTTGCCGTCGCCGATTTGACCGGTCTTGGCAGCCTTGACGATTGCTTCGACCGCCTTGTCGACGAGACCGTTGGCAACGACGACCTCGATCTTGATCTTCGGCAGGAAGCTCACCGCGTACTCGGCGCCGCGGTAGACCTCGGTATGGCCCTTCTGGCGCCCGTACCCCTTCACCTCGGTCACGGTCATGCCCTGAAGGCCGATATCGGTCAGGCTGGACCGAACCTCCTCGAGCTTGAAAGGCTTAATGATTGCAGTGATCAGTTTCATTGGAGAGCACCCCTTGAGTTTGGTCCCGTCCTCTTTGTGAGCGCGGGACAGGCCTCCGACTTGCCACCAGCGAACGGCCGGCAACAATCGACGGAGAGAGAGTCAAGAGGCGTGCCAAGTCGGTGAACGGCGCTTAGGGAATTGAATTTGTTTAGAATATGAAAACGAATGGCCACAAATTGGCCACTACTGCCCGTCTATGGTGCACAAAATTTGTGCAGTAAACAGTGTTTGCCAGTCATTTAATCACGTAGGCGGTCTTACGCTTGCGGATCAAACCTTCCTGCACGGTCGAGGCCACCAGACGCCCAGCCCGTGTGAAAAACGTGCCGCGGCAGAAGCCTCGCGCCCCCGCTGCCGCCGGGCTGTCCTGCGAGTAGAGAAGCCAGTCATCGGCCCGGAACGGACAATGCAGCCACATCGCATGATCTAGGCTCGCGAGCTGAATATCGCGATCGAACAAAAGCTTGCCGTGCGCAATGAGCGCCGTGTCGAGGAGCGTGAAATCCGAGGCGTAGGCCAGCACCGCCTGGTGCAGCAGCGGGTCATCCGCCAAACGCCCATTCGCTTTGAGCCAGAAATGCTGCGTCGGCGGATGCGGCTCGCGGCTCAGATAGCGCGAAACATCGACTGGCTTGAGCTCAATGGGGTTTTCGCGCTGCCAATAGCTGCGCATGTCCGGCGGCAGAGCATCGATCAGCTCCGCAACCCGTTCCGCGGCTGAAGGCAGTTCCTCGGGCTGCGGCACGTCCGGCATCGCCACGGCGTGCTCGAACCCCTCTTCCTCCTTATGGAAGGAGGCGCTCATCGAGAATATGGCACGCCCGTGCTGGATGGCCTTGACCCGCCGCGTCGTGAAGCTGCTGCCGTCCCGGATACGCTCCACCTCGTAGATGATGGGGTGCGCCGGATCTCCCCCGAGCAGGAAATAGCCATGCAGCGAATGCGCAGTCCGCGATGGATCGACCGTTCGCCCGGCCGCCGTCAGCGCCTGGCCGAGCACCTGGCCCCCATAGACGCGCTGCCAACCGTTCTGTGGGCTGATCCCCCGGAACAGATCGACCTCGAGTTGCTCCAGGTCGAGCACCTCCAGAAGCCCGGCGAGTGCGGGGCAAGGTTGCTCTGCGCCTGCGGACATGAGAGGCTCCCGGAGAAAGGCTGTTCCTGATCAAGGGGCTGCACGATGGGCTGCGCCGCCGACTCGGTCAAGCAGGCCCCTTGAGACCACAGAACTTACCAAACCTCATTTGAGCCTCCTGCCGCAGGAGCCCAAGGATCCATGCCCGATACGCGCGAGACGCAACGCTTCGACATCGTGATCTCGGGAGCAAGCTTCGCCGGCCTCGCACTTGCGCGTGCGCTGCTCTCTGCATTCGGTAGCGACGTCCGCATCGCGCTCGTCGACCGCGCCACGCGCCAGGCACCGATCAGGCCCGACGCACGCGCCTTCGCGCTATCGGCAGGCGCGCGGCACATGCTGGAGACTCTCGGCGTCTGGCAAGGCATCGCCGACGAGGCACAGCCCGTCACCGAGATCGAGATTACGGATTCGAGCCTCGAGGCAGGCATCCGTCCGGTGCTGCTCAAATACGAGAACCGCCTCACGGAAGGCGAAGCGGCCGAGCCCGCGAGCCACATCGTGCCAGCGGCCGCGCTCGAGCGCGCCCTGCTCGCGTCCGTCGCCTCCGATCCCGCGCTCACCATGATCACGCCGGCTGAGATCGCGCGCTTTGCCGACACCGGATCGAAAGTCACCATCACGCTTGCCGACGGTACCGAGATCGCCGCAGCGCTTCTCGTCGGCGCCGAAGGCCGCCGCTCCCCATCGCGTGACGCGGCCCACATCAAGACCGTCGGCTGGAAGTACGGCCAGACAGCGATCGTCACGACGATCGCACACGAGCGCCCGCACAACAGCCGCGCTATCCAGCATTTCCTGCCAGCAGGGCCGTTCGCAATCCTGCCGCTGCCCGGTAACCGCGCCTGCCTTACCTGGACGGAGGACGCGGACGAAGCACGTCGCATTCTGGCGCTCGACGACGCGGGCTTTCTTGCGGAAGTCGAGACACGGGTCGCCGGCCGCCTCGGCGCCATCGAAGTCGTCGGCCCGCGCCAATCCTGGCCACTCGAGATGCACCTCGCGCGCGCCTACGTCGCGCCCCGCTATGCATTGCTGGGCGACGCCGCCCACGGCGTGCATCCGATTGCCGGACAGGGCGTCAACCTCGCCTTCCGCGACGTGGCCGCGCTCGGCGAGGTGATCGTCGATGCGCTGCGCCTCGGCCTTGATGCCGGCAGCCTGCAAACACTCGACCGTTACGAGCGCTGGCGCCGCTTCGACAGCTTTATGTCCGCCGCCGCTTTCGACGGGCTGAACAAGCTGTTCTCGAACGATTGGCTTCTGATTCGCGCCGCGCGAGACTTCGGCCTCGGCGTTGTCGATCGCCTACCCGGCCTCAAGCGCCGTCTCGTCACCGAGGCCGCCGGCATGACCGGCGATCTGCCGCGCTTGTTCCGCTCCGAGCGGCTTTAGAGCAGTAAGTAACGCCGGTTATTCGCCATCCTCCGCCGCAGCGGCCGCCTGATCGCCCGCATCCACCTCATCAGGTGGCGCGAGCACGATCACGCTGCGAGCGAGATCGACACGGCGCACGACGGCCTCCGTCATCGGATAGAGCACAGTACGCGTGGCACCCTCGGGTCGCACTTCGAGAATGTCGCCCGCGCCGTAATTGAGCACGCTTGTGACAAGACCGAGCCGCGCACCATCTTCCGTGACCGCCGAAAGCCCGATCAAGTCCGTGTGGTAATACTCGCCCTCGTCCGGCTCGGGCAGCTTGGCGCGCGCAACGTAAAGGGCCGTGCCCTTGAGCCGCTCGGCCGCGTTGCGATCTGCAACACCCGCCACACGGCAGATGAGCCCCTTTGCCGTCGCCCCTTCGACCGTTAGATCGAAATGCGCCGCGCCGTCCTCGGCTTCCAGCGGACCGTAGTCGGCGATCGCCTCCGGCTCGGCGGTATAGCTGCGCACGAGCACGGCGCCCTTGATGCCATGCGCGCCTGCGATATGACCGAGCAGCACGCGCCGCTCGCTCCCGTTTTCGCCCGCGCCGTTTTGTGTCATGGAGGAGTGCCGTTGCCGTTCAAGCGAGAGGACCAAAAAAGCGGAGCTCGACAGCCAGCGCCCCGTCTCCGATCTCGATCACCGTCGACGAGGAGGACTGAGACGGTGAGAAACATCCAGAGACGTCGAGGATGGCGCCCTCCGGCCCCGCTTCGAGCCCTGTGAGAAGCACACCGTGCGGCGGCACCGCAAGCCGAACCTCGACAACCGCCTCGCCGCGCGCCGCATCATACCGGCACCGGCCTTTGAAGACACCCCCGTTGCGGTCGGAGCCAAGAACGCGTCCATCGCGCAGCACCGCCAATCCCTCGGTGCTGAGCGCCGCCTCCCCGCCCTCGGCATCGGGCCGGTAGTGGAAACGTAGGCCGTAAACCCCGTCGTTAAGCATTACAGCCCGCAATCCAAAGCGCTTCGTCGGCTTCTGGCGAAGCTACTACAGATTGCAATATTCGGGATACTCTACTTCACAGCAACCTTAAGCTGCACAATTTACTGCAGGCGCTCGATCCTGTTGCCGATCGCGATGGCGTAAAGCCAAAGGCGCCGCTCGCGGTCCGTCCAGGTCTCGACATCCGGCTTCTCGTTCATGAGCTCTGTGCCCTGCACGAGCACCTCGCTCCGCCGGTCCCACCAAGCGGCCTCGGCCGGGGTGAGATTGGTTCTCAATGGCATGGAAGAAAGCCCCCGAAGTTTCGCAGGCCGCACCGACCGCAAGTCGGACAAGCCCGCCCCCATCAACCCACGCCGCATTCCTAACGCGCTGCCAGACCCCCAAAATCCAGCGGCAGCACACCTGAGCGTAAGACAATTCGCGCGCCTGTTCGACACCGGGAGAATCCGGACCGCCACAACTTCCTCGATACTGATGCGGATTTGCAGCATCGAGCACAACCTGCCCTCGGAGCGAACTTGGGCTGAACAAAAAAGGCACCGGCCGATCAGACCGGTGCCCCGCAATCGCAAACAACCCTGCGGAGGTTGTGTGGCTTAAGCCTCGCCGCCCGCGGCAGCCTGAGCAGCTTCCTCGGCGGCCTTGGCCTTCGCGGCAGCACGCTCCTGCGCCTTCTTCTTCGGCTTGGACTTCTCGGGATTGTTGCGAGCGGTCCGCTTCAGATAGCCGGCCGCATCGAACAGACGCGCCACGCGATCAGTCGGCTGCGCGCCGACCGACAGCCAATGCTTGCAGCGCTCCTCGATGAGCTTCACGCGCTCGGGATTATCCTTCGGCAGCATCGGGTCGAAGGTGCCGATCTGCTCGATGTAGCGCCCATCGCGCGGCGAGGCGCTGTGCGCAACCACGACGTAATAGTAGGGACGCTTCTTGGCGCCGCCGCGCGAAAGACGGATCCTGGCTGACATGGGTGAAAGTCCTTTCTTCTCTCAATGCTGATGGCGGCGCACCGCCGGTTCTCTTCGTCTCTATTTCTTCTTTCCGGGGAGACCCGGGAACTTAGGAAGCGCCCCGCCGAGCCCCGGCAAGCCACCTCCACCGAGCCCGGGAAGTCGCGGCACACCGCCCCCTCCCAGTCCCGGTAATCCTTTCGGCCCAAGGCCCTTGGGCAATGCATCCTTGAGATCGGCCGGCAGCTGATCGAGCGCCTTGGGGTCGAGCTTCGCGAGCTCGCCCTGCATCTCGGCAAGCTCCGCTTCCGAAGGGCCGCCGGCGCCACCGCCCATGCCGAACATGCGCGACATCATTCCGCGGTTCTTGCCCATGGCCCGCATCATGTCGGCCATCTGGCGATGCATCTTGATGAGCTTGTTGACGTCCTCGACCTTCGTGCCGGAACCCGCTGCGATGCGCCGCTTGCGCTTGGCGTCGAGGATCTTCGGCTGACGCCGCTCCTTCGGCGTCATCGAGGAGATGATCGCCCGCTGCCGCTTGACGATACGATCGTCGAGGTTCGCAGCCGCGATCTGATTTTTGATCTTGCCGACGCCGGGTAGCATGCCGAGCACGCCACCCATGCCGCCGATCTTCTCCATCTGCTTCAGCTGCTCGCCGAGATCCTCGAGGTCGAACGACCCCTTCTTCATCTTCTCGGCGATCGAGCGCGCCTTCCCGACGTCGATCGTCTGCGCCGCCTTCTCGACGAGGCCGACGATATCGCCCATGCCGAGGATGCGGCCCGCGATGCGAGTCGGATCGAAGTCCTCGAGCGCGTCCCACTTCTCACCGGTGCCGAGCAGCTTGATCGGCTTGCCCGTAACCGCGCGCATGGAAAGCGCCGCGCCGCCGCGTCCGTCACCGTCGGCCCGCGTCAGCACCGTGCCCGTGATCGCGAGCCGGCTGTCGAATGCCTTCGCCGTGTTGACGGCGTCCTGACCCGTGAGGCTGTCGAGCACGAGCAGGATCTCATGCGGATTGGTGGCCGCCTTGACCTCGGCGACCTCGACCATCAGCTCTTCGTCGAGCGTCGTGCGACCCGCAGTATCGAGCAGCACCACGTCGTAGCCGCCAAGCTTCGCCGCTTCCATCGCACGCTTGGCGATCTGGATCGGCGTGTGCCCGGCAACGATGGGCAGCGTCGAAACCTCGGTCTGCTCGCCGAGCACGCGAAGCTGCTCCTGCGCTGCGGGGCGTCGCGTATCGAGCGACGCCATCAGCACCTTTTTCTTGTCGCGGTTTTTGAGACGCCAGGCGATCTTGGCCGTCGTCGTCGTCTTGCCCGAGCCCTGCAAGCCCGCCATCAGGATCGCGACTGGAGGAGCGGCATGAAGATCGATCGGCTCGGCATCCGAGCCCAGCGTGCGGACGAGCTCATCGTTAACGATCTTGACGACCATCTGCCCGGGCGTGACCGACCGCAGCACTTCTTGGCCGACCGCTTGCGTCTTTACCCGCTCGATGAAATCGCGCACGACGTCGAGCGCCACGTCCGCTTCGATCAGCGAGCGGCGCACCTCGCGCATGGCCTCGTTGACATCGGCTTCGGTCAGCGCACCACGCTTGGTGAGCTTCTCGAAAACCTGTCCCAGCCGATCTGAGAGCGATTGAAACATTTAAGCCCTTGTGCAAACGAAGTTGGCACCCGAGGGCGCAACGCGCTGTCGGATGTTGACCCCCCTGCCTCCCGGCTGAAACGGACGCATCGTCCGCAGGCCATGTTCAGGGCGGCGGCTCTGAAGGTCAGGGCCGTCTGGATTTGGGCCGCACCATCTCCGATCAGGGTGGTCCTGTCAACGCCCTGGCTCAAGGGTGTGGGCAGAGACAGAGGTTAAGTTGCAACCGCCTAAGGCATTGAACCATAATTCCGCCGCACCGGTCTGAGCCCAAGGGACCGGAGGCCGGGGGGCCTCGAGGGGAGAATTATTCATGGTTGAATGGCGCACGCTTCGCACGTGGGCGTGCCTGGCAGTATTGCCGGGCGCCGTCGCGGGCGGATGCGCGTCCTCGAGCAACCCCTTCAGCAACAACACGGACTTCGACCGCACGTTCATCGCCGCGGCCCAGACCTGGGACCTGAACAAGGATAGCGTGGTGACCTGTGATGAGTGGACGCAGTACATAACCACCGAGTTCCGCCAAGCGGATTCCAATGGTGATGGCGCACTCGACGCCGAGGAATGGAAAAAGCTCGTCCGGAACGACCGGCTCTTCGAGATCGCGAACCTCGCCTATTACGACGCCAACGGCGACGGCCGCGTGACGCTCGAAGAGATGACGGGCAAGCAGAACCTCGCCTTCAAGCTGCTCGATCGTAACAGCGATTGTCAGATCGACCGCAGCGAATCCGTGCAGGTGCACGGCGTCGACAAGATCAAGCCGAAAGACGGCGGCGCGCCAGACACGACGACGCAAGGCAGCGGGCGCCCGGGCGGCTACTGATCTCGGAGCGACCCGTTCTCAACGTCGCACTCTGGCGTGTTTCCGTCCTGACTGAATCGGAACAAAACTCTAGCCCGGCGCCATGCGCACGATGCGCCCCTCCTCGTCGGTGACGAGATAGACGGCGCCATCAGGCCCCTGCTTAATGTCGCGCACGCGATCGCCGATGTCTTCAGCCAGCACCTCGTGTGCAACCACCTCGCCGTCCTTCACGACGAGACGCTGCACCTGCATGTACTTGAGCGCGCCGGCGAGGAAGTTGCCCTTCCAATCCGGAAAGAGATCGCCCGTGTACAGCTCGAGCGACGAGGTCGCGATCGACGGGTTCCAGTAATAGACGGGCTGCTCGAGCCCAGCGCGCTCCGAAATGCCCTCACCGACGGGCCTACCGGAATACTCCTTGCCGTAGATGATGATCGGCCAACCGTAGTTTTTGCCGCGCTCCGGCTGATTGAGCTCGTCGCCACCCTGCGGCCCATGCTCGAGCGTCCACAGCTTGCCGGTCGCTTGATCAAGCACCGCGCCCTGCACGTTGCGGTGACCGATCGACCAGATCAGCGGATCCCAGCCGTCTTGCACCGGCGGTTCCGCTGCGGGGCTGCCGTCGGGCTTGATGTAGACGATTTTGCCGATGTGGTTCTTGGGGTTCTGTGCTTCGCCGCGGATTTCCTGCTTGCTGCGCTCGCCGAGCGTCACGAACAAGTTGCCCTCAGGCGTCACGACGATACGCGAGCCGAAATGAAGGTCGCTGTCGTAGGCCGGCTGCTGCTGGAAGATGACTTTGAAGTCCTCGAGCGCACCGCCGTCGCCGTCCAGCACGAGCTTGGCGCTGGCGACGCTGGTGCCGTTCTTCCCCTCCCCTCGGGGCTCTGAGTATGAAAGGAAGATGCGCCCGCTGTCCGCGTAGTCGTTGGCGAGCGCCACGTCGAGCAGACCGCCCTGGCCTCGGGCCATCACCTCCGGTACGCCCGTGATCGGCGCCCCGAGTTTGCCGTCCTTGCTGATCACCCGCAGACGGCCGGGCCTCTCCGTTACCAGCATGCGGCCGTCCGGCAGAAACTCGAGCGCCCAAGGATTCTCGAGACCTTCCACGACGTTCGTCAACTTAACCGCCGTCTTGGGCGCCTCGGGAGCGTTGGTCTGCGCGGCAAGGGCTGCGTCCGACATCAGGAACAAAAGGGGAGCGGCTACCGCCATGCCCGGTCGCAAGCTCATCAGAGCACCTCTTATCTGTTGCCACGTTGCCGACCATATGTAGGGTGCCGACGCCGTTTGCCGAGGGGGCGTTTGATCTGTAAGGCGAATTGGCGGACCCATTCACAGGCTCCCGCGATCGCCGAAGCGCGTTTGTCTTTTCGCGGTACTTCGCCCATATAGTCGCGTCATGAGCGCCCCCGGTTCCCTCAGCTACGTCAAGATGAACGGCCTCGGAAACGAGATCGTTGTCGTCGATCTGCGCCGCGGCGGCGCGCTGCCCGGCCCGGACGGCATCCGCGCCATTGCCCAAAACCCGCGCACCGCCTTCGACCAGATGATGGTGCTCGATCCGCCGCGCACACCGGGCACCGACGCATTCGTGCGCATTTTCAATACCGACGGGTCGGAATCGGCAGCCTGCGGCAACGGCACGCGCTGCATCGGCTGGCTTGAGACGGAGCGCACCGGCAAGCACGATCTGCGCTTCGAGACCCGCGCCGGCATCCTGCGGGTCTCTGTGAAGGATTTATCGGCCATCACCGTCGACATGGGCGAGCCGCGCTTCGGCTGGGCCGAGATCCCGCTCGCCGAAGCGTTTCACGACACCCGCGCCATCGAGCTGCAGATCGGCCCCATTGATGCGCCGCTCCTGCATTCCCCCTCGGTAGTCAACGTCGGCAACCCCCACGTCATATTCTGGGTGGACAAGCCCGTCGCCGGCTATGACCTCGGCCGTTTCGGCCCGCTGATCGAGAACCACCCGCTGTTCCCGGATCGGGTCAACGTGACGATTGCGGAGGTCATCTCCCGCACCGAGATCGCCATCCGCACCTGGGAGCGCGGCGTCGGACTTACGCAGGCCTGCGGCACAGCCGCGTGCGCCACGGCCGTCTCGGCCATGCGCAAGAACTTGGTGGATCGTAAGGTAACCGTAAACCTGCCCGGCGGGCCGCTCGTCATAGAATGGGCGGCAGACAACCACATACTGATGACTGGCCCTGCGGCGCTCGAGCACGAAGGCACGCTCGGAGAGGAGCCTGCCGCTGCGGCTAAGCAGCAGCCCGCCTTGTCCCCTCACCCTGTGCCTGTGGGCCGTTTGACCTAAGAGCCGCATGACGCTTCCCGCTGATGCCCCGAATGACGCGATGACCGAACCGCTGATCGTCACTCTTGGCTGCCGGCTGAACGCCTACGAATCCGAGGTCATGCGCCGCCATGCGTCCGACGCCGGCCTCGCGGATTGCGTGATCGTCAACACCTGCGCCGTGACGGGCGAGGCCGTACGCCAGGCCGAGCAGACCATCCGCAAGCTGCGCCGCGAGCGCCCCGGCGCGCGCCTCATCGTCACCGGCTGCGCCGCGCAGATCGAGCCCGAGCGCTTCGCCGATATCCACGGCGTGGATCACGTCATCGGCAATGCCGAGAAGCTGGCACCCGGAACCTTCCGCGCGCTCGCGACCGAAACGCTCGAGCGCATCGCCGTCAACGACATCATGAGCGTGCGCGAGACCGCCCTGCATATGATCGACGGCTTCGGCTCGCGTGCCCGCGCTTACGTGCAGATCCAGAACGGCTGCGATCACCGCTGCACCTTCTGCATCATCCCGATGGGCCGCGGCCCGTCGCGCTCGGTTCCCGCCGGCGAGGTCGTCTCGCAGATCCGCAAGCTCATCGAAACAGGTTATCCCGAGATCGTGCTGACTGGCGTCGACATCACGTCCTACGGCGCCGACCTTCCGGGCCGCACGTCGCTCGGCCGCCTCGTGAAGCAGATCCTGGCACACGTACCCGAGCTTCACCGCCTGCGCCTCTCCTCCATCGACCAGGTCGAGGCGGACGAACACCTGCTCGACGCCATCGCCAACGAGCAGCGCCTGATGCCGCATCTACATCTTTCAATGCAGGCTGGCGACAATCTGACCCTGAAGCGCATGAAGCGCCGCCACCTGCGCGACGATGCCATCCGATTCTGCGAGACCGTGCGCCGCCTGCGCCCGGATGTCGTATTCGGGGCCGATCTCATCGCCGGCTTCCCGACTGAGACCGAGGACATGTTTGCCAACACGCTCGATATCGTTGACGCGTGCGAGTTGACCTACCTACACGTCTTCCCGTTCTCTCCGCGCAAAGGCACACCGGCCGCGCGCATGCCGCAGCTCGACCGCCAGATCATCAAGGAGCGCGCCGCCCGCTTGCGCGCCAAGGGCGAAGCAGCGCACGCCCACTACCTCGATCGCCTTGCAGGCACGCGCATCGAGCTCCTGATGGAGCGAGAGGACATCGGCCGCACGCCGCACTTCGCGGAGGTGAGCATTGATCGCAAAGCACCCATCGGCGCGCTGCTGTGGGCCACGCTCGGCCGCCACGATGGCCGCCGCCTGAACGGAATGATCGACGCGTGAGCAATAACGAACCCAAACGCAAAGGCTTCTTCGGCCGCATGTTCGGCTCCGGCGACAGGCCGGATCCGTCTCCGGCAGAGCCGCACGCCGATGCGCCGCCCGTTGACACCCCGGAAACCGAAGCGACGGCGCCGGATACTGTGACACCAGCACCCGAAGCTCCAGCCGCACCCACGCCGCCGGAGCCGGCGCGCAAGGGCTGGTTCGAGCGGCTGAAAACCGGTCTTGCAAAAACCTCGTCACGCTTGACCGAGGGCATCACCGGCCTCGTCACCAAGAAGAAGCTCGATCAGGACACGCTCGACGAGCTCGAGGAGTTGCTCCTCGCGGCCGACCTCGGCATCGAAACATCGTCGCGCATCACCACCGCGCTGGCCAAGGGTCGCTTCGACAAGCAAATCTCGGCCGAGGAAATCCGCGAGACGCTGGCCAGCGAAGTCGCCCGCGTTCTCGAACCGCTCGCTCACCCGCTCGAGATCGATCCCGCCAAGAAACCGCACGTCATCCTCGTGCTGGGAGTCAACGGCTCGGGCAAGACCACGACCATCGGCAAGCTCGCCGCCAAGCTGACGCGCGAAGGCCGCCGCGTGACGCTAGCCGCCGGCGACACCTTCCGCGCCGCCGCCATCGACCAGTTGAAGATCTGGGGTGAGCGCACCGGCGCGCCGGTGATCGCCCGCGACGTCGGCGCCGACGCCTCGGGGCTCGCGTTCGATGCCGTCAAGGAGGCACAGGCCAATGGCTCGGATGTGCTGCTGATCGACACCGCCGGCCGTCTCCAGAACAAGGACGCCCTGATGCAGGAGCTGGAGAAGGTCGTCCGCGTGATTCGGAAGGTCGATCCCACCGCCCCGCACGACGTGTTGCTGGTACTCGACGCCACGACGGGCCAGAACGCGCTGCAACAGGTCGACGTCTTCCGCGAGCGAGCCGGCGTCACCGGCCTCGTCATGACCAAACTCGACGGCACCGCGCGCGGCGGCATCCTGGTTGCGATCGCCGCCAAGCACGCGCTCCCGATTCACGCCATCGGCGTGGGCGAAGGTGTCGACGACTTGCAATCTTTCTCTGCCAAGGATTATGCCGATGCAATCGCCGAAAACTGAGGTCAGAAGCCTGGCAGCCGATCCACATGCCGAGCTGCGCGAAACCAACACCCAAGGTCACACAGCGATCATGAGCCCCCGCAAGCGTCTCTATCCGTTCAACGCCGAGCAGACGGTCAACATACTGAGCGAGTTCGGGCCGCTTGTGACGATGTTCGTCGTCAACGCGCTCTACGGAATCAACGCGGGCACGTGGGCGCTGATCCTCACCACCATCGCGGCCATCATTGCGATGGTCTACATGTTCCACCGTCCACCAGTCTTCCCGCTGATCGCGTCCACTGTGACGATCGTCTTCGGCGCACTGACTCTGGTCACCCACGACCCGATGTGGGTGCAGATCAAGGTCACAATCTTCAATGCGCTGTTTGCCGCTTTCCTGTTCTTCGGATTGTGGACCAATCGCAACTTCTTCCAGTACGTATTCGAGAAGACGTTCCACTACACCAAAGAAGGATGGGATACCTTTACACGCTCGTTCGCCTGGTTCTTCCTGCTAACGGCGGGGCTCAACGAGGTCGTCCGCCTCTACTTCAGGGATGATCACGTCTACACCGTTCTTGGTTACGCCATGAATGGCGTAGACATCTGGATCGCCTTCAAGCTGTTTATCATTCTGCCACTGAGTGGCCTCTACGCTTGGCTGTTGACCAAGTGGATGAGCAGGCACCATCTGTGATGTGCTAGGGTACCCCTGCACGCGCAACAGACGGAAGGCACGGGTTGCGGCGTTCCTTGTGCTGACGCCACCCCGCCGCAAGCGAACGCGACGTTCGAGAAACGAAAGTATGACCTGCCCATGAGCCAGACGGAAACGAAGACAGAGACCAACGAAAGCGGCAGCCAGCAGCTCCTGAAGTTCGTCGTCGAGCTGGGCCCCCTGGTCGTATTCTTCCTGGTCAATGCGCGCGCGGGTATTTTCTGGGGAACGGGCCTTTTCATCGCTGCAACGCTGGTATCGCTCGTCGCCTCCCGCCTCCTCTTCGGACGCGTACCCGTCATGCCGCTCGTCTCGGCCTTCGTGGTCATCGTGTTCGGTGGGCTGACGCTGCTGCTGCAGGACGAGCTGTTCATCAAGCTCAAGCCCACCATCGTGAACAGCATCTTCGCATCGGTGCTGTTCGGGGGCCTCTACTTCGGAAAGTCGCTGCTGAGCTACCTTTTCGGCGATGTATTCTCACTGACCGAGGAAGGCTGGCGCAAACTGACGTTCCGCTGGGCCTGCTTCTTCGTCTTTCTGGCGCTTTTGAACGAGTTCGCTTGGCGCCTGCTCACGACCGACCAGTGGGTGACGTTCAAGGTCTTCGGCATCATGCCGATCACCATGGTGTTCGCAATCTCGCAGGTCGGTCTTTTGCAACGCTACGCACTGAACAAACCCGCCGCCGAATAAACGAATATGGCCGCCTTGCGGGCGGCCATATCGACAAAACGAAGCGAATGAGCCAAGCTAAGCTGCGGCCTTTGCCTTCAAGAGATTGCGCTCGACCAGCGTCTCCGCGATCTGCACCGCGTTGAGCGCCGCGCCCTTCAAGAGATTGTCAGCCACGATCCACAGCGCGAGACCGTTTTCGACGGTCGCATCCTCACGGATACGCGAGACGTAGGTCGGATACTCGCCCGCGGCCTCAACCGGCGTCACGTAGCCACCCGGCTCGCGCTTATCGACGACGAGCACGCCCGGCGCGTCGCGCAGGATCTCACGCGCCTCATCCGCTGTGATCGGACGCTCGAACTCGATGTTGAGCGATTCCGAGTGACCGACGAACACCGGCACACGCACGCACGTCGCCGTAAGCTTGATCTTCGGATCGAGGATCTTCTTCGTCTCGGCGAGCATCTTCCATTCCTCTTTTGTGTACCCGTCCTCCATGAAGACGTCGATGTGAGGAATGCAGTTGAATGCGATCTGCTTGGTGAACTTGTTGGGCTCGACCTCCTGTCCAGGAACGTACTTGGACTTGGTCTGCGCCCACAGCTCGTCCATCGCCTCCTTGCCGGCGCCCGACACGGACTGATAGGTCGACACGACGACGCGCTTGATGCCGGCCGCTTCATGCAGCGGCTTCAAGACGACAACCATCTGCGCCGTCGAGCAGTTGGGATTGGCGATGATGTGCTTCTTCGTGAAACCCGTCACCGCATCCGCGTTGACCTCGGGCACGACGAGCGGCACGTCCTGATCATAGCGCCAGTGCGACGAGTTATCGATGACGACGCAGCCGGCCGCACCGATCTTCGGGCTCCAGACCTTGGACACCGCCGAGCCGGCCGACATCAGGCAGATGTCAGCCTTGGAAAAATCAAACTGCTCAAGGTCCTGGCATTTGAGGGTTTTGTCGCCGCACGAAACCTCGGTGCCGAGCGAACGGCGCGACGCGATCGCATAGATCTCGTCAGCGGGAAAGTTCCGCTCGGTGAGTACGTTCATCATCTCGCGTCCGACATTTCCGGTCGCGCCGACGACAGCGACTTTGTAGCCCATGGCTCAGGGTCCTTTTTGAGCCCGTCGGATATCTCCGACGGTAGCTAAAAATGCGTCGGAATATCCGACGGCGGGCTTCACTTACGCGCGCCAGCCCCCCCTTTCAAGGACCAATTCGCAGCCTACGCCCCCGCTGGAGGCAACCCTGGCGGCCAACTTGCAGGCCGGAACCCGGACACATGCGCGGTAATCGCCATTCAGCTCCACGTGCGTGGCGCCTCTATCCCGCGATTTGGGGGCAACTCCGCGCTCCCGCTTTGACAGGCGCGCCCGCATCACCTTAGCTCAGCCTCCCGCTGCCCGTCGAAAGGCCCTTCGTGACGATTCCCTCGACAGCACCTGCCTCCATCCCACCCGCCAACCAAGTCTGGCCCGAGGGTGTGACGCCGACAGAGGAGTACAGCAGCGCGCTCGAATTCGTCCGCGAAGGCGACGGACACCTGTTCGTCACCGGCCGGGCCGGCACCGGCAAATCCACGCTTCTGCGTGCGCTCCGCAACGCCATCGCCGAGGAGCTTGTCGTCGTGGCACCGACCGGCCTCGCCGCCGTCAACGTTGGCGGCCAGACCATTCATTCCTTCTTCGGGCTCCCGCCACGCCTGATCCGCTCCGAGGATATCCGCCGCAGCCGCAACGGCACCGTCATGCGCAAGCTGGCGTTCCTCGTCATCGACGAAGTGTCGATGGTGCGTTCGGACCTGATGTGGGCCATCGACCAATCCCTGCGCATCAACCGCGGACGCCCGCGCGAGCCCTTTGGCGGCGTCCGTCTCCTCCTGTTTGGCGACCTGCATCAGCTTCCGCCCGTGGTGCAGGAGGCCGAGGTGGCGGGGCATCTGCATGAGGAGTTCGGCGGCCCGTTCTTCTTCTCCGTGCCGGCCCTGCGCGAGGGCGCCGGCACCGAGCTGCTCGAGCTGACACAGGTATTCCGCCAGAGCGATGAGGCGCTGATCTCGGTCCTGAACCGCATCCGCGACGGCGAAGCCGACGCCGACGATCTCGCCGAGCTGAACCAGCGCGTCGCGCCCATCCGCACGCTGGGCGAAGGCGACCGCTTCGTCATCCTGACGCCGACCAACGCCGCCGCCCAGCGCATCAACGCCGCCTATCTCGATGCATTGCCCGGACGTGCCGTGACCTACGAAGCCGGAATAACGGGTGACTTCACGCAGGCCTCGCACCCGACCGACAGCGCACTGACCTTGAAGACCGGTGCCAAGGTTATCCTCCTGCGCAACGATCCCGATCGCCGCTGGGTCAACGGCACCATCGCGCGCATCTCGCGTCTCGAGGAGAAGAAGGTCTTTGTCGAGGTCTCGGGCCGCGAGCACGAGCTGGAGCCCGTGAGCTGGGAGCAACGCCGTTACGCCTACGACCGCGAGCAGGAGAAGATCGTCGGCACCGTCGCCGGCACCTTCCGGCAGTACCCGGTGCGCCTTGCCTGGGCCCTCACCATTCACAAGGCGCAGGGCTTGACCCTCGACAACGTCTACATCGACCTTGGCCGCGGGACCTTCGCGCACGGCCAGGCCTATGTCGCTTTGTCGCGGTGCCGCTCACTGGAGGGCTTGGCGCTCGCTCGCAAGCTCGAGCCGCGGGACATTCTGTTCGACCGGACCGCGATGGGCTATCGCGACATTTTCACCGCTCGTCAGCCGTAAGACAATGACGTGCCTATCTCTTTTCGCATGTGCGAGATGGTGCGCAGACGGACAATCAGCCTCGTATGCCAGCGCGCATGAAAAGTTAACAGCAAAATCCGATTGATTCAGATCAAACGACGACTTCGCGGAGCAACAAATTTTCATGTTGCAGTGCAAAAATGATTTGCTATGGTGCGTTTCGAAAGTTGGACATCGCTTGGTTCGCGTCTCCGGCCCGCGCACCCGCTGCCCCCCCTTTCCTCAGCCCGCAGAGTTTGATCATTCCATTTAGGAGCAAACCCCGTGAACGACTTCACCCGTCAGACCCAAGAGTTCCTCTCTGCCGCCAAGGACGCCCGCATTCCGGAGCAGGTTCAAGCCATCGCCGAGGACAGCGTCACCAAGGCGCGCGAGACCTATGACAAGTTCTCGACCGTCGCCAAGGACGGCGCCAAGGTTTTCGAGGAAGTTGCCGTTGCAGCCTTCGCAGGCGCCAAGTCGATCAGCGACAAGGTTCTGAAGAACACCGAGAACAACACCGAGGCTGCCTTCGAGGCCGCCCAGTCTTTCGCCCGTGCCAAGACGCTGCCCGAGTTGCTCCGTCTCCAGACCGGCTTCGTGCAGCAGCAGTTCGCCACCGCCGGCGCCCAGTCCAAGGAGCTATTCGAGCTGTCGACGAAAGTCGCACAGCAGACCTTCGAGAGCCTGAACACTGCCGCCACCAAGACCTTCGATCAGATCAAGAAGGCAAGCTAGTTTGCTTTCTGTCCCGTTACGGTGAAAAGCCCGGCGCTTAAAAACGCCGGGCTTTTCTTTTTTTTCGAAGAGCGCGCGCTTTGCCTTCCGCCGGCAAAAATTCTCGCTATAGTGGAAACATGTTAGGGTCGCGTTCCGATATCAAGATCCGCAAAGGCAAGCTCGCCGACGCCGCAGCTGTCGCCGAGACATTTCGCCAATCTTGGGTGCAGGCGTATCGCGGCATTCTTCCCCACAGCCACCTCGAGAACATGATCCGCCGTCGCGGCCCCGATTGGTGGGCAAGCGTCATTCGCAGCGGCGACAGTCTGATCGTGCTCGAGAAGGGCGGCACCATTATCGGCTATGCGACGCTTGGCTTCTCGCGCACGCGCGGCCCGTATCAGGGCGAGATCTACGAGCTGTACATCACGCCCGTGTTCCAGGGGATCGGTCTTGGTGAGCACCTGTTTGAAGCCTGCCGCTATGGCCTCGATCAGCGTCGCCTGAAAGGCCTGATCGTTTGGGCGCTCGCCGAAAACACCATTGCGACGGATTTTTATTGGCGTCGCGGCGGCCGTCCCGTGAAGCAAGGCTTCGAGACCATCGGCGGCCAAAAGCTCGAAAAGATCGCCTTCGGCTGGTCGTCGTAAAATCCGCAGCGTCACAAATCTAGTTGCACACAAAACGCCAGCCGCATCTCCACACGATGGATGGAGCTACATGGGGCTGCGCCCACGCGCGCCTTGCACCGAAGCCTCTTGCGGGCACGGCTGCGACCGCGCGACCTTGTCCGCGATCCTGCGCGCAAGCACGATCGCATTGAGGTTGGCCAGCGCGTCGATGTAGGCCACGTGACATGCCTCGCGCTCCGTCACGCGCATGACCACGAGCACCTGCCCGGCCCCTGTCGGGCTTTCGGTGAAGTAACGCACGATGGTGGCATAAGGCACCGTCCGCGCGTCCCGCACGACGAACCGCCACTCGACAGTCGGTCGCTGCCCACCCTTCTCAAACAAAGTATTGAATGCGCTGAGCGTTTGTCGCGCGGCCTGGCGCTTCTCAGGATCCGGCCCGACGCTGAGAAACACCCCGCGATCGCCTTCGGCGAGGTAGACGGGATAGCCGGGCAAACCGCGGCAAAGCCGCGCCGCGCCGTCCACCGCACCGGGCACGGCCGTACAACCCGAAAGGTCGATAGCCGTGTAAAGGCTTCTGACCGGCTGGATAGCCTCAGCCGCACCGCACCAAAGCGCGGCGCTGATCGCGAGCAGTCGGACCCACTGACCGGCCATCGGATACCTCAGCACAGAAGTCAGACTGTTCTACACAGCTTCGTGGCTGAAATCCGCGATTGTCGCCACCGATCACGACTAAAGAAACCTTACCTCCCCTGGAATTTTAATCTGGCGGAAGCGCCGCACTTCCGCTGGGCCGTGAGCGTGCTATATCGGCGCCCAATCGAACCCCCCTGAGGACCTGATGAGCGAGATCCGAATCGCCGTGACGGGAGCTGCGGGCCGCATGGGCCGCGAACTTGTCCGCGTGATCTCAGCCACCTCGGGCTGTGTGCTGTCCGGCGGCACCGAACCTGCCGGCTCGCCACACGTCGGCGCCGACCTCGGTACCCTCGCCGGACTCCCGGCCCTCGGTCTCTCTGTCACGTCCGACCCACTCGAGTTGCTGGCCCGCAGCGACGCTGTCATCGATTTCACGATTCCGGCGGCCACGGTCGAGATCGCGGGTCTCGCCGCAAACGCGCGCATCGTACACGTCATCGGGACGACCGGCCTTAACGATAGCGACGAGGCAGCCATCAAAGCTGCGGCCCGCCACGCTACTGTTATCAAGGCAGGCAACATGAGCCTCGGCGTCAATCTGCTGACAGCCATCACTCGCCGCATTGCCCAGGCCCTCGACGCGGACTTCGATATCGAGATCGTCGAGATGCACCATCGCCAGAAGGTGGATGCCCCCTCGGGCACGGCATTGATGCTTGGCCAGGCAGCGGCCGAGGGTCGCGGCATCGATCTCAAGGCTAACAGCGTTAAGTCCCGTGAGGGTCACACCGGTCCGCGTCGCCGGGGCGATATCGGCTTTGCAACGCTGCGCGGTGGTACCGTGGTCGGTGATCACACGGTCATCTTCGCGGGCGAGGGTGAGCGCATCGAAATCACGCATCGGGCCGGTGACCGGAGCATTTTCGCGCGTGGTGCCGTCAAGGCAGCACTGTGGGGCCAGGGCAAAGGTCCGGGCCTGTTCAACATGAGCGATGTGTTAGGGCTTTAGATGTCAAATTTGCAAAGAACCAAACGGATTTCCGCCATGATGAACCAGCTGGTGCTCGTGCGCCATGGCGAGAGCGAGTGGAACAAAAAGAACATCTTCACCGGCCTGCGCAATCCCGACCTCACCGACAAGGGCCTCATCGAGGCCGTTTGGGCGGGCCGCGTGCTGAAGTCCGAAGGACTGCGCTTCGATATCGCCTTCACGAGCAAGCTCAAGCGCGCCCAGCACACACTGGACATCATCCTCGGCGAGATGGGCGGCGAGACCCCGAACATCATCGAGGATCCGGCGCTGAACGAACGCGACTACGGCGAGCTCTCCGGACTGAATAAGGACCAGGCGCGCGAGCGGTGGGGCGAGGAACAGGTGCTCACCTGGCGCCGCAGCTTCGACACGCCGCCCCCGGGCGGTGAAAGCCTGAAAGACACGGCGGCCCGCGTCATTCCCTACTACGAGGAGAAGATCTGGCCGGAGCTCACCGCCGGCAAGAACGTAATCGTCTCCGCGCACGGCAACTCGCTGCGCGCGCTCATCATGCATCTGGAGAAGCTCACGCCGGAAGAGATTCTCGACCGTGAGCTGGCCACGGCTGCGCCTCAAGTCTATCGCCTGTCGGACGCGGGCGATGTCGCGGAGTACCGCGAGCTTGTGCGCTCCGAGGGCCGCGACGATGGCATTTGACGATCTCGGTCGCGACGCAACCGACCAGAGCCAACGCAACCGCGACCGCTGGATCGGTGTCTACATCGGCGTGCTCGCTGTCACCCTCGCCATCTGCTCGCTGGGCGGCGGCAACGCCGCCAAGGAAGCGACGCTGAAGAACATCGAGGCTTCCAATACCTGGGCCTTCTTCCAGGCCAAGAACCTGCGCCGGCAAATGCTTCGCATGCAGCTCGACGAGTTCGAGCTCGTGAGCCTGTCGGACCCCAATTTATCCGGCGAGGCAAAGACCGCCATCTCTGCCAAGATCGCGAGCTACCGCGAGCAGGATAAAATCCTCACCTCCGACCCCAAATCGAACGAGGGGCTCGACGAGCTGTTCCACCGCGGCAAGGCGCTCGAGGCGGAGCGAGATATCGCCATCCAGAAAGACCCCTATTTCGACTACGCCCAGGCCCTGCTGCAGATCGCCATCGTCCTGGCCTCCGTCGCCATTATCTCGGGCGGCACGGCGGTTCTGGTTGCCAGTATCGGCGTCGGCATTCTCGGCGCCCTGTTGACTCTGAACGGCTTTACCCTGCTGCTCGCCATCCCGCTCATTGGCTGACGCGGCCGAGGAGCTGCACACTCGCCTTCGCAGTGCAGCTTGCCCCAGGGCCGCCGGCACGCTAGTACCGCGCCACCGAAATCCCTCCTGACGGAACTCCCTATGACCACGCATAAGCTGCTCCTTCTGCCGGGCGACGGCATCGGCGTTGAAACCATGGCCGAGGTCGAGCACATCATCGCCTTCTTCAACAAGCGGAGCGGCAAGGCCAAGTTCGAGACTGACAGCGACCTCGTCGGCGGCGCGGCCTACGACGCGCACGGCGTCGCCGTCACCGACGAATGCGTTGCCAAGGCCAAGGCCTCCGACGCCGTGATCTTCGGTGCGGTCGGCGGTCCTAAGTGGGACAAGGTCCCCTACGCGGCACGCCCCGAGGCCGGCCTCCTGCGCCTGCGCAAGGATCTCGCGCTCTTCGCCAACCTGCGCCCCGCCATCTGCTACCCGGCCCTCGCCGACGCATCCTCGCTCAAGCGCGAGCTCGTCGAAGGCCTCGACATCATGATCGTGCGCGAGCTGACGGGCGGCGTCTATTTCGGCGAACCGAAGGAAATCGTGACGCTTGAGGACGGGCAAAAGCGCGCCGTCGATACGCAAGTCTACACCACATACGAGATTGAGCGCATCGCCAAGGTTGCCTTCGATCTCGCGAGAAAGCGCTCGAACAAGGTGCATTCCGCCGAGAAGCACAACGTCATGAAGTCGGGCGTGCTTTGGAAGGAGGTCGTCACCGCGACCCACAAGTCCTACGCGCCCGACGTCGAGCTCAATCACATCCTCGCCGACAACTGCGCCATGCAGCTCGTGCGTAATCCGAAGCAGTTCGACGTCATCGTCACCGACAACCTGTTCGGCGACGTGCTGTCGGACGAGGCCGCGATGGCCACCGGTTCGCTCGGCATGCTGCCCTCGGCTTCGCTCGGCGCCGCCGACGAGAAGACCGGCAAGCGTCTTGCCCTCTACGAGCCCGTACACGGCTCCGCGCCCGATATCGCGGGCAAGGGTCTCGCTAACCCGATCGCAACCATCGCGAGCTTCGGCATGGCCTTGCGCTACTCGTGCGGCATGAGCACGGAAGCCGACCTGATCGATCGCGCCATCGCCGACGTCTTGGCGGAGGGCTATCGCACCGGCGACATCATGCAGGCCGGCATGCGCCAGGTGGGCACGGCCGAGATGGGCGGCGCTATTTTGGCCAAGCTCGAGAAGCTCGTCGCCTGAGCATTGACGACTGCTCAAAAAATGAAAAAGGCGGCTCCAGGAAGGAGCCGCCGGAAGATGATGTTCGCCGGATGGGCTACCCGCCCTTAGTCCTTCGTGATGACGAAGACCTTGAAATCCTTGTCGAGGCGGAAATCGTACTGACCGGCTTTGCACTTCACGTCCTCTGCCTCGTAGACGCCGGAGCCCTCGCTCTCCTTTTCGTAGGTGCCGCCCTCGCAGCCCCACTCGGCAACAGCCGCCTTGATCTTCGCGGCCTCATCATCTGTCGGCTTGTCGTCAGCGTAGGCAGCACCCATGCCAAGAGCCATAGCGGCGGAAACAGCGAACACGCGCTTCATTGTCATCTCCTTGGAAAGGTAAGTTAGTGATCGGGAAACGTTCCCTATTTCGTTGCTGCATCGCAGCACGTCTAGAGGGAAAACTTCCCGATTTAATCCGGGAACGCGCAAATCGTTCATTGCGCGAGATTATTTTTTGCACTTTCCCGGATCTAAAAGCCGATCCAACCTAAAGCTGCGATTAATTCCGCAACGTCGTACTCGGCCGGCGCGCTGCCGATTCGCTCAAAGCTTGCGCAAAGCAACTGTGCTCACACCGTGGTCCTCATCCTTGCGCAAGATGAGGCGCGCCCGCGGGCGCGTTGGCAGAATGTTGTCGGTGAGGTTTCTGAAATTGATCTCGCGCCAGATCTCAAGCGCCCGCGCGATGGCGTTGTCGTGCGTCAACGTGATGTAGCGATGGAAATACGACGCGGGATCGCGAAACGCCGTGTTCCTGAGGCGCATGAACCGCTCCACGTACCATTTCTCGATCGTGTCCGAATCAGCGTCGATGAAAATCGAAAAGTCGATGAAATCGGAAACGAACGGACCAGGCTCGCTGCCGCGTTCGAAGGTCGGCGGCTGCAGCACGTTGAGTCCCTCGACGATCAGGATATCCGGCCGTTCGATCACGATCTTCTGGCCAGGCATGATGTCGTAGTGGAAGTGCGAGTAGACCGGAGCCTCGATCTTTTCCTTTCCGCTTTTGACGTCGGCGAGGAAACTGATCAGACGCGCGGTGTCGAAGCTCTCCGGAAAGCCCTTCCGGTTCATGAGATCGCGCGCTTCGAGATCGCGGTTCGGAAACAGGAAGCCGTCGGTCGTTATGAGATCCACGCGCGGATGATCCGGCCAGCGCGCGAGCAGCGCTCTCAGAACACGAGCCGTCGTGCTTTTACCGACTGCGACCGACCCAGCCACACCGATGATAAACGGCACTTTGCAGTCCATGCGGCCGAGAAACGTCGAGCTTACCGCATGCAGCTTCTGCGCTGCCGCCACATACAGATTGAGAAGTCGCGACAGAGGGAGATAGATCATCTCCACCTCTTCGACCGACAACTCTTCGATGATACCGGACAGCACCTCGAGCTCGTCCGGCGCCAGTGTCATCGGCGTATCGGCGCGCAGCTTCGCCCACTGCTCGCGCGTGAAAACACGATAGGGCGTAAACTGCAGCTCGTGGCTGTGCGCCGCGCCGACAAATTCGAGTGCGCTGGTGTCCGGTACCGGCTGCGCCTTGCTCCGCATACTCATTCGCGGTCACCCGGAAGCCTTGCCGGCTTCTCCACTGTTTCGCGCTGCCTTCTCCGCCAGGCCTGACTGTGCCGAGCGGCCTTCCAGCACGGCGAGCACATCGCTCAAGGCGATGCCGCGCGCCTCGAGCAGAACCAGAAGATGATAAAGCAGATCCGCAGCTTCCGCACGCAGCGCGTCGTCGCTCTCGGAAACGCCGGCGATAACGGTCTCGACCGCCTCCTCACCCAGCTTTTTGGCGCACCGCTCCGGCCCCGCGTCGAGAAGCTGGCGCGTGTACGATTTGTCGGCGCCCGCTGTGCGCCGGGCCCGGATCGTCTCGGCAAGCCGCAACAGAACCTCGTCGCTCATGGGAAAAGCCTCCCGGCCTCCGCCCTGGACGACGGAGAAAAAGTATTGGCGCGTTCGACTGAGACTGTCACTCCGGCAGCAGCCGATACCCCGACACGTCCACGAGACCGCAGCGGATCCTGAGGTGGGCGAGCAGGCACCCGGCCATAAGCACCGAGCGCGCCATTGTCCAGCGCCGAGCGCACCCCACGCTTAACGGATCGCAGCCTCAGCCGCCCTGCGAGCCGGTGAGGCGCATGCGGATATAGTCGAGCTGATCGAAGTTTCCATACTTGATGATCAGATTGCCGCTCTCGCCGGAGCCGCGTTTGACCTCGACCCTGAGCCCGAGCGTATCGGCCAGCTCCTTCTCGAACGCCTTCGTATCCGGATCTTTCTCGCGAGCTTTGCGGGCGCCACCCGTCGAGCCGGCAACCCCGATCGGCCCAGCCTGCGCCAGCGCCTCCGCTTCGCGCACGTTGAGGTTCTGCTCGAGAATCCGCTGCGCCAGAGCCTCCGCATCCTCGCGGCCGACCAGCGTGCGCGCATGTCCGGCCGTAAGCTTGCCTTCCTGCACAAACGTCTGAACGGAAGCGGGCAGCTTCAGAAGGCGCAGCGTATTGGCCACATGGCTGCGGCTCTTGCCGATAATCTCCGAAACCTGCTCCTGGCTATAGTCGAAGCGCTCGATGAGCTCCCGGTAGCCGTTCGCCTCCTCGATCGCGTTGAGATCGGCGCGCTGCACGTTCTCGATGATCGCGAGCTCGAGCATCTCTCGATCGGAGAGGTCCCGCACGATGACCGGCACCATGTGAACGCCGGCTTTCTGCGACGCGCGCCAGCGACGCTCGCCGGCCACGATTTCGTAAGCCTGCGCTTCATCTGGATGCGGCCGAACGACGATGGGTTGTACGAGCCCCTTGGTGCGGATGGAGTCCGCGAGCTCTGCCAGATCCTGCTCCGCGAAATCCTTGCGCGGGTTGAAGCGGCTGCTGCGCATCTGCGCGACCGAGAGCATCCGCTGCTCACCCTCGACCGGAACACGCGGCTGGCTCGCCTGCGGCGTCTCCCCGATTAGCGAAGCCAGACCACGGCCGAGCCGGCTTTTTGGTAGCGGAGAGTTCATGGCGGCTGCCCTGTATTTTATCGTTAGATAGAGAATATTACGCAGCTTTATTCTGACGCTCGCGTTCGATGATCTCGGTAGCGAGGCGGATGTAGGCTTGGCTTCCCGCGCAATCATAATCGTAAAGCAGGATCGGCTTGCCGTGCGACGGCGCCTCGGCGACGCGCGTATTCCGCGGAATAACGGACTCGTAGACTTTCGAGCCGAAAAACGCGCGAACCTCCTGCGCAACCTCGCGCGACAGCGTGGTCCGCGCGTCATGCATGGTCAGAACCACGCCCTGGATCTCGAGGCTAGGATTGAGCGTAGCCCGGATCTGATCGATGGTTTCCTTGAGCTGCGAAATGCCCTCCAGCGCGAAGAATTCGCACTGAACCGGCACCAGAACGGCGTCCGCAGCCGCGAGCGCGTTGAGCGTCAGGATGTTGAGCGACGGCGGGCAGTCGATCAGAACGTAGCGATAGCTCTGATCCGCGGGTTTGCCCGCCTGCTGGGCCGCCAGGGCCGCCACGGCGTCGCGCAGCTTGTAAGCCCGGCTCGCCTCACCGGAAAGATCCGATTCAAGCCCGACCAGGTCCTGGTTCGCCGGAACCACGGCGAGCCCCGGGATTGCCGTCGGCACGGCCACCTCGGCGAGACTCGCATTGCCGATAACAGCGTCGTAGGAGGTCCGCGAGCGGCCTTCGGGCGGCACGCCGAGGCCAGTCGAGGCGTTTCCCTGCGGGTCGAGGTCGATAACGAGCACGCGCTCGCCGATAGCGGCCAGCGCCGTTCCGAGATTGATTGCCGTGGTCGTTTTGCCGACGCCGCCCTTCTGATTGGCGATCGCCAGCGTCCTGAGCTTGGGTCCTGGGCCTGTCACGGGACTAACCCTCCGTCCTCGCAGCCAAATTTCGTATGATCACAATACGCGCCTCCGCCTCGGTCAGACTTGGGACAAGCGCGCAATCGAAATCGAATCGCTTTTTTGCCTCCTCTATTTCTATCCCGGCTTCGCGACCCTTTGGAAACAGGGCAACGGTCGAGGGAGAAAAAAACGGCAAGGCAAGCCCCAGGAGCTTCGGCAGCGGCGCCAGAGCGCGCGCTGTGATTGCGTCTCTTATCGGAGAGTTAGCCTGAGTCGCGCACTTTTCGCTCCGCTCGGCCCGAATCTCCACAGCAACCCCTGTTTTTCGGGCCACCTCGCCGAGGAAGGCGGCCTTCCGGACATCGCTTTCGACCAGCGTCATGCGGGCCGCGGGGTCCCGTTCGGCCAGCATAATGGCCAGAACCAGGCCGGGGAAACCCGCCCCGGAGCCAAGATCCAGCCAGCTTTTTCCTCCCTGCGGTTCGGCCGCGGGCACCAACCCTGGCTCTTGCCCGCCGGGCGGAGGAAAAAACGGAGGCTCGAGCCCCAGCGCCAAAAGCTGAGCCGAATCCGCGAAGTGCCGATGCCAGACCTGATCCAAAGTCGCTGGCGCTACGAGATTGATGGTCTTCTGCCAGGTCTTAAGCAGCGCCTCATAAGTCCTGAGGCGGTCGAGCGTTTCACGTGAAACCCCGAACGCGTCCTGGAAGGCCTCGGGCGTATTGATGCGGCCGCCAGCCGGCGTCATGACGCCTTTTTCCGCTGCGTTTGCTTTTTGACGGCGGCCAGAACGAGCATCAGCGCGGCCGGGGTCATCCCCTCGATGCGCCCGGCCTGCGCCAGCGTCGCCGGCCGCTGCGCCGAAAGCTTCTGCACGAGCTCACCCTTGAGCCCGGCCAGAGTTGCATAATCAAATTTGGCCGGAATGGCGATGGCTTCGTCCTTGCGGAGCGCGGCCACGTCGACCTCCTGCCGTTTGACGTAGGAATCGTAGCGAGCGTCAATTTCGGTTTGCGCCGCGATCTTTGGATCGACGGATTTCAGCTCAGGCCAGATCTCAGCCAGCCGCGCGAAGCTCATGTCAGGATAAGACAGAATTTCGAACGCGGTTCGCCGCCGCCCATCCTTGTTAATTTCGATTCCGTTTCGTTCCGCTTCTCGCGGTGTGAGCGTTTTTTGAGAAAGAACATTAGCAAGTAATGCTAACTCATTGTTTTTACTTGAATACGAACGTGAACGAATCGTGCTCACACAGCCCAATTCGGCGCCTAAAGGCGTCAAACGCTGATCCGCATTGTCGGCCCGCAGCCGCAACCGGTACTCGGCGCGCGAGGTGAACATGCGATAGGGCTCGGTGACCCCGCGCGTCACCAGATCGTCGATCATGACGCCCAGATACGCGTCCGCGCGCGACACAACGAACGTTTTTTGCCCGCCACTGGCCGCCAAAGCCGCGTTTATACCGGCCGCAACACCCTGCGCGCCCGCTTCTTCGTACCCCGTGGTGCCGTTGATCTGCCCGGCGAGGAACAAACGCGAGAGCCGCTTCGTCTCGAGCGTCGGCAGAAGCTCGCGCGGATCGACATAATCGTACTCGATCGCGTAACCAGGACGCTTTAAGATAACGGACTTAAGCCCTGGAAGAGTCTTGAGAAAAGACTCTTGTACATCGGCGGGAAGCGAGGTCGAGACGCCGTTCGGATAGACCGTATCGTCATCCAATCCTTCCGGCTCCAGGAACACCTGATGCGCCTCGCGGTCGGCGAACCGCACCACCTTGTCCTCGATCGACGGGCAGTAGCGCGGCCCGCGCGAGGCGATCTGCCCCGAATACATCGGCGAGCGCGCGAGATTGGCGCGGATGATCGCATGCGTTTCGGCAGTGGTCGACGTGACCGCACACGTCACTTGGCGGTTGGTGATCCTGTCGGTCAGAAACGAGAACGGCACCGGATCAGCGTCCGCCGCCTGCTGTCGCAGCGAATCCCAATCGATCGAGCTGCGTGCGAGCCGCGCGGGTGTGCCCGTCTTGAGCCGCCCCATGCGCAGGCCGAGCCCATATAGCCGCTCCGAGAGCTTCAGCGCAGGCGCATCGCCGACGCGTCCTGCAGGCTGAGTTTTATCGCCTAAATGGATGAGGCCATTGAGAAAAGTGCCGGTGGTCAAAACCACGGCGCCGGCCCGGATCTCCTCGCCGGCTTGCGTGATCACACCTTCGACCACGCTTCCATCGACAATGAGATCCTCGACCGCACCTTCGAGCACCATGAGGCCGTCGGTTGTGCGTACGGCCTGCTGCATGGCTTCGCGATAAAGCTTTCGATCTGCCTGCGCACGCGGCCCCTGCACCGCCGGTCCGCGCGAACGATTGAGCAGCCGGAACTGGATGCCCGCCGCATCCGCGACGCGCCCCATGAGCCCGTCGAGCGCATCTATCTCGCGCACCAGATGGCCTTTTCCGAGCCCACCGATCGCCGGATTGCAGGACATCTCGCCGACGGTCTCGAACCGATGCGTAACAAGCGCAACCGATGCGCCCATGCGTGCAGCCGCGGCGGCCGCTTCCACGCCCGCATGCCCGCCGCCGACGACGATCACATCGAAGGTCTGCCCGGCCATTGCCGATCACCTACCAACCCGCTTCAAGGTAGCGGACAGATACAGGACGCTCATCGCGGGGTCAAAGCGACCACATGGGCGCGACCCTATCGCCATGACGCGCAAAAATGCTCATCAGACGTTTCATGTGGATAGCACCAGTGATGCACAACCCGCGCTTTATTCAACCACGGCGGCGCCTTTTTGCGAGATCTACGCTTGCTCCCTACCGCGCGGTTGGAGCAACGGATGCGGAAAGTTTGTATCGGGTTCTTTGTGGCGTTGACGCTGTCCGCCTGCGCTGGTCGCATTCCGCAACCCACGCCTTTGGCACTTGCCTCCGATCCACAACTCGACTGCGACGCCATCAAGGCGGAGACGACGCGCAACAATCGGAAGATCTCAGACCTCGCCATCGAGCAGAGCTGGAAGATGGGCCAGAACGCCGTCGCCGGCATCGTCGGTTTCATGGTCTGGCCGGCCTGGCTCGGGATGGATCTGCAGAACGCCGCAGGCAAGGAGGCCCACGCGCTATCCCAGCGCAACGAATACCTGCTGTCGCTAGCATCCGACCGCTGCGAGCCCACCACGCAGACAGCTCACAATGGCAGCCGCATCGAGCCGTTCATGTCGCCGCTTGCTACGAGCCACGAGATCCTCTCCGGCGTCAGCTTCACAAGCCACTAACCCCAGCACCGAGTGATTCACGTGAAACATGGCTGCTCCAAACACCAGCCCTGAACAATTGTGTTGATAGCCCGCCCACCAACAAATCAGTCAGTCACCAGGTCTTATGGCGGCCGAGGGGCACAAATAGGCTCAACCCCATATTTTAGGGGTTGGATGATGTTGAAATTCATTTTCGTGATGGTCGTTAGTCGTTCAAGCAGTCGATCTGACCATGACATGCGAACAAATCCAGGCGGAAGCCAAGATCAACAACGATCGGATTTCCGACCTCGCAACCGAGCAGGGTGGAAGGTAGGCCAAAACGTTGCCGCGGGCGTCGTTGGCCTATTCATGGACGGTGTGGTTCGGAATGGACTTTCAGGACGCCGCCGGAAAAGAGGCAAAAGCGCTGTCACAACGACACGAGTACCTGATGACGCTCGCTAAGACCCGGTGTGCCAATCCCATGGAGACAGCGAGTGTCCCCGCCTATCAATAGGTGCCATTCGAATGTGATTCACGTGAAACACCACCGCGATCATTTCCGCCAAATTTTGGATTCACGTGAAACATTGATTTCGAACGGCCCCAAATTTTGGGTGCCATGGCATCCGCAAAACAGATCAGCGATGCCGCCCGCTCCCTAAATCCGTGGGATCGGGCATATGTGAATTTTCGAGCTCGTCATTTGGACCATATCCATCCATGTCGTCGAGGACCGGCACATAACGGTCGAAGATTGCTTGGTCGAAGCATTGCAGGTGAAGGTGGGGAAACCAGACGCCGTTCTCGCGCGGCTTGCCGATAAACCCGACCCGGCTTCCACGCTGGAGTACGTCGCCAGGTTCCGGAAGTCGTGCGTGCGCGAGGTGGCCCATGAGGTAGTAGCCCGCGCCTCGATAGGGATTGTCGAGCTGCACGAACACGCATCCGCCCCAACCTCCGTAAGAGGTATCGCGCACCACGCGCAGAACCCTTCCGCCAGCTGGAGCCACCACCTCGGTGCCGGCCGGAACGTTGTAGTCGACTGCGGTGTGCCGCATCTTATCGGGGTCGTGATAATGCCCGCGCCATAGGTGATCACGCGGTTCCATGTATCCACCGTACGTGAAGTCGACGCCCTTGCGACGCGCATCCGCTTCCACCCAAGCTTGGCAGTAAGCAGGATCGTTGAGCGGATTGGGAGAGGCCGTCGCAACGGCAGGATCCGCCTTGGCCTCAGCGGCCAAGTTCGTATACGCCCACCGCGCGGCGACGAGAGCTGGAAATATCGCTGGTATCGCCGCCGACGTCATTCACCGAAACTCACTTATCTTAAAAGGAATGACAAACGGTCGGTATTCCGTCTCATCGATAGTCACACGCCACCAAAACGATTCACGTGAAACACCTGATGCCGATCCTTCACCCGGAAATGGATTCACGTGAAACATCCCGTGCCGCTTCACCGTCCGCATCTATTTCCCGATGCAGAACCGACCGAAGATGTGATCGAGCACATCCTCCACGTCCACGCGGCCCGTGATGCGCCCCAGCGCGTCCGCCGCCCGCCGCAGATCCTCGGCCCGCAGCTCCACCTCGTCGCGCGAGCCGGCAAGAAACGTGGCCAGGCTGTCGCGGCACGCTTCCACCAGGCGCCGGTGACGGACCTGCGTCAGCACCGGCTCCCCTTGGTGACCGATGCGCTCGCGAGCGATCACCGTCAGCCGCTTGATGAGATCATCGAGACCCGCACCGGTCTTCACCGAGAGCGGCACCATGTCGTCCGGAAGCGCCGGCGCTCCGTTGCCGTTCGACAGAAGATCGATCTTGTTGAGCACCAGCAGCGTCCGGTCGGCGAGCGGCGCAAGCTCCACCGGGATCGCCGTCTGCGGCGCCTCTGCCTCCGCGAGCCACAGCACGAGATCCGCGCCCTTCGCCACCTCGAGGCTGCGCCGCATGCCTTCGCGCTCGATGGCACCCTGTGTCTCGCGAAAGCCTGCCGTATCCGAGACGATCACCGGCAGCCCGCCGAGATCGAGACGCACCTCGATGACGTCGCGCGTCGTGCCCGCCTCCTCCGAGACGATGGCCGCATCCCGCCGCGCGATAGCGTTGAGCAGGCTCGACTTGCCCGCGTTGGGCGGCCCCGTCAGCGCGACGCGGAAACCGTCACGCAGGATCTCGCCGCGGTGACCGTCTGCGAGATGATTGATCATCGCCTGGTGAAGGACTGCGACGATGGCGGTCGCATCGGCGAACGTCTTGGCGCCGATGTCGGCTTCATCCGAGAAATCGAGCCCCGCCTCGATCAATCCCAGCGCTTCGACAAGGCTCGCGCGCCAGCCGTCGTAGAGATCCGACAATGCACCCGAGGCCTGCGCCAGCGCCTGGCGCCGCTGGCCTTCCGTCTCGGCGTCGATGAGATCGGCGAGCCCCTCCACCTCCGCGAGATCGATCTTGCCGGATTCGAACGCACGCCGCGCGAACTCCCCAGGCTCGGCCATCCTGAGCCCGGGCACTAGGCTCAACGCCCCGAGCACGGCCTGCACCACGGCGCGCCCACCGTGCAGGTAGAGCTCCGCCACATCTTCGCCGGTGAAGCTCTTGGGCTCCGGGAACCAGATCACCACGCCCCGGTCGAGCTTCTCGCCGCTCTCGGGATGGCGGATGAAACGCCCTACGGCGCGGCGCGACTGCGGCCTCGGCCCCGCCATGAAATCCATGACGCGCCCCGCCCCCGGACCCGAAACCCGCACCACGGCCACGCCGGCGCGCCCCTGGGCACTCGCCAGCGCAAAGATCGTCTGCTCGGGATCGTTGGCCATGATGGAACTTTATTCGGAACGCTTGCGGTCGCTTTGCGGGTTATCAAGAAGACCCCACATGAGACGCGATGAGAAACGACAGGACACTAGCATGAGCCGCAACCGCCTGGGTGACGAGACGAGCCCATACCTTCTCCAGCACCGCGACAACCCGGTGCACTGGTGGGCATGGGGACCAGAGGCGCTCGCCGAGGCCAAGCGAACCGGCAAGCCGATCCTGCTCTCGATCGGATACTCCGCCTGCCACTGGTGCCACGTGATGGCCCACGAGAGCTTCGAGGACGAGGTGACGGCACGCGTGATGAACGATCACTTCGTGAGCATCAAGGTCGACCGCGAGGAGCGCCCCGACATCGATGCCATCTACATGGGAGCCCTTCACCGCCTGGGGCAGCAGGGCGGCTGGCCGCTGACCATGTTCCTCGACAGCGAAGCGCGCCCGTTCTGGGGTGGCACGTATTTCCCGAAGGTCCCGACCTTCGGCCGGCCCTCCTTCGTCGACGTGCTGGAGCGTCTTTCGGATATCTATCGCAACGAGCCGGAGAAGGTGGCCGGCAATGCCGACGCGCTGATGAAGTCGCTCGCCGAACAATCCGACCGCGGCGCCGGCCCGCGCGTCACCGATCAGATCCTGCGCGAGGTGACGATGCGGCTCGCTCGCGCCGTCGATCCCGTCCACGGCGGCATCGCGGGCGCACCAAAATTTCCGCAGTGGAGCTTCTTCTGGCTGCTCTGGCGCGGCGCCATCCGTTACCGCCACGAGCCCGCGAAGGCTGCGGTGGTGAAGACGCTCGAGCGGATGACCATGGGCGGCATCTACGATCACCTCGGTGGAGGCTTCGCGCGCTACTCGGTGGACGAGCTGTGGCTCGTCCCTCACTTCGAGAAGATGCTCTATGACAACGCGCTGCTGATCGATCTCATGACAGAGGTCTGGCGTGAGACGCAAAGCCCGCTGCTCGCCGAGCGCATCGCCGAGACGGTCGACTGGATTGCCCGCGAGATGGTCGTCGAGGGCGGCGGCTTCGCGTCTGCGCTCGATGCCGATTCCGAAGGCGAGGAAGGCAAGTTCTACGTCTGGACGCCCGAGGAAATCGATGAGGTGCTCGGACCCGACGACGGTGCCGTCTTCAAGCAGGCCTATGACGTCACGCCCGAAGGCAACTTCGAGGGCCACACGATATTGAACCGCTTGCACGCCGAGGGGCTCGGCACGCCCGACGAAGAAGCGAGGCTCCGCAAGCTCCGCGCGAAGCTGCTGGCCGCCCGCAGCAAGCGGGTGCGCCCCGGCTGGGATGACAAGGTCCTGGCCGACTGGAACGGGTTGATGATCGCCGCGCTCGCCCGTGCAGGCGTCGTCTTAGATCGTTCACCTTGGGTGACGATGGCCCGGCAAGCCTTCACCTTCGTCACGGAAAAGATGACCGTCTCCGGTCGCCTCCTTCACTCGGTTCGCCACGGAGCCGGCCGTGCCCCCGCGACCGCCACCGATTACGCCAATATGATCTGGGCGGCGTTGCGCCTCTACCAGGCGACGGGCGAAACGGGCTACCTGGAGCAGGCTGTCCGCTGGGTCGAGATCCTGGATGAGCATTACTGGGCGAAGGATGTCGCCGGTTACTTCACCGCCGCCGATGACACCCGCGATGTGATCGTGCGCCTGCGTACCGCAACCGATGATGCCACCCCCTCCGCCAATGCGACCATGGTCAGCAACCTCGCCGCGATCGGAACCGTGACCGGAGAGCAGCGTTACTTTGAACGGGCTGGATCGATCCTCGAGGCCTTCTCATCTGACCTTGCGCAGAACCTGGGCGGCCACACCGGTCTTCTCGGCGCGGCGATTGATGTCTTGGCTCCGCAACTCGTAGTCCTGATCGAGGGCGAGGAAATGAGCGGTGAATCCCTGAATAAAGTGTTGAAGCAACTTTCAGTTCCGGGTGCCATCGAGCTTGGAACGAAAGGCTCAGTCGGAGACATAGGTCCGTCTGCCCTGCGGGGTAAGTCGGCAGACGCAGGGCGGGCAACCGCCTACCTGTGCTCGGGCCCGCAATGCTCCCTTCCGATCACAAGCAGAAACGCCCTGCGACAACTGATCATCGACCAACGGTCGATTGTTTAAGATCAAAGTTTCTTACGGCGGAAGTAACAAAAAATGCTGTGAAAACCGCGTTTAGCATAGTTAGAGTTCCGGCGAGCGAACCATACGCATCTAAGGGTATGAAAACGTCCGAGCTTTTGAAAGACACGAGGTGTTCATGACGCCTGAAACGCTGCGCAAGATTGTTCGCTACGGTTACTTCCCGTTCATGTTCTTCGGCCTGAACGGCGCTGCATACTACGTCGTAGTGAACGATCATTCGCCGCTTTGGATTGCGGCTGGCATTGGATTTCTTTTGCTGACCGCGATCGGAACCGCGTTCGCCGCGGAGCGCATCCTTCCCTGGTACGATGAGTGGAACGACTCGCACGGAGATGAGCACACCAACGTCGTGCACGCGATCGTCTACGAGCTGCAGAACCTCAACGGCGTTCTGACCATCCCGTTGATGGGCTGGCTGTTCTCGGGCGGCATGAGCGCCGGCATCTGGCCGCGCGACTGGCCGATCTGGGCGCAGCTGATCATGGCCGTCGTGCTTGCCGACTTCGCGCTGATGTTCCTGCACTACCTGAGCCATCGCTTCGCGTTCCTGTGGCGGCTGCATGCCGTGCATCACGGCGTGTCTCGCCTGTACGGCTTCAACGGGCTCGTGCGCCATCCGCTGCATCAGATCATCGACATGGTGCTCGGCACAGCGCCGCTCGCCCTCGCCGGCATGCCGGTTCAGGTCGCCATCCTGCTGGGCTTTGCCATCTCCGTGCAGTTGATCATCCAACACTCGAACGTCGCCTACGCATTGGGGCCGTTCCGCAATCACCTTTCGATCGGCCAGATCCACCACCTGCACCACGTCAACTGGGGCAAGGAAGGCGATTGCAACTTCGGTCTGTTCCTGACGATCTGGGATCGCCTGCTCGGGACGTTCAATCCGGAACCACCGCGGCCCATCACGGCGAGCGACATGGGCATCGACGAGGTGCCACAGTTCCCCAAGGGCTACGTGCAGCAGCTCGTATTCCCGATCCATTATCGGCCCGGCGAAGGCCCGCCTAAGAATCTGACGACGGCCGCCGCCAAAGCCCGCGCCATCCACGACGCCGCGGAATAGGCTCCTGGGATCGTCACCACTGAAAAGAAGAAGGCCGCCTCGAAGGGCGGCCTTTTTCATGTTCCGATTGAAACGGGTGCGACGCTTACGTGTTCATCGACTGGAAGAACTCGCCGTTGGTCTTGGTCGAGCGCAGCTTGTCGATAAGGAACTCGATGGCATCCATGGTGCCCATCGGGTTGAGGATGCGCCGGAGCACGTAGACCTTCTTGAGCTGATCCTTCGGAACCAGCAGGTCTTCCTTGCGCGTGCCGGAGCGAGCAACGTCGATGGCCGGGAACACGCGCTTGTCGGAGACCTTGCGGTCGAGGATGATTTCCGAGTTACCGGTGCCCTTGAACTCTTCGAAGATCACCTCGTCCATGCGGCTGCCGGTATCGATCAGCGCCGTCGCGATGATGGTCAGCGAGCCGCCTTCCTCGATGTTGCGCGCCGCGCCGAAGAACCGCTTCGGCCGCTGCAGCGCGTTGGAATCGACGCCACCCGTCAGCACCTTGCCCGAGGAAGGCACGACGGTGTTATAGGCGCGGCCAAGACGCGTGATGCTGTCGAGCAGAATGACGACGTCGCGCTTGTGCTCGACGAGGCGCTTGGCCTTCTCGATCACCATCTCGGAAACCTGCACGTGCCGCGAGGCCGGCTCGTCGAACGTCGACGAGATCACCTCGCCCTTGACCGAGCGCTGCATGTCGGTGACTTCCTCCGGCCGCTCGTCGATGAGCAGCACGATGAGATAGCACTCCGGGTGGTTGGCCGTGATCGAGTGAGCGATGTTCTGGAGCAGAACCGTCTTACCGGTGCGCGGCGGGGCGACGATCAGAGCGCGCTGGCCTTTGCCTAGCGGCGCCACGATGTCGATGACACGCGCCGAGAAGTCCTTGATGGTCGGGTCCTCGATCTCAAGCTTGAGCCACGACGTCGGATAGAGCGGCGTCAGGTTGTCGAAGTGGATCTTGTGCTTGACCTTCTCCGGGTCCTCGAAATTGATCCGATTGACCTTGAGCAGAGCGAAGTAGCGCTCACCCTCTTTGGGGCTGCGGATCTGCCCTTCGACGGTATCGCCCGTGCGCAGCGCGAAACGGCGGATCTGCGAGGGCGAGATATAGATATCGTCCGGACCGGGCAGATAGTTGGCATCCGGCGAGCGCAGGAAGCCGAAGCCGTCCTGCAGCACCTCGACGACACCGACGCCGGTAATTTCGATATCCTTGGCCGCCAGCTGCTTCAGCGTAGCGAACATCAGCTCCTGCTTACGCATCGTGCTGGCATTCTCGACGCCGTTTTCTTCGGCAAAGCTAAGCAGCTCGGTAGGGGACTTAAGCTTGAGGTCCTCGAGCTTCATTTCGGTCATGAACCGCTCCATGGCGGCCACGGCAAACAAGGCGGGAGAGGGGCACTGCCGGGCCTGGGGTGGGAAAATTTGGGGGTGTTTGGCTGGGCGCCGCTTGGCTCAAGCGGCGGTCCGCCGACTAGCCAAGTCCCTAGCCGGAGAGACTAGGGGGTGATCGATCTAGATCCTTATATAGCAAACGAATCGAGTGAGCGGAAGCGTCTCGAGTGAAATGCCAGAGAGCTCAGAAGGGTTTCACCACCACGAGAATAACGATTCCGATCATGAGCACGGTCGGCGTCTCGTTCCAGATCCGCCACTGCCGCGCACTGAGCGTATTACGGTCTTCGCCGAACCGGCGCACCGCCGCCGAGAAAAAACCATGAACCCCCGAAAGGGCAAGCACGAGTGCGAGCTTGGCGTGCAGCCAGCCAGCGGCAAAGTGCCCACCCTGCCAAGCGAGCCAAAGGCCGAGCACCCAGGTGACGACCATCGCCGGGTTGATGATGATCCGGAGCAGCCGCCGCTCCATGACCTTGAAGGTCTCGCTCGTCTCAGAGCCGGGCGTCGCCTCGCAGTGGTAGATAAAAAGTCGCGGCAGATAGAGCATACCGGCCATCCAGGAGATGACCGCAACAACGTGCACCGCCTTGAGCCAGGGATAGGCGGCCGGCCCGGCGGCCGTCGCGACGATAACGCAAAGCAAAACGGTGATAGCTAGCGCTGCCGCCGCCCGCATTCCGGGCGATGCCTCTGTCCGACCCTCAGCCATAAGACCCGCCCACTTCGGTGGAATCTCCCACCAAATCAAGGCGAAAGCCTACCGGGCGCACCACCATTGCCATCAAAGCTCAACCTCCGCCGCGCACCCGCGCGACCAGCCGCGCCACGTTCTCGGGCGGGGTTTGTGGCACGATTCCATGCCCCAGGTTGAATATGAATCTCTTGTTCCGCATGAGGTCGAGGATCTCGTCCACACGTTCATCGAGCCGCGCCCCACCCGCAACGAGCAGCAGCGGATCGAGGTTGCCCTGCACGACCACGTCCTCCTCGTCGAAGGCCTCGCTCATGACGAACGGCGGCGTTGCCGTGTCGCAGCCGACCCCGTCGACGCCCGTCTCCGTCACGTACCAGACTGCCGTCGCTCCAGCCCCGCGCGGAAAGCCGATCACGGGAATGTCGGGATGCAAGTCGCCGATGGCCTCCCGGATGGCCCGCGTCGGGGCCACCACCCAACGATCGAACTCGTCGTCCGGCAGTGAGCCTGCCCAAGTGTCGAAAATCTGCAAGCAGTCCGCCCCAGCTTTGACCTGCCGGTCCAGATAGTCGACTGACGCGGCAATGAGCACGTCGATGAGAGCCTGGAACCCCTCAGGATCGCGATAGGCCCACAGCCGTGCCTCGGCCTGGTCCGCCGAGCCCTGCCCCTGCACCATGTAGGTCGCCACCGTCCACGGCGCGCCGCAGAACCCGATCAACGCCGTCTCGCGCGGCAGATCCTGGCGCAGCCGAGCGACCGTCTCGGCGACGATGTCGAACTTTCCCACCGCCTTCGCGACGTCGAGCTGCGCGAGGCCGTCCACCGACCGGATCGGATCCAACCGCGGCCCCTCGCCTTCCACGAACCGCACACGCTGACCCAGCGCATCCGGCACCACGAGAATGTCCGAGAACAGAATAGCTGCATCGAAGCCGTAGCGCCGGATCGGCTGCAGCGTCACTTCGGCGGCGAGCTTCGGCGTGTAGCAGAGCGAGAGGAAATCGCCGGCCTCGGCCCGCGTTGCACGGTACTCCGGCAGATAGCGACCAGCCTGGCGCATGAGCCAGATCGGCGGCACGTCCAGCACATCTCCGCGGAATGGCGCCAAGAACCTGCGTTCGCAGGTCTCTCCACGTTCGCCCATCATCTTCCCTTCAATCAAAATATAAGAGTCACTTGAGTTGCTGTTATTGTTTTTAGGGGCGTGGGTTGTGGGTATGGCGGCACTGTCCCCTGGTTCTCCAACGCTTCTCACGGCCCGGACGAGCCGGCCCACAAAATCTTGGCGCACCGACCACTCGCGCGCCACTAGGCCCGGCCCTCGCCATGAGAGTCAACCACTTGCCAGCTTCTCTTAGCCTGAGGCTCTTGGGGATACCATGTTGATTGTCCGCAAGAGCCTGTCGAAGGCTCGTCCATCAACGGGGATGCTTGTCCGTTAAGAAAAATGGTTCACATCGGAGATAATCGGGGTATCTCGGTGGACAACCGGCACACCTTACCCACCGCATGCCGGCCCGGCCGTTCCGTCCCGGCTCAACAAGGCTCCTGATCCACAGATGGCCAACAGCCAGCCGAGCTATTTCCACCTCCATCTCGTGTCGGATTCGACCGGCGAGACGCTGACCACGATCGCCAAGGCTGCGGCCGTCCAGTACGCACAGATCCGGCCCATCGAGCATGTGCACCCGTTGGTGCGGAATGCGCGTCAGCTCAAACGCGTGCTGCAGGAAATCGAGCAGGCGCCCGGCATCGTGCTCTACACAATTGTCAATCTGGATCTGATCGCGGAGCTCGAGCTGCGCTGCAAGGAACTCAAGATTCCGTGCCTTGCGGTGCTGCAGCCGATCATGCAGGTATTCGAATCGTACCTCGGGGCGCCCCAGACACCGACGGTCGCCGGCCAGCACGTGCTCGATGCCGACTACTTCCGCCGCATCGACGCCTTGAATTTCACCATGGCGCACGACGACGGCCGTCTTCCGGACGACCTCAACGAGGCTGACATCATTCTGCTCGGCATCTCGCGCACGTCGAAAACACCGACCAGCATCTATCTGGCCCAGCGCGGCTACAAGACCGCCAACGTGCCTCTGGTGCCCTCGTTACCGTTTCAGGAGGAGATTGCGAGCAATCACAAGGCCTTCGTCGTTTGTCTTATCGCGAGCCCGGATCGAATCGCGGAGGTGCGCCGCAATCGCGCGCTGCTGCTCGCCGACCGCGACCTCGACGATTACGTCGATCGCAGCCGCATTGCCGCCGAGATCGCCTACACACGCAAGCTGTGCGCTAAGCATGGCTGGCCGATTATCGACGTCACGCGCCGCTCGGTCGAGGAAACGGCCGCAACCATCATCAGCCTCATGCACGACCGCGAGGCAGGCGAGCTTGCGCAGGGCGTCGAAGATATCGCCGCGCAAAGTCCTGATAAGTAACCCGCCATGAGCAGCGAACATCCATCGCTTGTGTTGGCGTCTGGCAGCGCGACACGCCGCGCTCTGCTGGAAGCGGCCGGACTCGCGATCGACGTATCGCCTGCCGACGTCGATGAAGCCGCGATTCGCGATTCCATGCGCGCGTCCGATGCGCATGTTTCACATGAATCCGTTGCTGATGCCCTCGCGGCCGAAAAGGCCAGAGCGGTAAGTGAGAAAAAGCCCACGGCACTTATCATAGGCGCCGATCAGGTTTTGTCGTTCGAGGGCCGCTTGTTCGAGAAACCGGCATCGATCGAAGAAGCCCGTGCACAGCTCATCGAGCTGCGCGGCAAGACGCATGCGCTGCATTCTGCGGTCGCCCTCGCCCGCGGCGGAAACATCGAGTGGCGCCATATCGAAACAGCGAAACTGAAGCTTCGCGCTTTCAGCGATGCGGCGCTCGATGCCTATCTTTTGCGCGCTGGAGAGGCCGTGACCACGTCGGTCGGTGCCTATCAGATCGAAGGCCCGGCGATTCAGCTCTTCGAGTCCATCGACGGAGACCACACGACGATTCTCGGACTGCCGGTGCTGCCGCTGCTCGCCGAGCTAAGACGTCGGGAGGTGATCATCGCATGAAGCGCGCCTGTGTCATTGGCTGGCCGATCGAGCATTCGCGCTCGCCCGCGATCCACGGCTATTGGCTGAAGTGGTATGGCATCGACGGCAGCTATACGAAGCGCGCCGTGCGGCCCGAGGAGATCGAAACGTTCCTGGGTTCGCTCGCAGCGGAAGGGCTGGCCGGCTGCAACGTCACCATTCCGCACAAGGAGGCGGCGTTCCGGCTGGCTACCGAGCGCGAAGACTCAGCAGCAGCCGTCGGCGCCGCCAACACGCTGTGGCTCGATGCCGAGGGGCGCCTTTGCGCCGCGAACACCGACACCTATGGCTACATGGCCTATCTGACGCTAAAAGCCGAGGATTGGCGCCACCGCACCGCACCGATTTCGATTCTGGGCGCTGGCGGCGCAGCCCGCGCCATTGTCTACGGATTTCTGGAAGCGGGCGTGAGCGAAGTCCGCGTGTTCAACCGCTCGACCGAGCGCGCCGAAGCGCTCGCCGCCGCGTTCGGTCCGCGCGTCAAGGTCTATTCGTGGGATGAGCGCTCCCGCGCCTCAACGGAGGCGGCGGTGCTCGTCAACACCACGTCTGTCGGCCTCAAAGGAGCCGGCTCCCTGGATATGGATTTCACTGATTTCCATCCCGACTGCATCGTCTCCGATATCGTCTATGTGCCGCTCGAAACCGGGCTCATCCGCAATGCGCGCCGCCATGGCCTGCGGACGGTCGACGGCCTCGGCATGCTGTTGCATCAGGCCGTGCCCGGATTCGAAAAGTGGTTCGGCGTTCGTCCGGAAGTCACGGTGGAGCTCTACAACCTGATCGCCGCCGATATTGAGGCCGCCTGATGCTAATCGTTGGCCTCACCGGATCGATCGGCATGGGCAAATCGACGGTAGCCGGCATGCTGCGCGCGCGCGCCATCCCAGTCTTTGACGCCGACGCCGAGGTGCATCGGCTCTACACCGCCGAGGCCGTGCCGCTGATCGAGGAGGCATTCCCGGGCACGACGGCAGAGGGGCGCGTCGATCGCGTCAAGCTCGCGGCCGCGCTCGCGGGCGATGCGGGCCGCTTTCGAACGCTGGAAAGGATCGTGCATCCGCTCGTTGCCGAATTCGAGCGACGTTTTCTGCACGAAGCGCACGGACGTGGCGATTGGCTCGCCGTGCTCGAGATCCCGCTTCTGCTGGAGGTCGGCCGTCATCTGCACGTGGACGTCGTGATTGTCGTCTCGGCACCGGCCCACCACCAACGGGCCCGCGTGCTCGAGCGGCCGGGCATGACGGAAGAGCGCCTGGATGCTTTGTTGGAGCGGCAGCTGCCAGATCAGGAAAAACGCGAGCGCGCCGACTTCGTTGTGGATACCGGCACGTCGCTGGCCGACACCGAGGCCCAGGTCGATGCTATCTTGAGCGAGCTGAAGTCGCGCCCTGCCCACGCCTACGCGCGTCATTGGCAATAAGACCCGCCCTGTTCAGAACCCCTGTCTCGCGTTGATCCAAGCATGAAGGCCGCCTGATGCTGCGCGAGATCGTGTTCGATACAGAAACCACCGGGCTTGATCCTCGCAGAGGCGACCGGCTGATCGAGATCGGCTGCATCGAGATCGTGAACCGCATTCCGACAGGCCGCGAGTTTCACCGCTATATTAATCCCGAGCGAGACGTGCCGGCCGAGGCAGAAGCCGTGCACGGACTCTCGACGCAGTTCCTGCTCGATAAGCCGCTTTTCGCGGACGTCGCACAGGAATTTCTCGATTTCATCGCCGGCGATACGCTCGTTGCCCACAATGCGGTCTTCGACATCGGCTTCTTGAACGCCGAACTCGAGCGCTGGGGCCACCCCACGACGATCTCGATGAGCCGCGTCGTCGACACGCTGCAGTTGGCGCGACGCAAGCATCCCGCCGGGCCGAACAGCCTCGACGCCCTCTGCAAACGCTATGGCATCGACAACTCGAAGCGCATCAAGCACGGCGCCTTGATGGACTCGCTGTTGCTCGCGGATGTGTACGTTGAGCTGCTCGGGGAGCGCCAGGCCAGCCTGGTGCTCGGCGGCGAGCGGGCAAGTGCCGCTCGCGACGCAACCGTCGGCGCGACGGCCCTAAGAGGGCCACGCCCGGTTCCGCTCGCCGCGAGACTGACGGACGAGATGATTGCCGCCCATCGCGCCTTCGTCGAGACGCTGGGGCCAAAGGCCATCTGGAAGCGTTATTTCGCGCCCGACGAAGCCACTTAAGCTCAGTTCGGCTTGCCGGACGCTGCCGCAGCCGCAAGCTCGTTCTTGCGGCGCAGGAAGAGCTGCCCGAAGTCAATCGGATCGAGCATCAGCGGCGGGAAGCCACCCTCGCGCGTGATGTCCGCGACCAGCCGGCGCAGGAACGGGAAGATCAGCGTCGGGCAGTTGATGAGCAAAAACGGCTCCAGCGCTTGGTCGGGAACGTTCTTGAGCTGGAACAGACCCGCATAGACGAGTTCAAGGTCGTAGATCGTGCCCTCGGCATTGGAAGCGACGGACTTGAAGTCGATGGCGCTCTCGAAAAGCTCGGGTTGCAACCGCTTGGCGGCTACGTTGATCTCGAGCTTGATGTTCGGCGCCTCGCCCGGCGTGCTCGAAAGCAGCTTGCCGATATTCGGGTTCTCGAACGACAGATCCTTGATGAACTGCCCCACCACCCGCGCCTCGACGGGCTTCTGCCCGGCCTGATCGGCGGCCTCGGAGCCTTTGGCGGCGGTCTTGGTGTCGTCGTCTGCCATCGTCGAACGCTTTCCGTGCTGCAATGCCGGAACTCGGTTAAGCTAAGCCGGCAAAGGGTGTTTAGGATCGCGTGCTGGCTAACACGCCCAGCCGGGGCCTGCAATTGGCCAAAGTCCCGAAATTACGGCCGCTCCGGATCCCAGACGGCAAGATTATTGGCTTCTCCCTCGTTGTGGCCTAAGTTGTGGATCACGCTCTGCGCGCCTCCGACGTGCGGCCGGTTTGCCGTCGGGAGATGGTACGCCTAGACGGATCTCTCACGCGATCTTACATCAGGGCAAACCCCGTTTACGCGAGCTTGCCAGGAAGCTGCCGAGAATGAATGGCGAAATCAATCTTCTGACGCTTCTATCTCTAGTTATTGCAATTGTCGCGATTGTGAAGCTCAGGAGCGTTCTGGGCCGCCGCACGAGCGAGGACGAGGCGCGCATCGAAAAGCGCCGGCGCGAAGCGCAGCTCCAGAAGACGGCCGCCGCGACACAATCGGACAAGGTCGTCACCCTCCCCCGGCGTGAGCGTGAGGCGGAGAGCACCGACACCGCGGTGTCCGTCGCCGAGGTGGAGGAACGCATCAAATCGTTCGCCGGCAAGGATACCGCGCTGGCGAACGGCCTGACCGACATCCTGAAGCTCGACCCGGCATTTGATCCCGAGCATTTCGTGCGCGGCGCACGCCAAGCTTACGAGATGATCGTGACGGCCTTCGCAGAGGGCAACCGCCGCCTGCTGCGCGATCTCCTGAGCGCGGACGTGCTCGACAGCTTCACCCGCGCCATCAGCGAGCGCGAGCAGCGCGGCCATGTCATCGACCAGAGCTTCGTCGGCATCAATAAAGCGGACATGATCGAGGCCGAGGTGAGCCCCAAGGGCATCGCCAGCATCACTTTGCGCTTCGTCAGCCAGTTGATCAGCGCCACGCGCGACAAGGCCGGCAACATCATCGACGGCGACGACACGCGCATCAAGGATGTTACCGACATCTGGACCTTCTCGCGCGACATCTCGAGCCGGGAGGCGCGCCGGAACCTCAACTGGAAACTGGTCGGAACGCAGGCGCCCAACTAACGCCCCTCCTGGACACTCAAGATCGCTTCGGATCCATGGATCCGAAGCGTCGGTCCCACAGAAATCCACCACGAACGACACGTCATGCCACTCGGAGCCCGAACGTCAGAGTTGGCCAGGCTTGAGGTTGAGTTCGCGCCCGTAACGTTCGCCGAGCTTCCGGGCTGGGAAGCCGACGATCACGTAGCGGCTTTTCGCGCTTTTCTGCGCTCCGCACGCATTCTCGTTCACGCGCCAGGCACAGCTTCGGGACAGACGAAGACGGCCGACGCATTGTTGATCGATGTGGCGAAGCGTGCGCTCTCCGCCGATGTCGCTGACGCCGCAGCCGCCCGCGCGTTTTTCGAAGCCCATTTCGTACCCCATCGCGTCGTGCACAACGGCGCGGAAGGGCTGCTGACCGGCTATTACGAGCCGGTGCTGGCCGGCTCCCGCCAGCCAAAGAGCCCGTTCTGCAATCCCGTCTACCGTCGTCCGGCCGACCTCGTGAACCTCGTGCGCGAGGAGGAGCGCGGTGCGCTCGCCGGCGGTCTGACGCACGCACGCAAGACCGCAACCGGTGTCGAGCCCTATGCCACGCGCGCTGAGATCGAGAACGGCGCGCTGGCGGGCCAGGGCCTGGAGCTGATCTGGCTCGCAGATGCGGTCGATACCTTCTTCCTGCACGTGCAGGGTTCGGGCCGCGTCCGCTTTCCGGACGGCAGCACCATCCGCATCACCTACGATGGCAAGAACGGCCACCCATACACGTCGATCGGCCGCGTGCTGATCGACGCTGGACATTTCACGCCGGACGAGATGACGCTGGACGTCCTCAAAACTTGGCTGTCTGCCGATCCGGCGCGCGGGCGCGCGATTATGCAGGAGAACCGCTCGTTCGTATTCTTCCGCGAGCTCGAGAACGAAGACGACGGCCCGCTGGGCGCGTTCGAGATTCCGCTCTCGGAGGGGCGCAGCCTCGCCGTCGACACGGCCTTTCACGCCCTTGGAACGCCGATTTACGTTAGTGCGCCCCAGTTGAAGCCGTGGGGCGGTCAGAAGCCGTTCGCGCGCCTGATGATCGCGCAAGACGTAGGGTCCGCTATTCGCGGCCCGGAGCGCGGCGATCTTTATTTCGGCTCGGGCGACGAGGCGGGTCGCCGCGCCGGCGCGACCAAGCACGCGGGCCGCTTCTTCGCTCTTCTGCCGCGCACGGGGATTACGTCGTGAGCAAACCGCCCCATCCACCGGGGCGTAAGCGCCACTTGAGCCAGGAGGATGAGGCGCTGTGGGAACACACGGCCTCGACGCTAAAGCCGCTCAAGACGAAAAAAACACGCCACCATCCAGGGCTCGCCGAGATCGACGCAGCCCCGCCCTTCAAGCCCAAGTCAAAGTCCGCGGCAAAAGCCGAGCCTAAACCGGCAGAGCGCGCCGCCGCCGCGCCGCCTCGAGAGCCGACACGCCAGAATACCGCCCCCGATCTTGCCGACTTCGACCGCAAGGCCGCGCGCAAGCTGCGCCAGGGACAGATCGAGATCGAGGCCCGCATCGACCTTCACGGCATGCGCCAGCACGAGGCGCACGCCGCTCTACGGCGCTTCCTGCTCTCCTGCTTTGGACGCGGTTTGCGCTGGGTTCTCGTCATCACCGGCAAGGGCGGCCCGCGATCTCGCGATGAGCATGATTTTGGCCGCTCGGAGCGCGGTGTGCTGCGCAAGAACGTGCCGATGTGGCTGGCTGAACCGGAGCTGCGCGCCATCGTCGTGAGCTTCACGACCGCCGCCATTTCGCATGGCGGAGAAGGCGCGCTCTACATTCAGCTTAGGAATCCGGTCCGTACGAGATCCTGAGCAAAAAGCCCGCTGCTTTCTGTGGGATCACGACGGACAGGCCGCCGCAACCGCATCGAGCGCACGGCCGAGGCCAATCAGCGAATAGGTGTCCGTGGTCAACGTGCCCCGCGTGGAGGTCCCCTTGACGATGAGGGACGAGCCTTTTTTCATCGCATCGACGAGCTTCAGCTCTTCGGTGGCATCAGCCACATAAGCGCGATCCTGATCGGGAAAGAGCTGGAACTCGGCGTCTCCGACCGCAACTGACACGGTACTGTCGGGCTTGATCGGATAACCGAGCTTGACCGAGACCTCGGACTTCACGCCCTCTTTCGGCCACGCAGAGACGTAGAGCACGATCTTGGAGCGGTTGGCGCCTGCCGGCTCCTTGGCCTTCGGCTGCGAGGCCGCAAAACAGGTCTTCGGTCCCTCACCGGCGTTCTCGTGAACAAGCCAGTCGCCAAACGCTCCGGTCTGCACCGACCCAGGTTCCTGGGCGGCAAGGGGCGCAACCCCGACGACCAGCGCCGCGACGACGAGCGGGATGGTGGAAAACAACGGTCTCATGCGGTGTTCGTCAGCCCCCTGTTCTGGCGAATCCGGCTTCTTATAGAGGGTTAAGAGCCCAGCTGTCACCCGCCGGGCTGTCCCTTACGGTGTTGATCGGCGCGAACAGCACCGGTGTTGGCTTGGGGCCCCCCTTCGGAAACCGGCCGCTCCGCAAACGGAGCGAGGCTTTTAACGCGATCATACATGACGATTGCGCCGGCCATAGCCACATTGACGCAAAAGCTGGTCGGGATCTTGACCGTGTAGTCGCAACGGCTGAGCAGCTCCTCCGAGAGCGAGCCGCGCTCGGGTCCGAGCACATAGGCCGCTTGCAGAGGATGGCGGAAGCTTGGCAGCGAAATAGCCGCGTCGATGAGCTCGATGCCGACAAGCTTGCAACCCTTTGGCAGCACCATTTCACCTGGCGTTTCCCAGTTGTAGTGCGGAAGGTGCCAGTGCCCCTTGGATGTGTCCGCCCGCGCTTCCAGCGCCTGGTACTGCGCGCCGATGGTGAAAGTGAAGCTGGCCCCGAACGCATGCGCGGACCGCATCAAATTGCCGAGATTGAGGGCCTTCGAGGAGCGCTCGGCGCCGATGGCGAAATAGCCGCGCGCTTTGGGAGGCCAGGCTTGCGGTGGTGTGGTCATGAAGGGGCTCGCGTAACGGCCGGGCTCCCGGTAGAGAGGCGGCAGGATTTTGCCCTCGGAGGTCACACATGAAGGCGGCCCTTTGCAAGAGCCTCGACGGCCCGCAAGGTGTGGTTGTCGAGGAAATTGCAGACCCGGTGCCCGGCGAAGGCCAAGCCGTGGTGCGCGTCCGCGCCGCGGCGCTGAACTTCTTCGACACACTGATCACGCGCGGCAAATACCAGACCAAGCCGGAGCTGCCGTTCTCGCCATCGGGCGAGATCGCGGGCGTGGTCGAGAGCCTCGGCCCCGGCGTTACGGAAGTTAAGGTCGGCGATCGCGTTGCAGCATCTGTGGGGTACGGCGGCGCACGCGAGAAGATTGCGCTTCCCGCCGCGAGCTTGATCCCCATCCCGCCGGCGGTGTCCGACGTCGTCGCGTCGGCGATCAGCGTCACCTTTGGCACCGCGATCCACGGGCTCAAGGACCGCGGCCGCGTGAAGCCCGGCGACTGGGTCGCTGTCCTCGGCGCTTCGGGCGGTGCCGGCCAGGCCGCCGTCGAGGTCGCGAAGCTGCTTGGCGCGCGGGTCATCGCCGCCGCCTCGGGCGACAAGGCCAACGTTTGCCGCGCGCTGGGCGCCGATGAGGTCATCGATTACGACTCGGGTGATCTGAAGCAGACTTTGAGGGATCTGACCGGCGGCCGCGGCGTCGATGTCGTCTACGATTGCGTCGGCGGCAAATATGCCGAGCCGGCCGTGCGGGCACTCGCCTGGGAAGGCCGCTTCCTCGTTGTTGGATTTGCCGCTGGCGAGATTCCGAAGCTGCCGCTGAACCTGCTGCTGTTGAAGGGCGCGGACGCCATCGGTGTGTTCTGGGGCGAAGCCGTGCGCCGCAATCCGGCGGGCCACCGCGCCAACATGATCGAGGTGCTGGGCTGGATCGCCGACGGCAAGCTCGCCCCGCGCATCCATGGCACGTTCCCGCTGTCGGAGGTGCGCGAGGCCATCGGCGTGCTCGACCGTCGCGAAGCCACCGGCAAAGTCGTCCTCACCTTGTAGGATCACACCTCGTCGAGGACGATGAGATGATCTGGAAGCTCGTTACTGTTGCACGAGCCCGGCGGGAAATGCGTCGCGAGATGCCCGCCCACTTCGCGAATGGCCACGACGAAACCGTCCGTGTGCCGCTCAGCGGCGAATGCCGCCGTAAGCCGGTCGACGATCTCCTGCCACGTCCCCTTCGGCACGCGCGCTTCGATGGCCGCGTCGGCAACGATCTCCGCATGCCGCTCGGCGACCGAGATGAAGATCAGAACGCCGGTTCGCCCTGATGTCGTGTGCAGGTTCTGCACCAGGAATTGCTCCTTGGCGCGCCGGTGTGCTCGCGCTCGCTTGACGCTGCGCGGAACCAGCCAATAGCGGACCGGCCGCGGTAGCGTCGCCGCGAGCACCAGGGCGAATACGCCGAGCTGTGCGAGATAAATCCAGGCCGACGGCCACCACGTCCAGATGAGGAGCGGCCACGGCACCAGAAGCGCAATCACGGAGGCCCAGAGAAACGGTGCGTAGAGATACGTGCTGCTCTCGGCCGCGACCACCGCCACGATCTCACCTGATGTCGCCTTCTCGGCCTCGGTGATGGCTTCCGCGATGCGGTTCTCGTCGCTCTTAGAAAACATCAGTCGCACCATCACGCACCTTCACCAGCTTCCCGATCCGCCACCGCCGCCGAAACCACCACCGCCACCGGACCAGCCTCCCCCGCCGCCCGACCATCCGCCGCCACCCCAGGAGCCTTGGCCGCCGCCGGGGAAGATGACGAAGCCGTCGTCGCGGTCGGCACGTCCGCGCCGCAACCCGCGGCCCTCACGGCCCGCCGTCTGCGGCGCCTGTGCGGCATAGCGATATTGCGCGTAAACGATGTAGAGGACGACTGCGATCCAGAAGGCGATCAGGAAGATGCCGAGCCAGTCGGGACCGTCGTTGCGGTCGAGACCGCGTGCGCGTTCCTTCACGGCTTCCCTGTCGCCGAGCAGAGTATCCTTGATGTCGCGCACGCCGGCCCGGATGCCGGCGCCGAAATTGCCGCGGCGAAACTCCGGCAGGATGGCGTTCTCGATGATGATCGTGCTCATCAGGTCGGTGACGATAGGCTCGAGCCCGCGCCCAACCTCGACCCTGACCTTGCGCTCGTTGGGCGCCACGATCAGCAGCACGCCGTTGTCCTTGCCGGCCTGCCCGATGCCCCAATGCCGCCCGAGCTGGTAGCCGTAGTCGGCGATATCGTAGCCATCGAGGGACGGCAGCGTCACGATGACGAGCTGGTCCGTCGACTTCGCTTCGAGCGCTGCGAGGTCCGCCTCGATGGCGGCGCGATCCTCAGCGGACAATAGCCCCGCGTTGTCGACGATGCGCCCCGTGAGCGGCGGGAACGTCGGCGCGGCCATCGTCTGCGTGCAAAGAGAAACGATCGCGGCGAGCGCCAAGGCCGCCGCGATCAATCGTTTCGAAGCCCGTGCCGCTCGTGCGCTCACTTGCTCGTGCCGAAATCGACCTTTGGTACCGCTTGCTCTTCAGCAGGAATGTCGAACGTCGCCATCTCCTGCGCGGACGGATAGAGCACCATCTTCCAAAGCCGTCCGGGGAATGTCGCGATCTCGGTGTTGTATTGGCGCACGGCCTGAATGTAGTCGCGCCGCGCGATGGAGATGCGGTTCTCGGTGCCCTCGATCTGGCTCTGCAACGCCAGGAAGTTCTGCCCGGACTTGATATCGGGATAGCGCTCGACAACCGCGAGAAGCTGCCGAAGCGCGCCGCCGAGCGTGTTCTGCGCATCCTGGAACTGCTTCATCGCCTCAGGATTGGTCAGGATATCGGCCGGCACCTGCACGCTGACGGCCTTGGCGCGCGCCTCCGTGACATCGGTGAGCACCTTGCGCTCCTGCTCCGCGAATCCCTTCACGCTCTCGACGAGGTTCGGGATGAGATCAGTGCGCCGTTTGTACTGGTTCTGCACCTCCGCCCAGGCGGCCTTGGCGCTCTGCTCATAGGTCGGAATGTTGTTGACGCCACAGCCGCCGAGCGACAGCGCCGCGAAGGCGACGGCGAGCAAGGCGAACGGACGGAAACCGAGGGAAGCGAAAGCGCGGGTCATGGCTGAGCCTCGTCAGATGGAAGTGCCGGGGCCAACGATGTAGCAGACAGAGCCGGCGCGGGAAATCGAGTGCCCGGTGGGTTGCCTTGAGACTTTCATGCCAAACTCATTCGAACGCGCGCCGTTTCAATGACTTGTGCTTAACCAATCGAGCAGGATGCGAACAGACGGCTGCGCGGGGTGAGTAAGCTCCGGGCTCCTGCCTGGAGCGCTTCTTCCATGTCCTCGCGTCGTCCTGTGGCTCTCGCCGCAATCATTTTCCTCGCCTTTGACGCCTCTCCCGCCGCCGCCTGCCGCGGCGGCGAATGCTACGACAGGGTCCGCCTGCCGGACGTCTACCGCACGGTCGATCGGCCCGTCGTGTTGCGGCCGGGCTACCGCGAGGTGGTCGAGACAGAGCCCGTCGTCGTTATGCGGGCCGAGCGTGTCCTGGTGGCGCCGCGCCGCGTCGAATACGTGAGGACACCGCCCGTGACGCGCACCATGCTGCAGGAGGTCGTCGTGCGTCGCGGTGGATGGCGCTGGGAAACGACGTATGGCCCCTATGGCGAGCGCCGCTGCAAGGTTCCGGTGCCGGCGGAGGTCAAGCTCGTGCCGCGCGAGGTGGTGGTTGCGCCGGGCCGCCGCGTTCGCGTTGTGTCGCCGCCGGTCTACGCGATGCGCGAACGTGCAGTTGCCGTGCGCCCGGCGGCGCGTATCATCTACGATCATCCGCCAGTGGTCGGGCGCGAGCGGGCGCGCGTGCTTGTGCGTCGCGGAGGCTCCGCGTGGGTGCGCGCGGCGAATTGGTGAGCGAACGGACCGAGGCACCGCGTCTCCTCGCAGACAGGCGGCCCGATCTGCTACCATTGCGGAAGATCCGCACGGAGAGCTGCTAAAAATCGCGTTCATTCGCGAGGCTGCCACAATCCCGACGCACATCGGGTAAGCTGGCGGCGGTGAAGCGCGCAACGCGTCCGGACATGAAGTTTGAGGGGAGGCCGCGCATCGTCATGCGCAATACGGTTGCTGTCATGAACACGAAGGGCGGTGTCGGCAAATCGACCCTTGTGCTCGCCGTGGCTGAAACTCTGTCGACGTACCACGGCAAGAACGTGTTGGTGGTCGATAGCGATTCGCAGGCCTCCGTCTCCAGCATGCTGATGACGATCCCGAATCTGCATCGCCTGCAGCAAAACGGACTGACGATGGTCGACTTCCTCGTCGCGCGTGTGCTGCAGGACGCCCCGGCCGACTGGCTGCGCTTCGTTGTGCGCAATGTATCCGACGTCGACGACGCGCAGAGCGTCTTCCTGATCCCGAGCGACATGCAGCTCACGCTGTTCGAGCGCGAGGTGTCGAAGGTATCGCAGCATGCACGCCTGCGCGCCGTGATCGGCGAGCTCCTGCGTGAGGCGCGCAACGTGTTCGACATCATTCTGATCGACTGCCCGCCGGGCCTGTCGGTGCTGACCGAGAGCTGGCTGCGCGAAGCAGACTTCCACATCTCGCCGACCAAGGCCGACTACATCTCGGTCTGCGGTCTCGAGGTCTTCCGCCGTTTCAAGGCGCTGAACCCGGAGATGGGCTTCGCGGAGAACCTCGGCGTGCTCGTCAACATGAAGGACCTCGGCTCGCCGACCGAGGAGGACTATCACGCTTGGCTCTTGAGCAATCCGGAAAACCGCTGCTTCGACCAAGTGATCCCGCGCGCCATCGCGCTGCAGGAGGCAGCCCGCTTCCACACGCCGGACCGATCCTATTTTGCCAAGTATCCGGGTGAGACAGGCAAGGCCGTGCGCCACCTGTGCGAGGAGATCCTGACGCGCATGGGTCTTGCTTCCGCCGCGACGTCCATTCCGGCGGCGCCGCCTCCGCTCCCTCAGGCACCGGAGACGCCCGACGACACGACGGCCCGGGTGTCGACCGAGCAGCCTGCGACCTGAGAAAATCAGGTCGAAAAGCCAGAAAATCTGGGAAGAATGGAGCGGGCGATGAGATTCGAACTCACGACCCTCACGTTGGCAACGTGATGCTCTACCCCTGAGCTACGCCCGCGTCCGAGAATGGGGTAATGGCGCCGCGTGGGCGGCGCGCCCGGTCTTATTGCGCAACCGCCGCCCCTTTGCAAGGCCCTTCCCGACGAGACGATACGTCGCCCGTTTTTCGGGCATGACCTGGGGATGGTTGCATCGGTTGCCGGCGCGAGCCATGCCGAAATACCGAACAAGGCTCGCATATTGCGCATGAGCCTACCATATTGCCAGCTTGGCGGGCGGCTGCGAACATCCGGGCCGATTTCGAGGACGCAAGGAGTGACGGAATGGACCTGGGAGGATTGAAACCCGGCGGGGCTTCGCCGGGGGCGCAGGACGTGATCACGGATGGAACCTCGGCGAGCTTCGCCAAGGACGTCATCGATGCGTCTCGGAGCGCGCTCGTCCTCGTCGACTTCTGGGCCGCCTGGTGCGGCCCGTGCAAGCAGCTGACGCCGATCCTCGAGAAGGTGGTCAAGAGCTACAACGGCAAGGTGCGTCTGGTGAAGATCAACACCGACGAGCATCCCGCCATCGCCGGCCAGCTTCGCATCCAGTCCCTGCCGACGGTCTATGCCTTCCGCGACGGTCGTCCGCTGGACGGTTTCATGGGCGCGCTGCCGGAGAGTCAGGTGCGCAGCTTCATCGATCGCCTGCTGGGCGAAGGCGGCGAGGATGATCTCGCAGGCGTGCTTGAGGCGGCTGAAGCCGCCCTCGATCAGGGCGACCTGCAGACCGCAGCGGAAGCCTTCGCCGCCGTGCTGCAGGAGGACCAGCAGAACGTGCAGGCTTTGGCCGGCCTTGCCCGTTGCTATCTGGCAAGCGGTGACACGACACGCGCCGAGCAGACGCTCGCCCTCGTGCCGCCCGACAAGCAGGGAAGCGCGCCGGTACAAAGCGCGCGCGCTGCCCTCGATCTTGCGAAGATCGCAGGCCAGGACGACAACAGCGCCGAGCTCGAGCAGCGGCTCGCGGCCAATCCGGCGGACCTCAAGGCGCGGTTCGATCTCGCCGTCGCCCTGGCTGCGCGCGGCAAGAAGGAAGAGGCCCTCGAGCATCTGCTCGATCTCGTCCGGCGCGACCGCAACTGGAACGACCAGGCCGCGCGCAAGCAGCTTGTGCTGCTCTTTGATGCCTGGGGACCCAAGGACCCGAGCACTCTCGAAGGCCGTCGTCGCCTATCCTCAATCCTGTTCAGCTGAGGAGCCTTACGTGGCCTTTGCCGACCAATACAGGCATCCGTCTGACCTTCCGCCGCGCCTTCCGCTGTTTCCGTTGCGGGGAGCCATCCTGCTTCCGGGCTCGACGCTGCCGCTCAACATCTTCGAGCCGCGCTACCTCGAGATGATCGAGGACGTGATGAGCGGATCGCGGATGCTGGGTCTCGTGCAGCCGGTGGGATCCGACGACGAGGAAAGTCCGCCCGGCAACACCGTGCCGCTGCGCCGCATCGGCGGTGCCGGTCGCGTGACGAGCTACCAGGAACTCGACGACGGCCGCATCGCCATCGCGCTGACCGGCATCTCGCGCTTCGAGATCGTGGGTGAAGCCGAGAGCGGCCGCCCCTACCGTACGGCGACCGTGAGCTACGACCGCTTCGCCGCCGATCTGACGCGCGGCCTCGGTGAGGAGCTGGTCGATCGCCCGCGCCTGATCGAGGCGCTTCGCACCTATCTCGAGGAGCACAATCTGAAGACCGATTGGTCGGTGATCGATCGCGCACCGAGCGAGTTTCTGGTCAACGCTTTGTGCGTCATGTGCCCGTACGGTCCCGAGGAGAAGCAGGCGCTGCTCGAGGCCAACGACCTCAAGTCGCGCGCCGAGGTTCTGGTGGCGCTCGCCGAGATGGAAAGCGCCACGCGCGGCGGCTCCGGCGGCACGTTGCAGTAACGAGGATGCGATGCCCGACAACACGCGCTCCGACCAATCGCCCGAGGAGCCAGACCCGAAGCTTCTGGAGCTTCTGGTGTGCCCGGTGACCAAGGGACCTTTGACTTACGACCGTGCAGCCCGCGAGTTGATCAGTGAAAAGGCCAACCTGGCTTTTCCGATAAAGAACGGCGTGCCGTTGATGACCGTTGAGGCCGCGCGCTCGCTCGATGCCCCCGCACCTCCGGGGGGATCTCCTTCCACATCGTCGTAAAATTGTCTCCGAATAATGTTTCATAGGCGGCAGGCTTCCTGCGAGCCGCGTTCCTGCCCACGCGGGGATGTGATGCTCCTGAAGCCGTCAGTTAACTGCGCCGCGAGCCTCGGCGCCCATCGCAGGTGGAACGTCCATGACCATCGCTCGGCAAGGCAGGATGCGCGGCATCACGAAGCGCATCGCTGGGCGGTGGCAGGAGCGCCCGCGCCTCAATGCGCCGCGCGGCCTCCTCGCTTTGCGCACGCTGAACGATGCCAAGCCGGCACCGATGTTGCCGTTCGTGCGCAAGCCGCCGGCCAAGGTCTATGGCCGCATCGGCGACCTCGAAGTGCGCTTGGCGCAGGGACGCAAGGACATCCTGAGCGCCCAGCGGCTTCGCTACGAGGTGTTCTACGAGGAAATGAGCGCCACGCCGAGCATGATCGCCGGCATGCGCCGCCTCGATCAGGATCCTTACGACGCCATCTGCGATCACCTGCTGGTCGAGGATCATAGCGTCGGCGCGCGGACAGTAGCTGGCGCCTGGGCCCGCTCCCGCCGCCCCCACGTCGTCGGCACCTACCGCGTGCTGCGCCAGGAGGTCGCCCAGCGATCGCTCGGCTTCTACACCGCGGGCGAGTACGACATCGGCCCGCTGATTGCGGCCAAGTCCCCGCGCTACCGCTTCATGGAGCTGGGCCGCTCGTGCGTGCTTCAGCCCTACCGCACCAAGCGTTCGGTGGAGCTGCTCTGGCACGGCCTCTGGACGTATGTGCGCGAGCACAAAGTCGACGTCATGATCGGCTGCGCGAGCTTCGAGGGGACCGACCCCAAGGCCCACGCTATGGCGCTGAGCTTCCTGCACCACCATGCTCTCGCGCCGGACGAGTGGCGCTGCCGCGCCCATGACCGGCTCTATGTCCCGATGGACCGGGTCCCCCGCGATAAGGTGGACACGAAAGCAGCGTTGAAAGCACTGCCTCCGCTGATCAAGGGCTATCTGCGGCTCGGCGCCTTTGTCGGCGACGGCGCCGTGATCGATCGCCAGTTCGGAACCATCGATGTGTTGATCGTGCTGCCGGTCGAGAACATCGACCCGCGCTACTTCGGCTACTTCGGCGCCCCCGACGAGCTGAGAAGCCGCGTCGCCGTCGAGGTTTAGCTTCGACGGCAATCAACTGCCCGTGTGGAGAACCCGGGGGGCCTCGGGCGTTCTGAGCCCCGTGACACACGGTCCCCGCCTTTTTCCCCGATGCGCTGCCCGGAGGGTTTCCAATTCCACCTCCGACCGGCTATCCGTGGGCCGGGAACGGAGGCAGCGGGCGCATGGCGGGGGCACGACGAAATCGCAGGGACGACGCGGCGGAGGTCCATCCGACCCCCGCGGCCGCAGCCGACAGCGATGCCCCCGCCGTTCAGGCTTCCGCGCCGCCGGCCGCCGGCATCGGCGAGGCGACGCCCTCGATGGCCCAGTTCCTCGAGATCAAGACGGCCAACCCGGACAGCCTGCTCTGGTACCGGATGGGCGACTTCTACGAGCTGTTCTTCGACGACGCGGTCGTTGCCTCCCAGGCGCTAGGGATTGTGCTGACCAAGCGCGGCAAGCATCTCGGCCAGGACATCCCCATGTGCGGCGTGCCCGTAGTGCGCGCCGACGAGTACCTGCAGCGCCTGATCAAGCTCGGCTACCGCGTCGCCGTTTGCGAGCAGCTCGAGGATCCCGCCGAGGCCAGAAAGCGCGGCTCCAAGGCCGTCGTCCGGCGCGACGTCGTTCGCCTCGTCACACCCGGTACGCTGACCGAGGAGACGCTGCTCGACGCCAAGAGCCGCAACTACCTGACCGCGCTCTTCCGCGCCCCATCCGAGGCAGAGGGGCCGCTGATCGGCTCCGATGCGAGCGTGGCGCTGGCGTCCCTCGATATCTCGACCGGCGAGTTCGAGGTCGGCGAGACGCGCGGGCGCGATCTTCCGGGCGAGCTCGTGCGCCTCGCGCCAAGCGAGGTCATCGTGTCGGATGCTCTGATCGGCGAAGCGGACCTCAAGGCCTGGATCGAGCGCGCTGGCGGCGCGGCCACGCCGGTGCCGCAGGCGTCGTTCGACAGTCTGGCCGGCGAGCGCGATCTGAAGGCGCGCCTCGGCGTCGTCGACCTTGGCGCGTTCGGCACCTTTTCGCGGGCTGAGCTTGCCACCATCGGCGCGCTCTTGCGCTACGTGGACCTCACTCAGATCGGCAAGAAGCCCGTCGTGCGCCCGCCGCACCGCTCGGGCGCCGGCGCAACGCTCGTCATCGATGCCGCGAGCCGCGCCAGCCTCGAGCTTGTCCGTTCGACGTCCGGCGAGAAGGCGGGCAGCCTGCTCGACGCCATCGACCACACCGTGACTGGAGCCGGCGCCCGCGAGCTGGCCGCGCGGCTTGCGACGCCGCTGACCGACCCGCACGCGATCGAGGCTCGGCTCGACGCCGTCGCCCTGCTCGTCGATGACGAGCCGCTGCGCGACGCGGTGCGCGCAACGCTCAAGGGCGCGCCGGATCTCGCCCGCGCCGTCTCACGCCTCGCGTTCGGCCGCGGCGGCCCGCGCGATCTGAAAGGCATCGCTCAGGGCCTCGCCGCATCCGCCGAGGTCGCGCGCCACTTGAGCGCCAAGGCCGGCGTGATCAATTTCCCCGATGAGCTGGCACGCCTGCTCAAGCGCATTGACGGCCAGGGCGCCGAGCTGCGCGCATTGCTCGATGCGGCCCTCGTCGACGAGCCGCCGCACCTGCGCCGCGATGGCGGCTTCGTGCGCCGCGGCTTCCGGCCGGCCCTCGATGACGCGATCGCGCTGCGCGACAACTGCCGCCGCGTCATGGCCGAGCTGGAAGGCCGCTATGTCGAAGAAACCGGCATCAAAACGCTCAAGATCCGCCACAACAACATTCTCGGCTACTTCATCGAAGTGACGCAGGCAAACGCCAAGCCGCTTTCCGAGCCGCCACTGTCCGACATCTTCCGGCACCGCCAGACCATGGCAAACGCCATGCGCTTCACCACGGTCGAACTGTCGGAGATCGAGGGCCGCATTGCCTCCGCCGCCGAGCGGGCATTGTCGATCGAGCAGGAGATCTTCAACGAGCTGGCTGCGGCGGTAGCCCGCGAGGAGCGGGTGCTGTCCGACGTCGGCGCCGCGCTCGCAGAGCTGGATCACACGACGGCGTTGGCTCACCTGGCTCACAATGAGCGCTATGTCCGCCCGGTCGTCGATGATAGCCAAGCCTTCGAGATCCGCGGCGGCCGCCATCCGGTGGTGGAGCAGGCTCTGCGTCGCGCCAAAGGCCCGCAGTTCGTCGCCAACGATTGCGTCCTGGGCCGCGCCGACGCAGAGAGCACGCCGGCTCAGGACGACATGCCGGACGCACGCATCTGGCTCGTCACCGGCCCTAATATGGCGGGTAAGTCGACCTTTCTGCGCCAGAACGCGCTGATCGCCATCCTGGCCCAGATTGGGTCCTTCGTGCCGGCGGTCGAGGCGCACATCGGCGTCGTCGACCGCCTGTTCAGCCGCGTCGGCGCCGCCGACGATCTCGCGCGTGGCCGTTCGACGTTCATGGTCGAGATGGTCGAGACCGCCGCCATCCTGAACCAGGCGACGTCGCGCTCGCTCGTCATCCTCGACGAGATCGGCCGCGGCACGGCAACGTTCGACGGCCTCTCCATCGCCTGGGCTGCCGTCGAGTACCTGCACGAAACAAGCGCAGGGCGCGTGTTGTTCGCCACCCACTACCATGAGCTGACGGCCCTGTCCGGTCGCCTCGCCTCGGTCGCCAACGTGACCATGGACGTCAAGGAGTGGCGCGACGACATCGTCTTCCTGCACCGGATCAAGGCCGGCGCGGCCGACCGCTCCTACGGTATCCAGGTCGCGAAGCTCGCAGGCCTGCCGGCGCCCGTTATCGGCCGCGCCCGCGAGGTCCTGGCACTCTTGGAGAAGGCGGACCGCCGCCGTGGCCAGTCCAACGGGCCGCTGGAGGAGCTGCCCCTGTTCGCCTCCGCCCGGACGGAGAATCCGCCCGCCGCAAGCGGCCCGTCCGAGGTCGAGGCGGCGCTCGATTCCATTAACCCCGACGAGCTTTCGCCCAAGGCGGCCCTCGACGCGCTCTACCGCTTGAAGCAGCTTCGGGCGGATGCGACGGGCAAATGATAGTCACACGACGCGAGCCAATGCCTTAGGATCTGGCGATGCATAAGTCTCAATTCCCGCCGGCTCCCTACTTCGACCCCCGAGAGCTGCGCGAAACCCTCACCGCCCTGGTCCGTTCCCACGGCAGCCCGCAAGAGGCGCGCCCGGCCGTGGTCGAGCGGTTGAAGACGCTGGTCAAGGCGGCGCGCGGCACGGCGCGTCTGCAACTCGAGGCCGACGGCAACGGGCGCCGCTGCGCCCAGGGCCTGGCGCGCTTCCAGGATGAGTTGGTCCGCCTGCTCTACGACTACACCATCGCGCACGTGTACCGGGCGACGAACCCGTCCGACGCCGAGCGCATGGCGGTGGTCGCGACCGGCGGCTATGGCCGCGAGATGCTCGCGCCTGGCTCCGACATCGATCTCCTGTTCCTCCTGCCCTACAAGCAGACGCCATGGGGCGAGAGCGTCGCCGAGTACATGCTCTATGTGCTGTGGGACCTGGGCTTCAAGGTCGGCCACGCGACGCGCACAGTCGACCAGTGCGTCAAGCTCGCGCAGAGCGACACCACGATACGCACTTCGCTTCTCGACATGTGGCTGATCCACGGCGACGAAAGCCTCTACGCCGAGCTCGAGCGCCGCTTCCGTGACCACGTGATCCGCGGTTCCGAGCGCGCCTTCATCGACGCAAAGATGGCCGAGCGCAGCGAGCGCCACCGCCGCGCGGGCGCGAGCCGCTATCGCGTCGAGCCCAACATCAAGGACGGCAAGGGCGGCCTGCGCGACCTGCACACGCTGCACTGGCTCTCGAAATATCTCTTGGGCCACGAGGTCGGCCCCGAGACCGTGGCCCGTGGCATCTTCACGAAGGAAGAGGCCGCCACCTTCAGGAAGTGCGAGAACTTCCTCTGGACCGTGCGCTGCTTCCTGCACTTCTACACGGGCCGCCCCGAGGAGCTGTTGTCATTCGAGTTGCAGCCCGTGCTCGCCGAGAAGCTCGGCTACCGCGACAAGGGCGGCCTGCGCGCCGTCGAGCGCTTCATGAAGCACTACTTCCTCGTCGCCAAGGACGTCGGCGACCTGACGACGATCCTGTGCTCGGCGCTCGAGATCCAGCAGATGAAGAGCTCGCCCGTGCTCGAGAGCGTGCTGAACCCGCTCACCTGGATGACGCGCCGTCAGATCCGCGAGAAGACTGACTTCCGCATCGACAACGGCCGTATGAACATCGCCGATCCTGACGTGTTCAAGCGCGATCCCGTGAATCTGATCCGCTTCTTCGCGCAGGCCGAGAACACCAACACGTTCCTGCATCCGAATGCGATCCGCCAGCTTCGCCACTCGTACCGCCTGATCGACGAGAAGCTGCGCCACGATCCCGAGGCGAACCGCATCTTTCTGCAGCTACTGACCGGCCGCGTGAACCCGGAGGCAACGCTGCGTCGTATGAACGAGAGCGGCGTGCTCGGCCGCTTCATTCCGGAGTTCGGCCACGTCGTCGCGATGATGCAGTTCAACATGTATCATCACTATACCGTCGACGAGCACTTGATCCGCACCGTCGGCCAGGTGACCGAGATCGAGCGCGGCAACTCGGCCGGCGACCTGCCGCTCTCGACGGAGCTGATCAAGACCATCCAGAACCGTCGCGTACTCTACGTCGCGGCGTTCCTGCACGACATCGGCAAGGGGCGCATCGAGGACCACTCGATTGTCGGCGCCGAGATCGCACGCAGGCTATGCCCACGGCTGGGGCTCACGCCGGCCGAGACCGACACCGTGGTCTGGCTCGTCGAGCAGCACCTGACCATGAGCAACATCGCGCAGAGCCGCGACATTAATGACCCGAAGACCGTGCGCGACTTCGCCGACATCGTGCAGAGCCCAGAGCGCCTGAAGCTGCTTCTGCTGCTGACGGTGGCTGACATTCGCGCCGTCGGCCCGGGAGTCTGGAACGGCTGGAAAGGCCAACTCCTGCGCACGCTCTACGCAGAGGCGGAGCCCCTAGTCTCGGGTGGCCACACGCAGATTCCGCGCGGCAAGCTCGTCGCGGAAGCACAGAAGGAGCTGCGAGAGGCGTTGACCGACTGGGATGAGGAGGAGGTCGACCGCTTCATCGAGCGCCATTATCCCGATTACTGGCTGCGCACGGAGCCGAAGCGCCGCGCCTACCACGCGCGCCTGCTGCAGCGCGCGGAAAAGGAAGGCAAGACCTTCGCCGCCGATCACACGACAGACGCCTTCACGGCCATCACGGAGCTCACCGTTTTCGCGCCGAACCATCCGCGTCTGCTGGCGCTGTTTGCCGGTGCCTGCGCCGCCAACGGCGCCAACATCTTGGGCGCCCATGTGACGACGACGCGCGATGGCTTCGCGCTCGACACCTTCCTGCTCGCGCGCGAGTTCCACGAGGATGAGGACGAGATACGCCGCGCACGGCGTATCGAGGACACGATCGAACGCCTCCTGCGCGGCGACACGTGGGTTGCGGCGCTGCTCGAAGGCCGGCGTCCGATGCCGCCGCGCGTGGAAGCCTTCACGGTGGCGCCCGAGGTCTATATCAACAACACGCTGTCGGATGCTTTTACGGTAATCGAAGTCGCGGGCCGCGATCGCACCGGTCTCTTGTATGAGCTGACTAGCGCACTCGCGGACCTCTCGCTCGACATTGCGTCGGCCCACGTGACGACGTTCGGCGAGAAGGCCGTTGACGTTTTCTACGTGACGGACCTGACCAACAAGAAGATCGCGAACGAAGCGCGCCAAGACGCCATCAAGGAGCGCCTGACCCAAATCCTCACGGGTCCAGCTTCCTCATAAATCCGGTGCTGCATTCCCCTTGCCGCGCCGACGGCGCGGGCCGCGTGGTTCGACGGGGCAAGGAAACCGGATATGCCGAAGCACCTTCGGCCTAATGCGCCGCTTCCCAGTTCGCGGCGGCCTTCGCGTCCACGTGGATCGGAACCGAGAACTCCACGGCCGGCGACGCCGCGCCTTCCATGACGTCCTTCGCGACCGTTATCAGCGTCTCCGCTTCGCCCTTCGACACCTCGAACACCAATTCGTCGTGCACCTGTAAAAGCATGCGCGCCGTGTCGAGCTTCGCGTCGGCCAGCGCCGGTCCCATGCGCACCATGGCGCGACGCAGGACATCCGCGGCGCTGCCCTGGATCGGCGCGTTGATCGCCGCGCGCTCGAGGTTGCCGCGCACGCCGGGGTTCTTGGTGTTGATCTCCGGATAGTGGATGCGCCGGCCGAAGATCGTTTCCACGTAGCCGACGTCGTGCGCGTGTTTCTTGGTCTGCTCCATGTAGTCGCGGATGCCGGGGAAGCGCTCGAAATAGGTCTTGATGTAGGCGCCGGCTTCCTCGCGCGAGATGCCGAGCTGGTTGGCAAGCCCGAACGCCGAGATGCCGTAGATGATGCCGAAGTTGATCGCCTTGGCGCGCCGGCGCACGTCGGGCGGCATGCCCTTGATCGGCACGCCGAACATTTCGGACGCCGTCATGGCATGAATGTCGAGCCCATCGGCGAAGGCGTTCTTGAGCTGCGGAATGTCGGCGATATGCGCCAAGACGCGCAGCTCGATCTGCGAGTAGTCGGCCGACACCAGCACATTGCCCTTGTCCGCGATGAAGGCGGTGCGAATCTCGCGCCCCTCCTTGGTGCGGATCGGAATGTTCTGCAGGTTCGGATCGTACGACGCGAGCCGCCCCGTCGTCGTCGAGGCCAGTGCATAGCTCGTGTGAATGCGCCCCGTGTCCTTGTGAATGAACGCCGGCAGCGCATCGGTATAGGTCGAGAGCAGCTTCGAGAGCTGCCGCCATTCGAGCATCTTGTTGATCAGCCCGCGCGCGCTCTCCGGCACGTCCTCGTTGGCGGCGAGGTCGTCGAGCAGCCCCGCACGCGTCTCCCACTGCCCGCTTTTGGTGCGCTTGCCGCCGGGCAGCTTGAGCCGGTCGAACAACAGCTCTCCGAGTTGCTTCGGCGAGCCGAGGTTGAACTTGTGCCCGACGAGACCGTTGATCTCCTCCTCGAGCCGCGTCAGCGTCTGCGCGAACGTAGAAGAGAGCCGCGACAGCACGGACTTGTCGACGAGAATGCCGGCGTGCTCCATGCCGACGATGACCGGCACCAGCGGCCGCTCGAGCGTCTCGTAGACAGCCGTGAGCCGCTCCGCCACCAGCTGCGGCTTGAGCTTGTGCCAGAGCCGGAGCGTCACATCCGCGTCTTCGGCGGCATACTCGGCCGCCTTCTCGATCGGCACCTGAGCGAAGTTCTTCTCGCCCTTCTTGCCGGGGGCCAGCTCCAGAACCTTCTCGAAGGCGATGCACGTATGCGAGAGATGCCGCTCGGCCAGCGTGTCCATGCCGTGCGCAGAGCGGCCTGCATCGAGCACGTAGGAGATCAGCATCGTGTCGTCGATGGGCGTGAGCCGAATGCCGTAGCGCTTGAGGACGAGCATGTCGAACTTGATGTTGTGCCCGATCTTGAGCAGCGATGTGTCTTCAAGCAGCGGTTTGATCAATGCCAGCGTCTCGGCGAGCGGCGCCTGCTGAAGCCCTCCGCTGTCGCCGAAGTCGAAGCCGCCTTCCGCCGGGCGATGCCCGACCGGCACGTAGCAGGCCTTGCCCGGCGCGACGGCGAGTGAGAACCCAACGAGATCGCAGGTCATGCAGTCGAGCGCCGTCGTCTCGAGATCGAACGCGAAGCGGCCGGTGTCCCGCGCTGCTGCGATCCACCAGGCGAGACGGTCGAGACTGATGACGGTTTCATAGGCCGCGCGGTCGAACGGCAGCTTGGCGATCTTCGCCGAAAGGATGGCCGCTCCCGCAGCCGGCGTCCCCGGCCCGTGCGTATCAGATGCCGCTAAAGCCCCTTCGCGTTGCGGCGCCGGGCTGGCGGCGGGCTCGCGACGGGCGGTCGTCACGGGGGCCTTCTCCTCGGCAGCGACAGGGCTCACACTCGCCGGTGCCGAGACACCGAGCTTCTCCGAGATTCGTTTGGTTAGCGTCGTGAATTCCATCTGCCGCAGGAAGGCGAGCAGCGATTCGGCATTGGGATCCTGCACGCCGAGCTGCTCGGCCGGGATCTCGACCGGCACATCCTCCTTGAGGCGCACGAGGTCGCGCGAGATGCGCGCCTGCTCGGCGAACTCGATCAGCTTTTCCCGGCGCTTCGGCTGCTTGATGGAGCTCGCCGCCGCGAGCAGCGAGTCGAGATCGCCGAAGTTCGTGATCAGCTCCGCCGCCGTCTTGACGCCGATGCCCGGCACGCCCGGCACGTTGTCGGTGGAATCGCCGGCCAACGCCTGCACGTCGATGACTTTGTCGGGCGACACGCCGAATTTTTCGAACACCTCGTCGCGCCCGATCTTCTTGTTCTTCATGCCGTCCCACATGACGATGCCCGGCCGCACGAGCTGCATCAGGTCCTTGTCGGATGACACGATGGTGACATCGCCGCCCGCATCCACGACGTGCTTTGCATAAGTCGCGATGAGGTCGTCGGCCTCGTAGCCGAGCTGCTCGAGGCAGGCGACGTTGAACGCGCGCACGGCCTGCCGGATCAGCGGGAACTGCGGCACGAGCTCTTCGGGCGCCGGCGGCCGGTGCGCCTTGTAGTCCTGGTAGATCTCGTTGCGGAACGTCTTCTCGGAGGCGTCGAAGATGACAGCAAGGTGCGTCGGCGCTTCCGACGCCTTGGTCTCGACCAGGAGCTTCCACAGCATGGCGCAGAAGCCGTGCACGGCTCCGACCGGCAACCCGTCCGACGGCCGCGTAAGCGGGGGAAGCGCGTGGAAGGCGCGGAAAATGTAGCCGGATCCGTCGATAAGGTAGACGTGGCTACCCTTGATGATCGGCACGGGCTCGCCCTCGGGCACGGAGCACTGGGGGGCGGGGCGCTTGGAAACGGCGGGAGAAGGTTCGCTCATGGCCGCGCAATATAAGGATCCGGCGAGCCGAGGTCAGCCCCTGGTTGACGCGGCCCGTGTCAATTCACAATCGGAGGCCGAGAGGCCGTTTGCCCCGCCTGCCGGAATGCGCTATCAGGGGCTCCGGCCAGAGGCCACGAGCGCGTCAGGTTCTACCGCCTGGCGGGTGAATCGTTGCCTCAATCAAAGCTGCACCCGTAGCTCAGCTGGATAGAGTGCTGCCCTCCGAAGGCAGAGGTCACAGGTTCGAATCCTGTCGGGTGCGCCACTCTCGAACAAGAGAGAGACCTTCGGACGACCTCTTGTCAGGGCAAAGGCGAAGTTGAACCCGCAGACAGTTCACGGATCGCCTGTCGCAGGGTGGGAAAGAGGCGAATGCGCGGTTCTTCGAAGCCGCGTGCCTGCATCCAGAGGCGCCATTCGGTTGCTCGCCCCGCAGCGTTGAGATCGATGCCCCGCGCGTTGAGTGCGTCGACCACCTCGACCATTGTCAGAAGTCCGGTCGCATCGATGCTCGGGATCGGAAGTAGGTCGAGAACAACGTGCCGCAGGTCGGGCCCAGCCTGATCGGCCGCATTCATGACCTCGCGTTTGAAGTAGGGGGCATTGAAGAACGTGATCGGGGCGTTGAAGCGAAAGAGCAGCAGCCCCGGGATCGCTTGTCCCGCCTCATGACGCTCGAGTGAGTGCAGTCCCGGAAAGCCGTCGACTTTGCCCAGGATTTCGATGCTCGGGCGGGAAAGAAGTCTGATGAAGCGCATGAGCGCAAGGACGACAGCCAACAGAATGGCGTTGACGGCACCTACGGCTACGACACCGAGAGTGGCAAGCACCGAAAGAAGCGCCTCCGTTCGATCGATGCGGTAGATCAGGCGAACGGTTGCGACATCGACGAGCGACAGCCCTGCCACGACGAGGACCGCGCCGAGCGCCGCGTTGGGAACGTATTGCAGCGGCTCCGTCAGAAAAAGCAGCACAATCGCGAGCGATGCTGCCGCGACCAAGCCTACGGCGCGGGTCCGCCCGCCCGATACATCGCTGACTGCAGTGCGCGAGTCGGCTCCGCTGATGGCGAAGCCCTGCGACAGGGCTGACGCGACATTGGCCGCACCGAGCGCAGCGAAATCGCGATCAGGATCCACCTCATAGCCGTTTTTCGAGGCGAAGCTCCGCGATGTCAGCATGAGGCTTGAAAAACTAATCAATGCCAGACCTGCGGCATCGGCCAAAAGCGTAGGCAGAAGCGCAGGATCCACGTGCGGCAGGGTGATGGCGGGCAATCCAGCGGGCACCACGCCGAGTGTTTTGATGCCGGCCGAAGCGAGGCCGAATGCCGTGACAGCGACACCCGCGAGAACCAAACCGACGAGCGCCCCTGGAAGCCATACACAAAGAAGCGGAACGACGACGATAACGGCAAAAGTCGCCGCGGCCAGGGCGAGTGTCGGAATGTGGGTCTGATCGAGTTTGTCGACGATCTCCACCAAGCGGGGGACGATCCCCGTGGCCTGAACATCGAAGCCGAGGATTTTTCCGGTTTGTCCAAGAACGATCGACAGCGCAACGCCGTTGAGAAAGCCAACGAGAATGGGCTTGGAGAGGAAATCAGCTAGGGCGCCGAGCCGGAAAAAGCTTGCCGCGATGCAAATGAAGCCGGTGAGAAACGCCAGCGTCATCGAAAGGGACGCATAGGTCGTTGCATCCCCGCCGGCGAGAGGAGCAACGGCGGCTGCCACCACCGCGCACGTAGCTGCATCCGGTCCGACGATGAGCTGGCGCGACGAGCCGAAAACGGCATAGGCAACGAGTGGAAGGATGCTCGAATACAAGCCGACTTGCGCAGGGAAGCCTGCAAGCTCCGCGTAGGCAATGGCAACTGGAATAGCAACGGCCGCTACTGACAACCCGGCTCTAACGTCAGCCGGCGCGTCGCCCCACCTGTAGTGGCGCAGCTCAGCGAGGCCAGGCGCGACGCTAGCGAGGGAACGCATCTACCGAACCTTAGTGTTCGACGTTAGTGTCCTGTGAAAACCAGGACCTTGATCGGCAGAACAAGCGCCTGAAGGCGCAGGATCATGGCGTGTACGAGGGCGACCGTATCTACCACGTGCAGGAAGAGCCAAGATCCGACGCCGACATCTCCGTGTGCCAGCCTGTCGTGATTGTTGGTGTACGCGTTCGCAATGCAGCTACTGCCCGGGGTGACGCCGTCCAGTCCACCTTCGTACAGCGGCTGCAGAAAGACCGTGAGGGTTCCAGGGCGGCCCGTCTGCAGCGCATCGACCAGTTGCTCTGACGTTCGCACCTGGCCGGCGGCTATGAAATCCTGCACGGCAGTGACGACCATCGGAATGATCGTCAGCGGCTTCGAGGCACAAGTCACCTCGGCGGCCATTCCCACCTTCATAACCTGAGCCTCGATCTGGCCGAAGCCCGCTATGAGGTACTGGCGACCCGCGCCGGCCGGTATCAACACGCCGGCGGGCCGCATCAGCGGGTTGACGACATCCCCTACTCGCAAAGTGAATTGCTCTATGTGACCATCGACGCCTGCGCGAACGGTCATCTTGCTAAGCTCGACTTCTGCTTGGTTCCTGGCAGCCTCTGCGCTGGCTTTCTGAGCCGGCAGTAAGGTTGTCAATTTGACTTGAGCGGCTTCTCTGGTTGCTTCGGATGCTGCGAGCGACCCTTTGCGCCCGTCGGCCACGTTACGGAGCCGCTCGATCTCCCTTTGCGCTACGACGTCTGGGTTGCGCCGCTGCAGCTCCTCCTTTGTCGCGAGCTCGTCCAGGGCCTGCTGATAAGCGCCTTTAGCCTGCTGGATCTGCCCCTCTGCGGCGGCTATGTCCGCTTGCGCGACGACCATGGCGGCATCCACCTCGGCGATCTGTCGATTTGCAACCTCGAGCGCTGCCTCAGATTTTCGGCCGTCGAGTCGGAATATCGGTTGGTCTTTCTTCACCTTCCCCGTGAACTCCACGAGGACCTCTGCGACGCGACCGTTTGTCTCCGGCAGGATCGGCACAGTCCGAAAATAGCCTGTGACGTTCGTCGTAGAGGGATGGAAGTAGAAGATCACAGTGATCAATCCGACAGTTAACATCAGGCATGCGGTGATCCCGTATCTCAACTCGTACCAAACCGAATAGAATCCGATCTCAACGCCGAGCCGCTTTCCTTCCCCGTAGCGGCGATAGATGTAGTCCGGCAGGATCGTAAAGAATGAGCAGAGAAGCAGCTCAAGCATAGCACCCTCACTAGGTCACGCGGGCCTGCGGCAAGCGTCGACGCAGATGGTTCTGGCTTCCTTTCTCTCCCTTCGTAGCTTCGAGCAGCTCGGGCTTTTCAGTGGCCATGGTTTCCAGCGATCCCGCGATACTGTCGAGCGGCTTCGAGAAATTTGGAAACGAGAAGTCCGGGATTTTGATCAAGGCGAGGATCAGAGCCGCAACCCAGAACGCATGGATGTGTGTGAACAACGAGAGAAGCGCCAGAACGGCGACGAGGTCGTACTGCACCCTGTTGTGGACCATTCGCTCAGGTAGCGAATGCAGCCAGAAGAAAAACACGCCTGCGCCAAGTACAGCCGCTAGCAGGACGAACGCCATCACGACGAGGAGAACGTCAGTGTGACCAGGCGCGGTGATAAAGAAGGGCAGATGCGGCGTTGCCAAAGGGTGTGCATCTGGCATTGGGCTGCCTCCCTACTCACCTTGCGCCATTGGCCGGTCTTGCTGCTTCAAATGAATCGATGCGCGACAAGTGCCTCCTTGATCGAGTGAGCCGGAAGCACCTCTCCCCATTGAATTCCTTATGGAACAGCCCCGCCTCGTTTTGATATCGCAGCGCAACAACAATTCACCTTGCGAAACTTTATCAGTCGGTTTCGCTCTTGTTGTAAAATAGAACTTAGAGGTCCTTTTATCCAGAAGGATCTGCGTAGCAGCGCCCGCGATTAGGAAGCGGCGAGCAGCAGGCCTCGTTTTGCCGTCGACGCATCACTGAGTCAGTAAAAATAACATGATATAAAAGTGCCAGGCACTTCGCCGCCCATCGCACCGAATTAATTGGCCGGGCGGACATTGTCAGTGTCGATCAGGGAGCATCGCCATGCTCGACCGACTTGCCACTTGGGCGTTATTTGCCTTTACGGTTGCGATATTCGCGTGCAGTCCGGCCTTTGGCGACAATGACGAACTCAAGAAGGAGGAACTGCAGCAGCTCCTAGCGCCGATAGCCCTCTATCCCGATGAGCTTTTGACGAACGTCCTCATTGCTTCGACCTACCCGCTCGACGTGGTGCAAGCGTCGCGATGGAGGGCCGATAAAGCAAATAGAAAACTCAAGGGCGATGCTCTGACAAAGGCGCTCGAGAGCAAAGAATGGGACCCAAGCATCAAAGCGCTGGTGCAATTCCCGGATGTCCTCGAGAATATGAGCGATAAGCTCGAATGGACGCAGAAGCTGGGCGACGCCTTCCTTGCGCAGCAGGACGAGGTGATGGATGAGATCCAGTTCCTGCGTAACAAGGCCGACGAAGCTGGCAATCTCAAGGATAACAAGCAACAGAAGGTTGTGCGGGAGTCCGGCTCCGACGGAAGCCCGGTTTACATCATCGAGCCGGCGACGCCAGAGACGGTCTATGTGCCGGCTTACGAGCCGACCGTGGTCTACGGCGACTGGTGGTACCCGTCGTATCCACCCTACGCCTGGAACTATCCTGGAGCATATTACGTCGACGGCTTCTGGTGGGGAGCCGGCGTGGCAATCGCAGCCGGCATCTGGGGCTGGAACCGCTGCGACTGGCATCGCCACGATATCGATATCGACGTGGACAAGTGGAACAAAATAAACGTCGATCGCGACAGGCTCGTGAACAAGAAGTGGGAGCACCGGCCCGATCACCGCGGATCCGTGCCCTACCGCAACAAGGAAGTGCGCGACAAGTATAAGCAGGCCGACCGGGGGCCAAAAGGCAAGGACGAGTTCCGCGGCCACGATCGCGCTGAGATTCAGAGCCGACTCAAGGACAAGGATCGTCCCCGCGGCGACGACAGGGCGGTAGAGGCCCGCGACAAGACCGGAAAGCGATCAAGCGATAAAGTCAAGGATCGTGTTGGCGAGCGTCAAAAGCCTCGCGCCGCGGATCGCAAAGCCGCCAGCCGCGATCGAGAGCGGGCAAAAGCTAAGAAGCCAAACCCGGGTGCATTCGATGTTAAGCGTGGCTCCGACGTGCGCAGAAGTGCGGATCGCGGGAAGGCAAGTCGCGTTGCGATGAAACCGAGCGCCCGCCCTCGCCCAAGCGGCAGCCGTGAATTTAGAGGAAGCCGCCCGCGTGGTGGCGGCGGGCGGCGTGGAGGTGGAGGTCGGCGCCGTTAGTCGACGCGATGGAGGATCAGATGATTCTTCGAGGTAGTACCAGCATCGGCCTGGCCTCGTGGTTTCTGGCCGCATCTGTTGCCGTGGCATCGCCAGTAGCGGCCGGCCAACAAACCTATACGTCGCCGCAAGCGGCCGTGGATGCTCTGGTCGACGCCGCAAGATCGGGTGATATCGACGCCATTCTCGATGTGTTGGGATCAGACGGCCGGGAGATCGCGAGTTCGGGAGACGCCGTGGCTGATGCCAACGCCCGCGAACGGTTCGTTGCCGCATACGATGAAGGCCATGAAATCCACCAAGCGGGAAGCGGACCTACTATCCTCTACGTCGGCAAGGACGACTTTCCGTTCCCGTTGCCGCTCGTTGCCGAGGGCGGAAAGTGGCGCTTTGACACCGCAGCAGGTGCCGAGGAAATTCTCGACCGTCGCATCGGCGAGAACGAGCTTGCAGCCATCGAAGTGTTGCGCGCCTACGTCGATGCGCAGCGCGAGTATGCTGAAGTCGATCACGACGGCAGGGGCGTCCAATATGCCCGCAGGCTGGTGAGCCGCGATGGCAAGCACGATGGCCTCTATTGGCCGACCGCCGAAGGCGAGGCGGAGAGTCCTCTCGGGCCACTCGTGGCGGAAGCACGCGCAGAAGGCTACCGGCGCGGCAAAGCCCGGCAGACGCCTTATCACGGCTATCTCTACCGGATTTTGACGGAGCAAGGATCCAATGCAGCAGGTGGCCGCCGCGAATACATCGCGAGAGGCCGTATGATCGGTGGTTTTGCCATGATCGCGACGCCTGCCGAGTATGGGAACTCGGGGGTTAAGTCCTTCATCGTTAATCAGGACGGCGAGATATTCGAGAACGATCTCGGCGAAAACAGCGCCCGCATTGCGAGCCGTATCGAAACGTTCGATCCAGGCACCGGGTGGGCCCCGGTAGGCTCGACACCATAACGGCCCACGAGATCGCTTGTGCAATCGAGTCCGGAAAGGAGAAACGGCAAGAGCTTAGGGTTAATCTGCCCGTCTCGTTGATCGATGGATCGGGCCAAATATCGTACGGAGACGGATAAAGTCTTGGCGAGAGGCACTCGATGCGCCTGTTGACTCTTGCGTTCTGTGCCATTTGTTTCGCAGTCTGTGGCGAGCCCGGCCGCGCTCAGACCAACCCGGATGCGACAGTCGTTGAATTAGACGGCGCCAATTCCCTTCAGCGCATGCGCGAATATTTTGCGCACGCCCCAGAGATTGAGTTTCAGACCTCGTTTCGTGAAACGAGCGACTTGCCCGGAATGGGCCAGCACGGCACGGCACATTATTATATTCGCAAGCCGCGCAGCTTCCGCGTCGAGCTGTCCTCAAGCAAAGGTAATTATATCTTTGTCTCGGACGGCACGACATTCACAATGTACCGGCCGAAAACCCAGAAGTACGCGCGCATGCCGGCCGGAAACACAATCGTGGGAACCATGTATCTGGGCATTGGCCTGCTCGGAGTTCAGGCGAAGCTGATCGACTTCATCTGGGCCGTTGGCGATAGCGAGCAGATCTCGTTGAAGTCCATTGGCTTGGAAACGATCGGCGGAAAATCGTGTGATCACTTGAGCGTCCAACGTTTCGAACATCACTGGGATGTCTGGATCAGGCGCGATGGCATCCCCGCCCCGTGTAAGATTGTAAACCGCAGCTTGGACTCGAACGACAATTCCGTACAACGGAATGAATTAGTTTGGGCGGAGAACCCAGCATTCCGTCCGGATCTGTTCGTTTTTGTCCCGCCCGCCGGAGCAGTAGAAGTCTGGCCGTCTGAATTTGACTAGCGGGAATCTGATGCAAGTCAATCGAGGCCCTTTTGCAAGCTTGAACGGAACAGGCTTTGGTGCGAAAATTGTATTTTAAAACACGCTGTTCCTTCACGCTGTTAAATTCATTGCCTAAAAAACCACGTGAGTCCGCACGAACCGCCCTCATTGACAAAGGTGGATCGCGTTGAGCTGAAAAAACGGACACTGGGAACTCTCGGCGCCATGACTCGGATGACAGTTCGGCCATAGGTTCCACAGAGCTCGTTGCGCAATCGAGTAGATCGAGAGGCTGCATATGAGTAGGCAAGCCGGTCTCAAATCTCTGGAGCCCTCTGCAAACTATTGGTCCGTAAATTTTGCGCAGGACGCTCTGGCGTACTGGATCGACGCCTGGCAGCGTAGCGTCCTCGCTCTGGACGTCATGCGCGAGCGCAGCGCGCGCTACCAAGTGCATGCCGCCAAGCTCGCACCGCACGTCCTGAAATTCGATTGCGAACTCGTCATGGACGGCCGTTCTTTGCCGCGGCCGGTGAACTACGTCCTTGCCCGCGTCAAGCCACCGAAGGGCGTCACAATCGACGCAAGCAAGCGTCCGTTCGTCATCGTCGATCCTCGCGCTGGCCATGGTCCGGGCATCGGTGGCTTCAAGCCCGAGAGCGAGATCGGTGTAGCGTTCAAGGCCGGGCACCCCTGCTACTTCATCGGTTTCCTTCCCGACCCGGTCCCGGGTCAAACGATCGAGGATGTCGCGACGGCCGAGGCGGCGTTCCTAGAGCGCATCGTCGCAACTCATCCCCAAGCGGAGGGAAAGCCAGCCGTCGTGGGAAATTGCCAAGCCGGCTGGGCGGTCATGATGTTGGCGGCCCTGCGACCAGAACTCTTTGGCCCGATCATTATCGCAGGGTCCCCGCTTTCCTATTGGACGGGGGTGCGCGGCGAAAATCCGATGCGCTACACCGGCGGCCTACTCGGCGGAAGCTGGCTCACCGCCCTCACCGGCGATCTCGGAGCCGGCAAATTCGACGGCGCTTGGCTCGTCTCGAATTTCGAGAATCTGAATCCGGCGAACACACTCTGGTCGAAGCAATACAATCTCTACGCAAATGTCGACAAGGAAGCACCTCGCTATCTCGAATTCGAGCAGTGGTGGGGCGGGCATGTGCTGCTCAACGCGGCGGAGATGCAGTTCATTGCCGATGAGCTTTTCATCGGCAACAAACTGTCCAGGGGACGGCTTGCGACGAGCGACGGAACGCAGATTGACCTCAGGAACATCAGATCGCCGATCCTTGTTTTCTGCTCGAGGGCCGACAACATCACACCTCCCCAACAGGCGCTCGACTGGATTCTGGATATCTATAGCTCCGTCGACGACATTCGCGCCCATGGGCAAACGATCGTCTACGCGGTTCATGAGACCATCGGCCACCTCGGTATCTTCGTTTCCGGCTCCGTTGCTCGCAAGGAGCACGACGAGTTCACGAGTAACATCGACCTCATCGACGTACTGCCGCCCGGTCTCTACGAGGCCGTCATAACTCCGAAGGGTGCGGCCGGGAAAGACAGCGATTTGATCGAAGGCGAGTACTTGGTTCGCTTCGAGGCGCGCACACTCGACGACATTCGCGCCTACGGCGCCAACGATGCTGGGGACGACCGCGAGTTCGCGGCCGCCGCGCGCATATCTGAGATCAATCTCGGTCTCTATCGCACCTTCATGCAACCATGGCTCAGGCCATATATGACAGAAGGAATGGCGGGCGCCATGCGCCAGCTGCATCCGCTACGTCTCCAGTATGAGATCTTCAGCAACGAAAATCCGTACATGAAAGCGATCGAATGGATCGCAAAGTGTGTTCGGGTGGCTAGGCAACCTGCGTTGGAAAGCAACGTCCTGTGGCAGGCGCAATGCTCCGTTTCGGACGCCATAGAAACGTCGCTGAATGCCTACCGAGACATGCGAGACACGCTTCTTGAGGCTACGTTTCACGCAATCTACGGCTCGTCGTTGCTGCAGGCGCTTGTCGGCTTGAAGGCTGACGCCGAAGAGCCGCACCAGCCGCATCCGATGACGGCTGCCCATGCGGCGTTAGTGCGTCAGCATATCGCGGAGATCAAACGCAGAGTGTCCGAGGGCGGTCCGCGTGAGGCGGCGCTGCGCGCGTTGATCTATGTGCGGCTTCCCGAGGGAGTAATCGACGAGCGTGGCTTCAACCTTCTGCGCGCCCTGCGCAGGGAAGCGGGCAAGGGATACACGCTTGAGGAATTTAAGCGCGTCCTCCGTGAGCAATTCCTGCTCGTGTTGCTCGATGAGCAGCGGGCCGTTGCGGCCATTCCCGGCATGCTCGCCAAAGATCCGGGCCTTGCAAGACGCATGGCGGCGGCCGTGCATCGCATGATCGACGCGGTTCCACTCCGCGGTGAAGAGGCCAAGGCGCGCATGGCAGAGGTCGATCACTACCTCGAGCAAGCCGCAGATGAGACCGAGAAAGGGCCAGCGGATAACGGACGTAAGCGCCCGCACGCGGTGGAGTTGCGCCACTCCCATGTGCAGGATCCGCGAGGCAGCAAGCATTAATAGGCCGAACACATGGCCAAGCATAAACAGATGGGAGGAAGGACCAATGGTAACGCTTTTACGTCCCGCTGATCTCGACCAAATCGCGTCCGAATCCGAGTGGGCGAAGATGGATGAGGAGAGGAAGCTGCAAAAGAAGAAGGAGCAGCAGCAGCTCGATCTGCGCGACGCTTTCATGGCTCGCGACGTTCATCCCGAAGTCTTCGAGCGCATCAATCAGGCCGTAAGCATCGCCGCACAACGCGGCGCGCACCAAATCCAAGTCATGACGTTCCCCAGCAGCTACTGCAGTGATGGGGGCCGCAGGATCAACATCGCGGATCCCGAGTGGCCGAGCACTCTGCAGGGGTTTGCTCTGAAGGCATACGAATTCTTCAATAAGGAGTTGCGTCCGCACGGCTACAAATTGCATGCGGAGATCATCAGCTTCCCGGGAGGTATGCCGGGCGAAGTCGGTCTTTTTTTGAAGTGGTAGCGCCTGGCGGCGGCCCGCTCTCGTAGTTCGGGAGAACTTGCGATGACGAAGAAGGCCACTGTTTCTCACATTCACGGTCACGAGAAATACGAACGTTTGATTGCAGCAGCGTCCCGATTGCTACCGCTCTCAGCAGCCGTCGCCCATCCGTGCGACGAGACTTCGCTCCGCGGCGCCATGGAGGCGGCAGAGCAGAGGCTGCTTGTGCCGATCCTTGTCGGACCCAGGCAACGCATCGTTGGACTGGCGGAAGCGTCCGGCATCGATATCAGCCATACCGAGGTTGTCGACGTCCCTCACAGCGTCGCAGCGGCTGAAAGGGCCGTCGAGCTCGTACGGGAAGGCAAGGCGGAACTCGTGATGAAGGGAAGCCTCCATTCTGATGAACTGCTCGGCGCGGTGACGCGCAGGGAAGGTGGGCTGCGCACGGGACGGCGTATCAGTCACGTCTTCATCATGGACGTCCCCACCCACGTTCAGACGTTGTTCATCACAGATGCTGCCGTGAACATCGCGCCCGATCTGATGGCCAAGCGAGACATCATTCAGAATGCGATCGACCTCTATGTCGCCCTTGGCCTCGGCGTGCCGAAGGTCGCGATCCTGTCGGCCGTTGAAACGGTTACGCCAAGCATCCCCTCCACAATAGAAGCGGCTGCGCTGTGCAAGATGGCGGAACGCGGCCAGATCACGGGCGGTGTCCTGGATGGCCCCCTGGCCTTCGACAACGCGATCAGCCTGGAGGCCGCCCGCATCAAGGGCATCAAATCACCCGTTGCAGGACAAGCGCAGATTCTCGTCGTGCCAGACCTCGAAGCTGGGAACATGCTGGCAAAGAACCTGACATTCCTATCGGGGGCTGATGCAGCAGGCATTGTCCTTGGCGCCCGCGTACCCGTGATCCTCACCTCGCGCGCCGACAATGTGCGAACCCGTATGGCCTCCTGTGCCGTTGCCTCGCTTCTCGCCCACAGCCGTAGAACGCAGGAACCGATAAGGGCCTGAGCCATGACCGACACAATTCTGGTCGTCAACGCAGGCAGCTCGAGCATCAAGTTTCAGCTTTTCACGGTTGGGGCGGGTGATCGGCTCGAGAGAATGATAAAGGGCCAGGTTGACGGTATTGGAACGCGACCGCGTTTGTTCGCGGTGACAGCACAGCGGACAATTCTTGCCGATGAGACCTGGGCCCCGGCTGAGGTCGGGACCATTCCCGCAGCCCTTGACAAGGTCATTGCATTCCTTCGTCCTCAGATAGGCGGCAGGTTACCGGGTGCCGTTGGCCACCGCGTTGTCCATGGAGGTCCGCACTATGCAAATCCCGTGGTCGTGACCACGGGAATTCTATCCGAGCTGGAAAAGCTCACGCCCCTGGCTCCGCTACACCAACCGAACAACCTCGCCCCGATACGGACGATCTTGGAACGTCGTCCCCATCTGTTGCAGGTGGCCTGCTTCGACACTGCATTTCATCGTGGCCACCCCGAGCTTGCGGACAGATATGCGATCCCAGAGAGCCTCTATGCAGAGGGCGTGCGCCGTTATGGCTTCCATGGCTTGTCCTACGAGTACATCGCGAGGCAACTTCCTAAAGTGGCGCCCGAAATCGCAGGCGGTCGTGTCGTCGTTGCGCATCTGGGCAGCGGCGCTTCGATGTGTGCGATCGCCGGCGGGAAGAGTGTTGAAAGCACCATGGGCTTCACCGCCATGGACGGGCTGCCCATGGGGACCCGCCCAGGGCAGCTGGATCCGGGAGTCGTGCTCTATTTGCTGAGCGAAAAGAAAATGGACGCGCCGTCCATCCAAGATTTCCTCTACAAGGATTGCGGTCTCAAAGGTATTTCCGGCATCAGCAACGACGTTCGCGATCTTCTCGCCAGCCGAGATCCGCAGGCGAGGTTTGCATTGGATTACTTTACCTATCGCATAGTCCTCTTCACCGGAATGCTCGCCGCGGCCATGGGCGGCATCGACGCCTTCGTGTTTACCGCGGGCGTCGGAGAGAACGCACCTGCAATCCGCGAGGCCGTGATCCGGCGGCTCGAATGGCTTGGACTGGAACTCTCGACGCAAGCCAACAGGAAGAATGCAATCTGCATCTCGCGAAAAGGGGCCAGGGTGCCGTGCTTCGTGATTCCCACCGACGAGGAGCTGATGATCGCCACGCACACGCTCCGCGTGGCGCGCGAACGGCAGTATGTCGGTCTCCAGGAGAAACGCGCATGATCGATCTGTCGACACTAGCCCTTCTCAAGGGCAAGAAGGCACTGGTGACGGGCATCGCCAACGACCAATCGATTGCGTGGGGCTGTGCGAAAGCGTTTCGCGCGTTTGGCGCCGATGTGGCAGTGACGTACCTCAACGAGAAATCGAAGCGCTTTGTCGAACCGCTGGCAAACGAGGTCAAGGCGCCCATAATGATGCCGCTGGATTTGCAGAAGCCCGGTGAGCTGGAGACCGTCTTCGACACAGTCAAACGAAAGTGGGGCACGCTCGACATCGTCCTTCACTCCATTGCCTTTGCACCCAAAGAAGACCTCCACGGTCGTGTCGTGGACTGCTCCCGCGAGGGTTTCCTGCTCGCAATGGAGCTGTCGTGCTGGTCCTTCATCCGCATGGCGAAGCTTGCTGAGCCCCTCATGAAAAACGGCGGCACGCTCTTCACCATGACGTACTACGGCTCGCAAATGGTGGTCGAAAACTACAACATCATGGGGCCGGTCAAAGCGGCCCTGGAGTCGGCGACGCGTTATCTCGCTGCCGAGCTTGGCCCGCACGGTATCCGCGTGCACGCCATTTCTCCTGGCCCACTGAAAACACGTGCGGCGTCGGGCATCAGCGAGTTCGACAAGCTTCTACAGAAAGCGCAGGCGAAGGCACCCAGTCGCAGTCTGGTCTCGATCGACGATGTCGGTGTCGCCGTGGCTGTGCTGGCCATGAATGGTGCTAAGCTGATCACCGGAGAAACCCTCTACATCGACGGCGGCTATCACATCATTGACTAAGCCCAAACCGGGCTCGTGAACCCCGAAGAATTTGGGGGCACACATGAAGACAATATCGATCTCAGATGTCGTCGCGCTGATTCCAGACGGCGCCCGTATTATGGTCGGCGGTTTCATGGGGGTTGGAACGCCGGAACGGATCGTGGATGAGATCGTGCGGCAAGGTAAGCGCGATCTCACCGTCATCGCCAATGATACCGCCAAGCCCGGGATAGGCATCGGCAAGCTGATCAGCGCCAGGCGCGTGCACGCCGCGATCGTGAGCCATATAGGTCTCAATCCCGAGACGCAGAAACAAATGCACGCCGGCGAGCTCCAGGTCGAGCTCGTTCCGCAGGGGACCTTGATCGAGCGCATCCGAGCCGGCGGCTATGGCCTCGGCGGGGTGCTAACCCCGACTGGCGTTGGAACGCTCGTCGAAGAGGGCAAGCGCAAGATCGAGGTAGATGGGAAGGGCTACCTGCTCGAAACCCCGCTTCGCGCCGATTTCGCGCTCGTTCACGCGTTCCTGGCCGACTACCTCGGCAACCTCTCGTATGCCCTTACCGCGAGAAACTTCAACCCGCTTGTTGCAATGGCTGCCGCGACCGTCATCGCCGGCGCCGAGCACATCGTGCCTGTTGGCCTGATTGCCCCCGATCACGTGGTGACGCCCGCGCCATTGGTCGACTACCTCGTTGCGAACGCGTGACTGTCATGAACGCACAAGAAATCATCGCAAGGCGCATCGCGCGCGAGTTGCGACCGGGGATGCTGGTCAACCTGGGGATCGGAATTCCGACTCTTGTGGCGAACTTCGTTCCGGCGAACGTCCACATCTTCTTCCAGTCGGAAAACGGACTGATCGGGACCGGGCCTATACCCGAAGCAGGCATGGCGCATCCCACGCTGACCGATGCGGGCGGTAACCCTGTGACCGCGCTGCCAGGCGCGTCCACCTTCGACAGTGCAGTCTCCTTTGGTTTGATCCGCGGCGGTCACGTGGACCTGACGGTACTCGGAGGTCTCGAGGTCGATGGGCATGGCCTGCTCGCGAACTGGATGATCCCGGGAAAGATGGTGCCCGGCATGGGGGGTGCTATGGATCTTGTCACCGGCGCAAAGCGCGTCGTTGTCGCCATGCAGCACAGCGCCAAGGGAAAGTCGAAGATCGTCAAACAGTGCTCCTTGCCGCTCACGTCGCGACGGGTCGTCGATCTTGTCGTGACGGAACTCGCAGTCTTCCAATTTCCGGGCGGCCGCGCGACGCTCGCCGAGACGGCGCCGGGCATCTCGGTCGCCGACGTCGTAACGGCGACGGACGCCGAACTAGTCATTCCGCAGCAGGTGCCCGAGATGACACTCTAGCGAGATAGCTCGCGGCGCCAGCTGGCATTGGAGGAGAAGTGTGATGAGACATGGAAGCGCAGCCGCAAAAATCGAAGCAACACCTAAGCCAACACTGAAAGGAAAATCGGCAATCGTCACCGGCTCGACGAGCGGTATCGGTCTCGCAATCGCACGGGCTTTCGCCGCGCAGGGCATGAACGTACTTATCAATGGGCTCGGCGAGCAGACCCACATTAAGCGCCACCGTATGGCAATCGAGAAGGATTTCGGTGTCAACACGGCCTACTCTGGCGCGGACATGTCCAGGGCCGACGAGATCTCAGCGATGGTGGAGCATGCGCGAAGCGCGTTCGGGGAGGTGGACATCCTCGTCAATAATGCGGGCATCCAGCACGTCGCGCCCATCGAAACGTTTCCCGCAGATAAATGGGACGCGATCATCGCCATCAACCTGTCGGCAGCCTTCCACGCCATGCGTGCCGTCGTCCCGGGGATGAAGAAGCGCAAGTGGGGCCGCATCATAAATATTGCTTCAGCACATGCGCTCGTCGCGTCACCGTTCAAGTCGGCCTATGTGGCATCGAAGCACGGGATCCTCGGCTTGACCAAGGCCGTAGCCCTCGAGACGGCCGAGCACGGCATAACGGTGAACGCCATATGCCCGGGCTATGTGCTGACACCGTTGGTCGAGAAGCAGATTCCTGAGACTGCCAAGGCGCGGGGCATCTCGGAAGAAGAGGTCGTGCGCGACGTTCTGCTCCACGCCCAACCGACCCACCAGTTTGTTACGGCCGATCAGATTGGTGCACTCGCCGTATTCCTCTGCAGCGACTCAGGCGCGCAGATCACGGGCGCAGCGATCCCGATCGAAGGCGGTTGGACGGCTCAATAGACTCGAACGGCGACAGCGTCGATCGTCAGTGCAGCTCTGGCACCTCTTTCACCGGGTGCCCGGATGCGCTTGACGATGCTTTCCGCTTCGGGAGCTTCACCTCCTCGCGCGGCACACTCTTGTACGGAATCTTGCTAAGGATGTGCTCGATGATGTTGAGGCGGGCTTTCCGTTTGTCGTCGGACTTTGCGACGTACCACGGCGCCCATGCCGTGTCCGACGCGCGGAACATTTCGTCCCGTGCCTTCGAATAGTCGTCCCACCGCGTATACGACTTCAAATCCATAGGCGACAACTTCCAGATCTTGCGAGGATCGTCGATGCGGGCCTCGAGCCGCCGCGTCTGCTCCTCTGGGCCGACCTCAAGCCAGTACTTGAGCAGAATGACTCCCGACTCCGTGATAGCCTTTTCGACATCGGGCACGACATCTAGAAATCGCCTTGTTTGCTCCTCGGAGCAGAAGCCCATCACACGCTCCACGCCCGCGCGATTGTACCAGCTGCGGTCGAAGATCACGATCTCACCGGCCGCTGGCAGGTGGGGGATGTAGCGCTGAATGTACATCTGCGACTTCTCGCGCTCGGTGGGCGCGGGTAGCGCAATGACGCGGAAAATACGCGGACTGACGCGTGCCGTTATGGCTTTGATCGTGCCGCCCTTGCCGGCGCCGTCACGTCCCTCGAAGACGATGCAGACCTTGCGGCCTTCATGCCGAACCCACTCCTGCAGCTTAACGAGCTCTCCATGCAGGCGTTTGAGCTCCTTCTCAAAGGCCGTGCGCTTCAGCTTGGCGTCGCTGTTTCGCTCGTCGTCGCGGGACTTTTGCTTCTTGGTCTCGTTCTCGCTTTTTCGTGTCGACCGTCGGTCTCCCATGCAAACCTCCCTGCCCGGCGGGCTGTCCCGCTTCCTGAACTCAGTGGCCGGAAAATTTCGGTAGCACTACGCGTGCAAAGCGCTTCAGCGTCGTGATGATCGCTTCGACCAGATTCGACAGTGCGTTGCACCTCGTGGCGGGTTTGAGGCTGATGCTGCCGACCGCACAATCCAGTTCGGTCTCGATAAGAGGCATTCGAGCCTCCGCGACGCTGTCCAGCCTTGGAAACCAACAGAATGGACTATATCAAAAAAGCAAACACGTACGCCATCGGATGATATAGTAAATGGCGGCTTCCGGACCTGCCGCGCGGCCCTCCAGAGGTGGTGCCGTGATTGATGCGAGAAACTACCTTTCCTCCGATACACTTACGGACGGCACGCCGGTGACCGTTCGCGCGATTCGCGCGGACGACCGGTCCGCGGTTATTTCCGCGTTCGAGGATCTTGACCGCGAGTCCGTCTACACACGGTTCTTGACGTACAAGAAGAACTTGTCGGAGCAGGATTTGCACGCAATCACGGACGTCGATTTCGACCGCGTCGTCGCGCTCGTGGTCATAGGGCCACCTGAAAGCAGGGACGCCCTGATTGGCGGCGGTCGCTATGCCGTCGGAGGAGAGTCCGACGCCGACAAAAGTGCGGAACTGGCCTTTATCTGCAGTAAGGAGTGGCGGGGACGCGGCGATGCCTCTCTTCTCCTGAAACATCTCGTACGGATCGGGCGCGAGCGAGGTCTGGCACGCTTCGAGGCGTATGTTCTGCCGCAGAACGCGGCTATGCTTGCCGTCTTTCGCCGCAGCGGTTTGCCGATGACCGCCGAGATTGACGGCGACGTCGTATACGTCACCCTTTCACTAGCCTCACCCCACTAGCTGTTCTGCCGACAGCGGCCGCATGCCAAGTTTCCTGGCCTGCCCTGCTCAAAAAGCATAGGCGCAGTAAGCCCCCCCGAAGCTCGGACCTGCCAACAGTTGCCAGACGTCGGTGACGAATGACGGAACCATCAAAAGGCGTGCCGCCGCGAGCGACGAAAAGGGGGCTCCGAGCAGGGCATCGCAACCGTCGGCAGCCCATGCCTGTGACGCCCTTGACGACGCCTGCGCTGAAAAAGGTCGCAGTAACCAGCGTGAAGAGGGATATCGAAACGTCGAACATGCCCGGGCATTGTATGCATGCCATTGGTGGAGAGCGTCCCCCTTGGTTGCGCCACCAGCGGTAAGCGGAATCGCTCTCTCTCTAATATTTCAGGCGCCGGTAATTGGTTGGACGCTATGGATGCGACCCGAATCTAATCGGCGACCCCGGAGCGTTCACAAAGAAGGCCGGGAGGCAAGGGTGTGGGTCCCGCCTCCCGGTTCTCGCCACTCGCCTTCAGAGGCTTGCACCCGTCAGGACGATGCCGGCGATTGCAACGGCACCGCCGCCGAGGCGAGCAACGTTCTGGGAATGCCGCTCCGACAGGGCGGCCGCGACGAACGCGATGGCGATGCCCAGTGCATGCAAAATTGCAGTCGCGACGACGAACCCGGCCGTATAGCCGAACAGGGACGCGTCGACAGGCATCTCGGTGCCGTGAGCGGCGCCGTGAAAAAGTCCGAACAAAGCAACAAGCGCCGCCGCAAACGCGACCGAAATCTTGGCTTGGATCGCGACCAGCACACCGAGGACGATGACGGAGGCGGCGATGCCGCCCTCCACGACCGGAATATGGACTCCCGCAACGGAGAGGGCTCCGCCGATCACCATGGCAAGGATGAAGCTTGCCGGCACCGCCCAAAGCGATCGGCCGCCGAGACAGGCTGCGAGGAGGCCGACGGCCACCATGGCCAGCATGTGGTCGATGCCCGTGAGCGGGTGCAGGAACCCGCTCATGAAGCTCGTTTCACCATGCAGGCCCGGATGGGCCCAGGCCGCTGTCGGCAGCATCGCCAAAGCGATGAGAGCACCGCGAGAGAGCACGTGTTTCATAGATAGTCCTCCGTTTTGTGGATCTGAAAGGGACGATTGGTTCGGCATGTGATGACGGTCTCAGTTCAAGCTCATACGCACGCCGAGATAACCAGAGCGGCCAGCCTCTCCGGCGTTTCTTACGGTCTCGTAGTCGACGTCGAAGAGATTATCGATCCTGCCGAAGACCTGAGTGGTTTCGTCAAGCTGCCATGTTCCGTTGAGATTCACACGCGTGAACGCGTCGAGTTCGTCCCGCTCTCGCGAGAGGTTGAACTGGCGGCCGACGTACATCACTTCCGCTCCGAGCGAGAGCCGATCGATCGGCGTGACCTGCAGCCCGAGAGACGCCACGTTCCGCGGCGTGCGCGCCAAATCGTTTCCGTCGGCTTGGTCTTGAGCGCCCATATAGGTGTAGGCGCCGGTGACGCTCACCCAGTCCAACAGTTGAGCGGCTGCGGATACCTCGACGCCTTCGGAAGCCACGTTGTCGACGTTCTCGTAGGTCGACAGAACGCCGAAAATGACGTTCTGATAGATGATCAGGTTCTCGATATCCTGCTTGAAATAGGTGACGTCGAATTTGAGCTTTTGATCGAAGAACGATTGCTCGACACCGACGTCGTAACCCTGACTCGTTTCAACATCGAGATCGGGATTTCCGACGAGAGTGCCTCCGAAAATCGGGTCGGCCCCGTTGAAGAAGGCTTGGTACATAGTTGGCGGTTTGGCGCCGGTGCCGTAGCTCGCGTGAAATCGCGTTGATGTGGCTTCGAACAGGTAGGAGCCGGTTGCGCGCCAGGTATTGTGCACGCCGCCCATTCCGAAATCGTCGCTTCGACCCGCGAGCGATAGATTGAGATTGTCTACGGGGGTCCAAGCCGCCTGCGCGTAGCCCGAGAGGTTCTCGATGGAATCGTCGAACTGCGAGATGGGGGCGAGGCCGCTGCCTCCCACCTCGTTGCTCGCCTGATCCTGCTGGTAGCGGCTGCCGAACGTCAGCGTCAGCGCATCGGTTGCGCGAAATGTGCCCTGATACTCCAGGCCGTAGCTTTCCGCCCTGTAGTAGGTCGTCGGCATAGCGTTCCGCGGATTGGTTGCCTCCCGATCGCCGTACAGCGAGGAAAGCGAGACCTTATGCTCGAGCCGTCCCCCCATCGTGGTGACGATATTGTCGATCTGGCCTGAGAACAGGAAGCGTTCCGAGGTGCCCGGTCCGTCGCCGCTGGCGCTCGACAAGCTCGGATCGGTATCGGCGTCCAAGTTGGATACATGAGCAGCGAAGTTCACCTGATAGTTCGGCGCAACGCGATATCCGCCGCGACCGGAGAAGGTGAAGATCTCCGCGCCATCCTTTTCAGAGCCGAGCTTGTTGCGGGAGAACCCATCCGTCTGCAGGAACGTGCCGGATATGGCGTAGTGTCCGCGCTCCGTGCCGCCGCTGAGGCCGGCCCCGACCTTGTAGGTCCCATAGCTGCCGCCTTCAACGGACGCACGCGCCGTCGGCGGGCCGTCGCCCTTCCGCGTCACGATGTTGATGACGCCACCGATGGCGTCGCCGCCCCACACGGCGCTTTGCGGCCCCTTGAGCACCTCGATGCGTTCGACGTCCGTCAGGGCCAGGGATGCAAAGTCGAAATCGCCACCTGGGCTGCTCGGGTCGTTGACGCGCATTCCGTCGATCAGCACCAACGTCTGGTCGCTGTCGGCGCCGCGGATGCGAACGCTGCTGTTGGCGCCGACCCCCCCGATCTGCGTTGCGTAGACGCCCGGCACGCGATTGAGAATGCCGATAACGGTCCGCTCTCCGCTCGCCTCGATTTCGGCGCGTCCCAAGACGCTGACCGAGGAGCCAAGTGTTTCGATGCTCTCCTCGGTGCGTGTTGCCGTAACGACCGTGATTTCCGGCGTGAGCGTTGCGCTCGGCTTTTTCTTTTTTGCCGTGTTCGGATCTGCGGTCACGACAAGAGGCTCAAGCTCGTATGACTCCTCCTCAAGCGCGACATCCTGCGCATGCACGT